>CAZJYC010000013.1:0-47561 GCA_964550165.1 uncultured Eubacteriales bacterium
GGAGGGATGGAAACCAGCGCCTCCATTCCTCTCTCTATCAAATCTCTTTTCTCATCACGGAAAAAAAGATGCTTCCATTCCAAAGAAATTTTCAAGAAATTTTTTTCAATTTTCTTTTTCTGGATACATTGGATAAAATAAAATGCCTTAAATTTTCAGGAAGGAGGAACGATGACAAAACATAAGTTTTTTGCAGTCGTTGTGGTTCTTTTTAGTTTCGTTTGTCTGTTGCCTTATGTCTACGGCCAGAGCGCCGAGAAAATCGGCAATCTCTTCGAGAAACTCTCCTGGAGATGCATCGGGCCTGCGCCTATGGGCGGACGCACAGTCGATATCGATGTGGTTGAGAAGCAACCCTGGACGATTTATGCGGCCATAGGCCCGAGCGGCGTCTGGAAATCTGAGAATAACGGCATCACCTGGCAGCCGGTTTTCGAGAAAGAAAACACGGTCTCTGTGGGTGATATTGCCGTCTCTCAATCCCACCCGGATATCGTCTGGGTCGGGACAGGAGAGGCTACATGCCGGAACAGCGTCACCATCGGAGACGGTGTTTACAAATCCACGGATGGCGGTAAGACCTGGCAGAATATGGGACTCAAAGAAACCCGGCATATCAGCCGGATCGTCATCAATCCCGGAGACCCGAACATCGTCTATGTGGCAGCCATGGGACATCTCTGGGGACCTAACCAGGAGCGCGGCATCTACAAGACTGTTGACGGCGGCAAAACCTGGAAAAAAATCCTTTATATTGATGAAAACACGGGATTTGCCGACCTGGCCATTGACCCTTCGGACAGCCTGATTCTCTATGCGGCGGCCTATGAGCACCGCCGGTTGCCCTATTATTTTTCGAGCGGAGGGCCGGGAAGCGGGTTGTATAAGACAATTGACGGAGGTGAGACATGGACAAAGCTGACCAAAGACCTTCCAGAAAGTGTCATGGGAAGGATTGGAGTCGATGTCTCGCGGAACAATCCCAATGTTGTCTACGCCTTGATCGAGCACAAGGACGGCGGAATCTGGCGTTCGGAGGATAAAGGCCAGAGCTGGCAGAGGACATGCGACAACAAAACTTACACCATGGTCAATTTCCGGCCTTTTTACTACAGCCAGATTCGCGTCGATCCCAACGATGATAAGGTTGTCTATGTCTTTTCCGGGGGCTGCTACCGATCGGAAGATATGGGGAAAAAGTTCAGGGTTATTTCAGCGGGAACGCATCCTGACCACCATGCGCTCTGGATAGACCCGTCGAACCCGCTTCACCTCATCGACGGCAACGACGGCGGAATCGACATCACCTATGACGGCGGGAAGAATTGGTATGCTGTCCAGAACATGACCCTGGCCGAGGTTTACCAGATTGGGTTTGATATGAGAAATCCTTATTTTGTTTACTGCGGCCTGCAGGATAACGGGCTCTGGGGAGGCCCGAGCGCAACCCTGGATTCAATGGGAATAGCCAATGACGACTGGCTGATGATAGGCGGGGGAGATGGTTTCTATGCTCAGGTTGATCCGTCCGATTCCAACACCATCTACAGCAATTACCAGATGAACGGGCTCAGCCGTTATGATTTAAGGATCAAGAGGAGCAAATACATCAGGCCTCAAGCGACGCTTAACGAGCCCCCTTACCGCTTTAACTGGAATTCACCCATCTCCATCTCTCCTCATGATCCCAAGACTGTTTATACGGGTGGGAATTATCTGTTCAAGACAAAATCCGGCGGACATTCCTGGGAAATTATCAGCCCGGACCTCTCCACGAATAATCCGGAGAAGCAGAAAGACTCCGGCGGTCCAATCACTCTGGACAATACCGGAGCTGAAATCCACTGCACCATTCTCACCATATCCGAATCGCCTGTGGAGAAGGGAACCATCTGGTGCGGGACCGATGACGGAAATGTCCAGATCACCCGTGATGGGGGAAAGACATGGAAGAATGTGGTGAAGAATATCCCGGGGCTTCCTCCAAGCATCTGGTGCTCGCGGATCGAAGCTTCCCATTTCGATCCAGGGACAGCTTACGCAGCTTTTGACGGCCACCGCCATGATGACTACAACACCTATGTTTACAAGACAACTGATTATGGCAAATTCTGGAAGTCGATCAAAAGCAACCTGCCTTTTGGATGGGTGCACGTTGTCCGCGAAGACCTGAAAAACAAAAACCTTCTCTTTGTCGGGACTGAGTTTGGAGTTTATGCGTCGCTCGATGGCGGGGAAAGCTGGTTCTCGCTGAAAAACAATCTGCCGACAGTGGCTGTGCGCGATATTGCCGTCCATCCCCGCGAAAATGACCTGATCATCGGGACGCACGGCAGAGGAATCTGGATTCTGGATGACATTTCATTTCTTCAGCAGATGAACGATGAGGTCTTGCGGTCTGATGCTCATCTCTTCACAGTGCGGCCGACAACCCAATTTTTGATGTCGACAACGCGCGAGGTTTACACCAAAATCTATTATTCAGAGAAGAACCCGACTTACGGTATGAACTTCTATACTTACTTTAAAACTAAGCCAACAGAGAAACCAAAAATTTTTATCAAAAACGAGAAAGGCGAAGAGATTTTTCAGCTTAATCTCTTGACCAGAGAAGGGATTCAAAGCACAAGCTGGAATCTTCAGTATCTGCCCAAGACAAAAGAAGGGGAAGAAGTCAAACCTTCTCCTTTTGGATTTGTCTCTCCTCCCTTTGCTCCTGCTGGCGAATACACGGTGGAGCTGGCTTTGGGTGAGAAAAAGATTGCTCAAAAAGGAGTTGTCTATCCCGATCCCAGATTCCAGTTCAGCGAAAAAGACAGGAGTGCTCAGGTCGAAGCTGTTCTTGGTGTCATGACTCTGTCCCAGAGGATGGGCTTATCTGTCACGGCTGTGAACAATATAAGGAGAGAGCTCACAAATTTTTATAAAGAGACCGAGAAAAAAGAGAATATGCCGGATGCCGCTCGCACTGCGGTGAAAAATTTTGATGAGAAATTCAGCACATTAGATGAAGAGATCAAGCCCAAAGGATTTGGATACAGGGGCTCGAGGGAGATGGCGCTCAGAGGAGGCTCTCTCAGCCAGCTCATCATGACTGTCGGAGGTTCCGTGGCCGGCTTTCCGGCCGCGCCGACAGAAACAGAGTTATCGCAGATAAAGGAATATTCTGCGGCCGTAGATGAGCTTGTGAGCCGTCTGAATGCCTTCATTAGAGATGAGATTCCCAAGCTCAATAAAATCCTGGAGGAAAACGGTCTCAAGCCCCTCAAAACCCCGGATGAGGTGAAATGATAATCAGGATTGGAGCTCCTGTTTTTGTTAACCATCTCATTTCCTTTGACAATTTTGGGGATTTGCGAATTATTGAAGTGAAAGCTGATTGTGAGGGAGAAGAAAGTTCGGCTGCTTTTAAGGAATTAGTATTTTAGTTCGGGTAAAGAGGATATTCCATAGTTTTTAGCATCCGTGAGCAATATCTTCCTGAGTTCATCGACGATCGCTTTTTCAAGAAGGGAAGGTTCTTTTTCCTTGAGAAGCCTTTTGACCTCATCCGCAGCACGGTCCGCAATCGACTTTTTTCCCAGCGAGACCCAGGCATCATAGGTTTCCCGGTCGATAATCCTGGGAAACGTATGTTCTTGTCTGTACCACTTCCTTGTGTGGGGCAAGGAAAGGAACTGGGTGGTGGCCGTGAATCCTTCAAAGAGGTTTTTGGCGAGGGGCTCGTCGCGCTGGGAGATTCCCTCGATCAGTCTGTAAGCCATGGCGCAGATCTCGTTATCCACGACAAGCTTTTCCAGGCTCTGGCAGCTTTCAAAGTTCATCATCCCCGGCCCTGAGACGATGTTGACACCGGAAAGGGCTGCCAGCACAGCTCCGATCCCGCTCTCCAGCCCAGCCTGAGAATCGTTGATTTTCGCGTCGCTCAAGCCCATATAAGCATGAGTTGGAAGATTGAGGTATTTTCCGACCTGGGTGTAGGCGGCATCGATCATCATCGTCTCAACTGCTCCCATCGGGGTTGTTCCTTTTCGCATATCGAAGCTGGATGGTGAGCCTCCAAAAATAACCGGCGCGCCTTTTTTTGCGAGCTGAGAAATCACCAGCCCCGAGAGATTCTCGGCGACGTGCTGGACAAGTGTGCCGGCGATCGTCACCGGTGAGGTTGCTCCTGTCATTCCCATGGAAATAAGCTCAGAAGGAATGCCTGCCCGGCCGCAATCGATCACGCTCTGCGCCGTGAGGTTACTCCATTTCAAGGGAGGGGAGGGGCAGGCATCGAAAATAGCCAGGGGTTTTTCTGCCAGCTTCTTATCGCTTCCTCTGACTGCGACGAGCATATCATGCATGGGCTTGAACCCTTCGACCCGGAACGTTCCGGTCACAAAGGGCTTTGTCGAAAACTGGAGGCCGAGGAAGAGCCGGTAGCTGTCAGAAATGAGATCCGGGACGTCGCTGCTGACGATTCCTGTGCTCTGGAAATGGATGTGCTCCAGGCATTCTGTCAGGCGATAGAATTTCACCAAATCTTCGTTTGTTGCTTTCCGCTGCGTGGATGTCTCATGGTCGAGGATGGTGATGGCTGCTGAGCCAGGATTGAAATGGACTTCATCTTTGCCGACGATGAACTCCTTTTGGCCCGTTCTATCGTAGAGCTTGATTGCTGAAGGCGCAGACGAAAGGCAATCCTCAACAAGCTTGGCTGTTATCCGGACTCTTTTGCTTGAATCATCGACTTTCATCCCTGCGTCCTTAAGCAACTCCAGGGCATCCTTGTTTTCGACAAATACACCCTGCTTTTCGAGGATGTCCAGAGCTTCGTCGATAATCTTTTGGACAAATTCGTTGCTCATAAATTCCAGTTTAGGTCTGATTGTCTTGATCATGGCTCTTTCCTAAGATTTTTGTCTTCGTCTTGAGAATTTTTTCTCCTTGTAAAAATTAATCCTGAAGGATATGGATTTTCGTGGCACCATCATGCACGACTCCTTCAAGCTCACGCCGATGTCCTTTCCGGGAAGCATCCGGAAGACGAATCGCTGATCCTTGATATCCCATTTTCCGTAGCCCGGGCTGAACCTTTTGCTCGGCCAGAGGTTCATTTCCCTCGCCTTTCTGGCGATGATTTCATCGGACTGGATGGCGACTTCCTCAACCGCTTCTGAGCCCAAGGCGTCCAGAATCAAGGCTCTTAAAAGCTCGTTTTTTTTGGTGAGGCTTTGGATTTCTTCTTCCAGTTTCGGCCCGATGGTGCAGATGCAGAGGGCAACTTTCTCGGCATGGTCAAAAATCGGATGTTTGTTGGTTTCGGCATAATCGACGATGGTATAGATGGCCGCAGGCTGAAGAAGTAAGTCAAGCTTCTTTTTTTCCTCCTTGATGAGCTTTTTGACCGGCTCTTTTAACTTTTCGGTTTTTTTCTTATAGCCAATAAGCCTCAGGATTCTCTTCTCGTCAAAATCGATTTTGAAGCCTTTGACGACTTCAGGATTCGTAGTCATTGTTTTTTTATCCTTGGATGAGCCTTTTTGCCGCTTTGACCGCAGCCATGGCATTTTCCGCATAGCCGTCTGCTCCGATGTCCTCAGCCCATTTCTGGCTGACCGGAGCACCGCCCACCATAACTTTAAACCGATTTGAGAGATTTTTTTCTTTGAGGATTTCGATGACTCTTTTCTGGCCGAGCATGGTTGTCGTCAAAAGGGCAGAGAGACAGATGAAATCGGCCTTCTCTTCCATTGCTTTTTCGACAAATTTTTCCAGTTTGACATCAGCTCCAAGGTCGACGACCTCAAACCCGTTGGCCGAAAGCATCGATGCCACAAGATTCTTGCCGATGTCGTGAATGTCGCCTTCGACCGTGCCGATAACGACTTTTCCCTGGGATTTTGTCGCAATTTTTGCCTTTTCAAGCTCTGGCTGAAGTATTTCCATCGCTGCTTTCATGCATTCGGCGCTGGTGATGAGCTCGGGCAGAAAATATTCCCCCTTTTCCCAAAGCTCTCCCGCTTTTTGAATTCCGGGGACATATCCTTTATTTATGACTTGGTTGAGGTCCATTTTTTTCTGGATTGCCTCTTTGGCCAGAGCCTGAGCCTGTTCTCGATTGCCCTCAATGATAGCCTTTCCCATCCTTGCCAAGATCTCTTCTTTTCCCATGCTCACTCCTTTTCTCCTCACTCATTCTCAAAATTAAGGCTTGCAGTCCATATCTCATAACTCATAAAAAGATATTTTACAAGCATTCTTCTTGCCTTCAACAGAGAGCTTGCCATAAAAAATTTGGAGAAAACCTTGGAGCCAAAGCCGGATGATAAGCTTGCAGCCCAGAGGTTAAAAGCGCTTAAAGAGGAAATGAGGATTCCTCACTAAGAAATGGAATCGTGATCTATACGTTTTTTGAGAAACTGCAGGTCTTTTCTGCTTTTTCGAGCAGCTTGAACAGCCCTTTGTGTGTGATCCTGGACACTATGGCCTCTTCCTTAAGGTGGTGATCGCTGAACGATAGGATTCCATCCGGTTTCAAAACCCGGTGCAGCTCTTCCAGTACCTTATCCGGTTCGCTTAAATCGTGAAGTGTGTCGTAGAAGAGAACGACATCGAGGCTGTTGTCTGGCAATCCTGTTTTGCAGTCCGAGAGAATGGTTTCGATATTGGCCAGTTGCTTTTTTGATGCCAGGCGCTGGACGCTCCGGATGGCAAGAGGATGGATATCCAAGGCATAGACTTTTCCAGATTTACCCACAGATTCTGCCAGGGGAATTGTATAGCTTCCGGGTCCGCAGCCGAAATCGAGCGCATGAGCTCCAGGTCTTATTTCCAGTTCTCTTAAGCTCTTTTCCGGGGGAGTGAAAATATCGCGGAGCTTGTAAGTGATAGCCATAAGCCTAAAATGAAGATTGAGTTCCGGTTTGTCCATTGTGTTTTCCTTTTTTAAAAAAAATCATAGAAAAATTTTAGCATCCGCACGGGTAAAGGTCAAACCACTTTGTTATTCTTCGAGTTTAATTCATCTGGCATCCCTAATTCTCTGATTTGTGGAAGAAAATTGTGAAGATCGAAGGAAATCATGTTATTTTGATTGCAACATATTGATGAAATGTCATATTATGAAAAAAACACGATTGAGAAGGGATTGTAAATCAAATATGTTCTTATATCCTTTTGATATGGGAATCTTGGCTTAAATGATTCTTGTGAAGAGAAAGGCTGCTTGAATCAACAAGGAGGGAGCAAATGAGAAAAAAAATTTTTCTTCCTACAATCCTTATAACCTTCTCTATCTCATTTCTTATATCATTTACTGGAAACAACTCTGAACAGGTGCAATTAAAAATTAAAAAAGAGGGTGATGTTGAAGTTATCTCTAATCCCAGGCAACCTATTCCAAAGAACGGATTAAAGAAAAGAATCATTTTTGATGAAGAGCTCTCCATTGGGCAAGTTGAAGGAGATGACAATTACATGTTCAGCGGCTTAATCAGTTTCAGTACGGATCGAGATGGCAATTTTTATGTGAGTGACCATGGAAATCTTAGAATCCTCAAGTACAATCCTGAAGGAAAACACCTGCTCACCTTCGGCAGAAAAGGCCAGGGCCCGGGAGAGTTTCAAAGTATGACCGCCGTCAGATTTGATAAAGATGACAATTTGTACATCGGGGATGTCACCAGCCGGAGGATTTGCTTTTTCAATAAAGAAGGAAATTTCCTGCGACAGATAAATATGCCATCAGCTTATGAAAATATATTTCTAAATTCAAAGGATTTTATTGTGGCAAGTAAAGAGGAACAAAAACCTGAATCCAATGCTTTAAACATAATTACAATTCTGGGATTATTCGATCAAACATTCAACACTTTAGCAGAACTCCATAGAATCGAAAAGAAAATTGAACTCTCGGGAAGTCCAGGGAGAGATATGTCTGCGAGGCTGCAAATAATGGCTAACATGATAAATCTTGTGGTTTTTCAGCCGTATATTTTTTTGACGTCGGCTGAAAATGATTTCATTTATGTCGGATATCCGGAAAAATATGAAATCAATATTTACTCTCCCCAGGGAAAGCTAATAAAAAAAATCGAGAGGGAATATGATCCGGTTCCGGTCAGCAAAAAAGACATAAAGAACACCGAAGAGGAATTGAGCGTAGCGGAGACAATAAGAGAATTCCCGGAAGAATTAAGGAAGGAACTTTTTAAACTCATAAAATATCCCAAATATAAACCCGCTTATCAGAGCTTCACATCAATTGAAAGCAGTTTGAATCAATGCTTTACTCTATTGGAAAACGGATGGTTGGCCGTAATCGCAGATTATGTCAAAAATGAATTTGCAATTTTTGACCTCTTCGATGAAGAAGGAAGAAACATCGCTCAGTTCAAGACATCTATCCCTGTGGAGGGATTGTTCTTCAACAATGGGAAAGCTTATGCTGTTGCTACGGATGAAGGCTACAAGTTTGTCAAACGATACAACATCAAACTCCAAGAATATAAAAATAATAAATGGATCGACAGCGATATTCAATTGAAATAAGCGAAGGATTTGATACGATCCTTGCTGGATGGCAGGATAAATTTTTATATCATAACTAATCCTTCAAGATTTTTGTGCTGACTTTATGCTTGTAGAAAATTAATTCTCTTTCCTATTTACCTCATTCATGAATTTAGGGCACAAACCTCCATTTTTAGACCGATATTTGTGTCTGTTAAACGATTGATAGTGCTGTTCATAGAAAATTCGTTGATTCCCTCTATCCCAGTCCCTTATTTTACCGGTGAGAGAAAAAATTATGGTAAGAATCAAAAACAGAATTTCAATGAAAGAAAACTTAAGGAGGTTAAGAAATGAAGAGAAAGGCCAGCACACAAAGTTTTTTTGTCCTTGGACTCAGCGCCTTGGTCGTCTTTTTCTCACTCAGTTTGGCCCAGACAGGTGACCTGAAAAGTATACTTCAGAGGCCATTTCATTTTACCCAAACTTACGCTATCGGTGACAAGGACTATTACCACATCCAAACCGTCTATCTGGAAATGGATGATGCTGGCCGAGTGGCCCAGACGAGTATCCTCGACGGCTACTTTTCCAAAGAAGCAATCCGCGAGGAGAAGGACAAGAAGTTTTATCGTTTTACCTGGAAGTATGTCAAGACAGGGAGCAGGAAGGGCAAGGGAGAAATCAAGGAATACGAGATCATGCCTTTTACCAGGGGCTTTCAGTATGAATTGTCTTACGAGGAAATTACTGGCCACCGGTTTCCTTTTGATTTCTCGCCCATCCCGAAGACAATGGCAGGCTGGACATTTGTGGTCAAGCTCTTTGATGCCCACACCTTCGATGTCATTGCCTGGCTGGATAATTATGATCAGAAGCTCGACCATTTAGGGGATTCGGCCAGCCTTCCCGTGGAAAACGCTCTTATTCCCATGGATTTTCCTCCACTTTTCACGGACACCTATTTCAAGCAGGCGCCCTTTTACGCCTCCCTGCACGGGCTCACGCTCTTCAAGGACGAGCCCTGCGCCATCCTTGCTTTCCGTTCCGACGACAGCAGCGTCAGGATGGTCGCCAACATCAACAACATGAAGCTGCCAACCGATGGAGTTTCCTATTATTTAGGAGAGATATTCCTCTCTCTGGAAACAGGAAAGGTCGTCTGGGGAAAAATTATCGAACGAGTGGATTCTATCACTTCGCTTTTAGTGAAACCTGGCTCTCCCATGAAACATGTAACCATCAGGGAGATTACTCTGGAAAAAATGGACAGGAAAGACTTTGAACAGATTGGCAAATAAAATAAATCGTCTGAAGAAAGAGCAGTTAAAACTCATTTGAAACAGCAACAAGCTCTATGAGAGAATAGCTGAGATGACTTCCGATTGGCATTGAAGCCTCAGCCATGAAAAAAGTCCATAAACAAGCTCTTGTCTGGCTGGTTATTTGCACTGTCCTTGGGCTTCTTTTTGGATTGATTTTTGGCTACATCTACAACCAGTATCTCGAATTTTTAATCATCGCTCTCAGCCTGTCTTATTTCCTCTGGCTCTTGAATTTTCTGGCTCTTATTTTTGTTAGCCCAAAAATTAAGTCCCTGCCCAGGAAAAAAGGCCATCTGCTTGAAATCGTCGTTTTTTTTGTCATCACTGTAATCGGATTTTTTATCGCCATAACTATTCTGAGCTATATCTTCGGTTTTAGTTTTTATAAAGGGAAGATTTTTTTAATCAATATGGGCTTGTTGGTTGTTCTCTACATCATGATTTCTGGCCTGAATTTCTCTATAAAATTTTACAAGGAACTCAAAGAGAAAGAGCTTGTGGCAGAAAGACTCAAAGCTTTGGCCAGCGAAGCAAAGTTCAAAGCCTTAAAATCCCAGATTCATCCGCACTTCCTCTTCAACACCCTGAATTCCGTTAACGCTCTGGTCATAGAAAATCCTCGGCAGGCAAGGAAAATGGTTGACCAGTTATCAGGATTGCTCCGTATGTCTCTCGACAGCCAGGATAAGACGCTCATGCCCCTGAAAACAGAGCTTAAGTTTGCTCATCTCTACCTTGAGATTGAAAAAGTTCGGTTCGGGAATAAATTGGATTATTTGGAGGAGGTTGACCCAGAACTGCTGGATGTTTTTTTCCCTGCGATGGTGCTTCAGCCTCTTCTGGAAAACGCAGTCAAACACGGAATTGCCAAAAGCCGCAAAGGAGGAGCCATCCGACTGGCAATTGAGCGGAGAGAAGACAAGCTAAGGATTAAAGCTTTAATTATCGATGACGAAGCGCTGGGGCGGAAAATCATCCGCGAATATCTAAAATCTCATCCTGAAGTCGAAGTCATGGCTGAGTGTGAGGATGCCTACCAGGCTCTGGAAGCCATCCAGACATGCCCTCCGGACCTTCTTTTTCTTGACGTCCAAATGCCCGAAATCAACGGCTTCGAGATGTTAAAGATGTTAGATGAAATACCATTTATTATTTTTTCGACGGCTTACGACCGTTATGCGCTCGAGGCGTTTGAAGTCAATGCCGTCGACTATCTTCTGAAGCCTTTTGACCAGAAGCGCTTTGACCTCGCCCTGGAGCGAGTAAAAATCCGAATCCAGCAAAAAGAAAATGCAGAAAATATCAAAAGTTTGATAAAGCATATCCACTCAGAGAATCCCTACCTGGAAAAAGTCATGGTTAAAAAATCAGGAAAGATGGTTGTGTTGGATATTAATGAAATCTACTGGGTCGAGGCCACTGGAGATTATGTCAATTTCCACACCGACAAAAGCTCTTACCTGGTTTTGCAGTCCTTGAGTCATCTGCAAATCCGGCTAAATCCGGAGCGATTTGTCCGCGTCCATCGCTCGGCGATAGTGAATCTCGAGGCCATTAAAGAAATTGTACCCTGGTCCAAAGGACAGTGGAAAATTCATTTGAAGAACGGCCAAGAGACGTTCGTCAGCCGTTCCGGCGCAAAACGGATAAAAAAATTTATGATCTGAGAAATTATCCTGGGATTTTTCCCGTGTCAATCCATTTTTCATCCACTGACTGCAAAAAAATCATTTTTTATCGATCAAGAAATGAAACAAAGCGTCCAAAATTCCGGGGCAGTAGTCTGATCCAGAACGATGCCCTCAATCAAGGAAAATCCTGCTCCAAAAATAGAAAACAGCTTGACAGAGAAATGTGAACAGGCTAATTTTTCAATAAAGTCATAATGAAGGACAGGCCCATCTTGGAGGGGAGAAGAAAATTGGCGAAAAGATTAATCATGTTTTTCTTCTTGGTGATTCTCACAGGAATTGATTTCCAGTTTTTAGCCCAATTTACTCCAGAAGAACTGGCGGAAAGGCCCAAATGGGAGAGATTCCTGAAGTCCGCAAAAGTCGTTAGCGCTGAAGACATCGGCCAGGGGGTGACAAAGCCAAAAAGACTCTTCTTGAAAGAGGGAAACATCGAAGCCTATGCTGTCTGGAAGAGCCCCAGCGGTACCGATGCCGGGACTTTTGACAAGTGGCAGGCTGAAGTGGCTGCTTACATAATGGATAGACTCCTGGGCTTGAATATGGTTCCTCCCACAGTCGAGAAAAGATATAAAGGAAGGAAAGGCTCACTTCAGCTTTGGGTTACGCTGGAGACGAGTGAGCTAGAGAGGACGCAGCAAAACGTCCCGATTCCTGCTGATAAAGCCGAACAGATTGAGAAAATGATTTATCTGCAAAGAGCGTTTGACAGCCTGATTGCCAACACGGATCGCAGCCTGCAGAATATCCAGTACACCAAAGACTGGCGTCTGGTTCTCATCGACCATTCCCGTTCGTTCCGCTCCACAAGAATTTACATTGACCAGCTTGTCTACGGAAAGAACGGAATAAGGAAGAATTTGCTATTCGAGAGACTTCCCCGCGCTTTTGTCAACAAAATCAGAAGTTTGAGCTATGAAACCATCAGAAGCGCTGTTGGACCTTATCTGACATACGCAGAAGTCGAAGCCATTCTCAGCCGGAAAAAGTTGCTCTTGAAAGAAATTGACGAGATGGTCAAAGAGAGAGGGGAAGACCAGGTTTTGTACTGATTTTCTGCGTTTATTAAAAAGGATCAGCAAAGCTCTGAGCCCAAAAAAATTCAAATATTCGTATTTTCATGCATTTTTTTGGATTTTTCGCCACCAAGTCTTTTTCTGCAGACAAAATATTTTTGAAGAAACATTTATAACCTATTCATAATAAATTAATAAAAAAAAATTTACATTAAAACTTGCTACCGTTAGAATGGCATGAAGTTTGCAGTAAATAATATATTTGATTACAATTTGTAACTCTGAATCTTATAAGTTCAGTAGATAATAAAGGGCGGTTTCGAGGAGGGAGTGATTCTTTATCAAGGAGGTGAGAATAGATTTATTTAAAAGCATAATGGCTAAGGGATGGAGTGAATATCTTTCACTTCAGGGTTTGTGTTCAAAAATATTTTCGAAAAGGAAGAATAAAGGAGATGGAATTGAAGAAAGTTTTAGGTCTCATTTGCTTGCTTCTCTTTGCAGGAGTCTTTGTTTCCGCTCAGGAATTCGGCAGCATCAAGGGTGCGGTTGTTGACGATCAGGGAGTTCCTTTACCCGGAGTAACGGTGACTTTGAGTGGCTCAAAGATTGTCACCATGAACGCCATCACTTCAGAAAGAGGGAATTTCAGGTTCTTGAATCTCCCTGTTGCCAACGATTATGTCCTGAAAATAGAGCTGCCGGGTTTCAAGACTGTGATTCGAGAGAAACTGAGCGTTTCTTTCGGAAGAGACGTTATTCTTGAGATCAAGATGGAACAAGCCGCTATCGAAGAAGAAGTCACAGTCGTGGGCGAAACGCCTGTCATTGACACCAAGAGAACTCAAGTCGGCGTGAATGTCACTGAAGAGATGATCATGAGCCTGCCAACAGCCAGGAATCCCTGGGTTATCATGTCCCTGATTCCTGGAATGCTCATCGACAGGGAAGACATCGGCGGCAACGAAGCCGGGCAGCAGTCGTCCTATTACGGACACGGCGGACGAGATACAGACACAACCTGGAATGTCGACGGAGCCAACATCACTGACAATTCCGCTTTGGGAGCAGCACCTGCCTATCTCAACATCGCCAGCTACGAAGAGTTGCAGATCAACTATGGAAACAACGACGTCAAGTCCCAGACTGGCGGAGTCCAGCTCAACATCGTCTCCAGGCGGGGCGGCAACACCTACTCAGGAATGTTCTACCTAGATGCCGAGGATAAAAACTGGCAGGCAGAGAATAT
The DNA here is from genome assembly GCA_964550165.1 of uncultured Eubacteriales bacterium. GTDB lineage: Bacteria > Acidobacteriota > Aminicenantia > Aminicenantales > Aminicenantaceae > CAZJYC01. The sequence goes on from CAZJYC010000013.1 coordinate 13,781, forward strand.
CCCAAAAGAACTACTGGATATAGGCTACAAAGGCGCGGGCATCAACAGGGTCTATCTCTACGGTGCCAATTTCGGCGGACCTATTATCAGGGACAGAGCCTGGTTCTATCTGTCGTGGGGTATTCAGGATATCGATTCTATAACTCTCGCCGGAACTTCGGATAAAACCTGGCTGGCTTCCGGCTATGCCAAGCTTAACTTCCAGTTGACGCCAAGCACCCGGGCCGAAGCCTTTGTCGAATACGACAACAAGCAGAAGTGGGGCAGGTACTGGTATGATGCCACACAACAGGACGCTGATACTGTCTGGAACCAGACAGGTCCCGGATATATCTGGAAAGGAGAGCTCGAACAGATGTATGGGAACCTGTATCTCAACCTTAAGACTGTCTTCATGAACGGCGGCTTTTTCTTGAAGCCCTACAAAGGAGACAGGACCGAAGACGGATCTGGGGATTATTTGATTAGGAGATATTATCCGAGCTTCTACATGTCCGGAAACACGGATGATTATGGGACTGACAGAGACCAGCTCAACATCAACCTGACCGGCACCTACTTCATCGAAAATGTGCTGGGCGCTGACCACGAATGGAAATTTGGAGTGGATTACGTGAGTGCCACAACCACATCCTTCGACCTCTATGAAGGAAACCTGACCCTTGCCTATTGGGGACCCGATCCGGGCCTTCCGACCGGAGAATGGTGGGAAGCCTGGCTGCTCAGGGATTACAAGCTCAATGATTATTTCAGCCGCTATTCTGCCTACATCCAGGATACGGCGACTTTTGGCAGATTGGCTGTCAACATCGGAATCAGGTATGACCAGGAAGCCTCCAAGGTTAAAGATCTCCAAATTCCTGTCTCTCCCTGGCTTCCCTACTACATGCCCCAGGTCAGCGCTGAGGAGATCGACCCTGGCGTTAAATGGAAAACACTCTCTCCGAGATTAAGCCTGGTTTGGGATATCCGTGGAAACGGAAAAGACGTCCTTAAGTTCTCCGTTGCCCGCTACGGCTCTCAGTCAGGAAACAACCTTGCCGATTTTATCAACCCGATCGGCTGGACGGAGATCGATGTCATCTGGCAGGATGGTTACCAGGATTTTGTTATGGGAGAACCTGATGGCCGCGTGCAGCCATCCGAGCTCTATGGCTACGATTATGATACCGGAGAATTAACGGATCCTGATCCTGAGTATTGGCTCTGGAGTAGCAGTTCTGTCAACCCGGACGACCCAACGAGTTTAGATCTGCGAAACAAGTTCGACCCAAATTTCAAGTCTCCTCTTCTGGATGAGTTGACAATATCCTATGAAAAAGAGCTCTTCACCGATTTTGCTGCGCGTTTGGAGTTCTTCTACAAGAAACAGCATCGCGAGGAATGGACAAAAGGAATGCTCACTGACAGGACGACCATAGAAGATTCCAGAAACTACGAAGAAGAGTACGTTGAGCCTATTACGGGATACACTGTTTATCGCCGCTTTGTGCGTTATCCCTACAGCTACCGGACCAATTACGAGAAGGCATTCACGCGCTACCTTGCCGGCCAGATTGTTTTGACCAAGAGGCTTTCCAACAAGTGGATGATGGATGCCTCGTTCACTTTATCAGACTGGACCTGGCATGCCAAAGATGAATACGTCGACCCCCAGAACCTGGAATATTTTGACGGTGGCTCCTTGGCTCCTGAGAGCGGCGGCTCCGGACTCCAAGGGATTTTTGTCAACTCCAGGTGGCAGGCCAAAATTTCCGGGCTCTACCAGTTGCCCTACGGGATAAACGTCAGCGGTGTGTTCGTTGCCCGAGATGGATACGTCAAGCGGACATATGTGGATGTTTTCAGAACCGGGCGCGGCTGGGATCAGGTTTACGGAAATCCCGACGGCGGCGGAAAATTCGGCGACGAGCGGCTGCCAACCTTCTGGGTGCTCAACTTCAGGGCGGAAAAGATCTTCAAACTCTCTGAGACATCAACGGTTGTCATTTCTGCGGATGCTTTCAACATCACCAATGCTGCTCATGCCTTGAAGAGAGAAATGAATATGGAGGCGCCCAATTTCGACCAGGATCTCAGAATCCTAAATCCCAGAGTCTTCAGGTTCGGAGTGAGGTTCACCTTCTAAGCTCAAGCACGAAATCGAGTTCGAAGCCCCTTCCGCGACGCGGAAGGGGCTTCTTTTTTTTAGCCTCGGATGTTAGAATGCAAGACGGAGGTTCAGGATGAAAAAGACAGGAGGTCATCCAGGCTTTTGAGAAATATCTTGAGCATGACCCTGATTCCCAGCGGGCTGCCCAGGTCAGGAATTTCATAGAGATTCTGAAAAAGAGATAGCAATTTTATTTCATGGTCTTTGTGATGAAAAAATTAAAATTTTGCAATATTTTATTTTTTGTGTTTTTTTTGATAATTAACGCGTGCCCTTCTTTTTTATTCTCAAAGGGGGATCGGGGAAAAAACCGGCTCAATTTCCTGCTCATCACCATCGACACGCTGAGGCCGGACAGGCTCAGCTGCTACAGCAAAGGATTTCTCGAAACGCCCAACATTGACAGCCTTGCCGTTAAGGGATTTTTATTTTTAAAGGCATTTGCTCACACGCCCACCACCCTCCCTTCCCATACAAATATTCTTTTAGGAACAACGCCCCTCTACCATGGCGTGCACGACAATTCGAATTTTATCGTCATCGAGGAATTTTTAACCATGGCCGAGCATTTGAAAGCAAACGGATATGCCACTGGCGCTTTTGTCGGGGCGTTTCCGCTGGACTCAAGGTTTGGGCTAACGCAGGGATTTGATGTTTATGACGATAATTACGGGGGAAGAAGCGAACAGGAATTCAGCTATGTGGAGCGGAAGGCTGAAGTCGTTGTGGAGAGAGCCTTGGCCTGGCTTGAGAAAAGCAAAAGCCCCTGGTTCCTCTGGATCCATTGTTTTGACCCCCATCAGCGCTATGACCCTCCGGAGCCATTCAAAACACAACACAAGGACAACCTTTACGACGGAGAAGTGGCTTATGTCGATTTTGCCCTTGGGAAGTTGTTCGACTTCCTGGAAAAAAACAATTATTTCCAGAGCACGCTCGTGGTTTTCACCGGTGACCATGGCGAATCTCTAGGCCAGCATGGAGAATCCACGCACGGCTATTTCGCCTACAACAGCACGCTCTGGGTTCCTTTGATCGTCTATTTTCCTGGGATAAAGCCCGGCCAAAGCGAGCAAAAAGTCGCCCATATCGATATTTTCCCCACAGCCTGTGAAATTCTAAAAGTCAAAAAACCGCCTTTTCTTCAAGGGTTTTCTCTTCTGCCAGTGATCAAGGGCAAAAAATTGCCCCAAAGGCTGATCTATTTTGAGTCTCTCTATCCCTACTACAGCCGGGGATGGGCGCCCTTGAGAGGCGTTGTCCTGGGAGATGAAAAATACATGGACTCGCCGGTCCCGGAGCTGTACGACCTTGATAAAGACTTTGATGAATCGACCAACCTTGCCAGTTCCAAAGATTTGAAAGATTACGGCAAGAAGCTTGGAAAACTGATGGAGGAACAGTCCATAGAAAAAAGCCTTGAGCAGAGACAGAGAGTTGACCGGGAAGCTCTGGAGAGGCTGAGAAGCCTGGGTTATATTTCCAGCCCGCAGGCGGCCAAAAAGGAAAATTTCACTCCTCAAGACGACCTGAAAGTTCTGTTGCCCTACCAGACAAAATTGATGAAGGCCATGGCTGCCTACCATAGGGGAGATTTCGCGGATGGAATAAAACTTCTTAAAGAAATTATTGCCGATAGAAAGGACTTCGACCTTGCTTTTTCTTATCTTGCCACTTTATACAAAGAGCAGAGGAAGCTGCGGGATGCGGTGGAAGTTCTCAGAGAAGGGCTTGAGCATAATCCCTCAAGCATCAAGATTATCACCACCTACGGCATTTTTCTGGCAGAGGTCGGACAATATGATGCGGCAATCGAAGTTCTACAGAAGGGATTGTCGCTGGTCGACTATGATCCTGAGATCTGGAATTATTTAGGGGTGGCTTACTGGCGGAAAGGGGATTTAGAAAAGGCTCAAGAGGCTTACGAGAAAGCTCTTTCCCTCGATTCAAACTACCCCATCGTCATCAACAACCTCGGCTCCCTTTATCTTTCCCGGGCTATCAGGAACAAGAGCGCCGATGATTTACAGAAGGCGTTCGAGAATTTCAAAAAAGCGATCGAGTTTGATCCCGCCTATGCGTCCGCTTACAACGGCTTAGGAAGTGCCTATGGCCAGACAGGAAACCTGGATGCTGCGATCGAATGCTGGGAAAAGTCTGTTGAGCTCGAGCCAAACCTTGACTTTGCTCTTTACAATCTGGGATTGGCCTATCTGACCAAAGGGAACAAAACAAAGGCGCTATCCTATCTCACGCAGTATAAAGAGAAAGCCTATCGTTTCCTTTCCCAGAAGGAGAAAAACAAGCTGGATGAGTTGATTCAGAGATGCAAGTGAGGTCAATCCCTTTTTCGATTTTTTTCTGTGTTTGTCTTGTTTCCGTTTTCTCAAGCTGCGGGATCTCGAAAAGAGTCCGGCTCGACCCCGAAAGCCAGGATTTCTACGAAACCGCTAGACTGGTCATGACCAAGCAGGAAAAAGATATTTTTCTCCATCTTCCCGACCAGAAATCAAGAGAAGAATTCATCGCTGACTTCTGGGCAAAAAGAGATCCTGACCCTGAAACAGAGGAGAATGAGTTCAGGGAAGAATTTTTCAGAAGAATAGAATACGCCAACGCTCATTTCAGAGAAGGAATTCCAGGCTGGAAGACTGACCGGGGAAGAGTCTACATTTATCTGGGCCACCCCGATAAAATTGAGGATAGACCTTTCATCAACAGGCCGGATATAAAAGGCATCATCTGGTGGGGCTATTACCGATACAGGCTGGCCGTTGAGTTTATAGACACCAGGGGAGACGGAAGTTACATCATCAGCCAACAGGTCGGAGACTATGGGAACTTGCTCCAGATGATTGAAAAGGCGAAGTTCGGGCAAATATATGTAACCGATGAAGGGAAGGCCTACATTGATTTCAATCTGCGCTATGACAGAGGGAAAAAAGAAATCGTCGTTTCCATTCCGATGAAATCATTAATCTTCAAATCCGAGGACAAAGTTCTCAAAGCAGATATCGCCTTCCAATTTTATATCTACGGGAAAGAAAGTCTAAAAAAGGAGCAGTTCAAAGAAGTAAGGCACTTCGAGAAAACCGAAGATGAAGTCGCCCGGATGGAAGAAATAATTTTCTCCTTTCCCCATGATTTAGAGTCCGGCAAATACTATATCGATGTCTTGATCACCATGAGCCCAGATCTGGGAAAGGGAAGGAAGATTTTTGAAATCAAATCCTAGTTTAAAGCTCGATCTCTCCTGAGAAAACATCCTTCTCGGCAGAAATTCTGTCCGTGACCTCGAGGATAATACCGTTTAAATTTTTGCCTCTCTCAATGTTGAACGTCTGGTCTTCGACCAAAATAACGAAATTGTCCATCGGCAATTTTGGAGCTGCAAAGTTGGCTTTGACCTGCTCGAAAGTTTAGGTAAAATAGAAATATGAATGCCAAAAGGCTTATGGTCTTCTTAATCCTTTTCTGGACTGTTTGCTTACTCTGTCCCGCCCAGAAAATCAGGGAAAAAGACCTTCCTGAGAAATACCGAGAGTGGCTGAAATTAACCAGCTATATCATTCTGCCCCAGGAGAGAGACGTATTCATGAAGCTCACATCGGACAGGGACAGGGACATTTTCATCGAGACCTTCTGGAAGCAGCGGGACCCCACTCCCGGCACACCCCAAAACGAATACAAGGATGAGCACATCAAGCGCTTCCTTTATGCCAATAAATACTATAGCCGTGGGACTACAAGGGAAGGATGGATAACGGATATGGGGCGGATGCATATCATCCTCGGGCCTCCCGCCAGCACTGAGAGGTTTGAGGGAACAGCCGGAATCTATCCTGCCCAGGTCTGGTATTATTATGGCGATAAGGAGAAAGGGCTCCCCACCCATTTTGCCTTGGTTTTTTATCAGAGGGAGGGAAGCGGGGAGTTTAAGCTTTACAATCCGGCCTCTGATGGGCCAGCCAGCCTTCTCATCGATAAAAAAGGCCTGGATCTCATGGACTATCGTACGATTTATGAAAAAATTCGGGAACTTGCTCCGACTCTGGCCGGGGTGGCGATCTCCATGATTCCCGGACAAGTTCCTTATGACTACCAGCCTTCACCAAGCACAAATATCATCCTTGTCAATATTTTTGAGTCTCCAAAAAAAGATGTAAACCCGGCTTATGCTACCCATTTCTTAAACTACAGAGGGATCGTAAGCACGGAATATTTAACGAACTACATCGAAAGCAGCGCCGATACGGCTGTGATCATCGACCCTGTTTTGAACATCAATTTCCTGCATTTTTCCATAAGCCCCAAGAGTGTCTCCGTGGATTATTTCGAGCCAAAAGACCAGTACTACTGCAATTTCGAGCTCAGCGTCAGCGTGAGGAAGGATGAAGAGATCATTTTTCAGTACACCAAAGATTTCCCTTTTTATTTTCCCTACAGTGAGATGGAGAAGGTCAAAGGAAGCGGGATCGCCATCCAGGATTCCTTCCCTTTGATCGAAGGGAAGTTCAAACTGGATCTTCTTGTTCAAAACTCTGTCGGCAAAGAATTCAGCGTTTTTGAGAAAGAGATTGTCGTTCCGGGCCTCTCAGAGTCGCCAAAGATTGTCGGTCCTGTTTTGGGCTATGGTCTCCAGGATTATCCAGGAAGTGCTCATGTGCCCTTCAGAGCAGTGGACAGGAAATTGCTCTTTGACCAGCAAAACACATTTTCTGCCGCAGACAGCGTGGCCATGCTTTTCAGCGTGAACGGCATCACAGAAAGTTTATGGAATAACGGGAAGATTGAGATATTGATCAAAGGGCTGAGAAAGGAGAACCCGGTTCAAAAATCAATCTCCCTGGAGTTAAAAAGCTATCCTTTCAGAAATAATCTCAACATCACCTATTCGCTCCGGACTAGCGAGCTTTCCCCTGACTATTATGAGATGGAGTTGAACCTGGTAGATGAAAACGGAAAGATGTTTGACCAAAAAAGTGCAAATTTTATCATTTCTCCTTCGGAAACCGTTCCTCACCCCACGACTTTAGTCAAAGCCTTCCCGCTCTCTAACAGCTTTCTGTATTTTTACTCCTTGGCTTACCAGTACGACAAGCTGAATCAGCCTGAGAAAGCCGAAGCCAATTATGAGAAAGCGTACTTGCTGAAGCCCGATTATCGACTGGGAGTGATCGAGTACGCGAATTTTCTGGTCAAGAATAAGAAATTCGATAAAAGTCTGAACATGATCGAGAGCATCAAAGATGATTCCGAGCGCAGGTTTGATTACTACCTGATAAAAGGAAGGGCCTATGCAGGCCTGGGAAGGTATCCCGAGGCCATAGAAAATTTGCTGGAAGGCAACAAGATTTACAACAGTGACACAGGCCTTCTCAATACGCTTGGGTTTTGCTACTACAGAACTGGCGAAAAAAAGAAGGCTCTGGACGCCCTCAAGGCTTCACTGAGCTTGAACGCCGACCAGGCCGATATAAAAAGGTTAATCGAGGAAATCGAGAAGAAGTAAAAAAATGACACAGGCCGGATTGCCACATCGCTGCGCTTCTCATATTATTTGCTTGTGATAATAACGGCCTCAGACATTAGGATAGGAGGGAAACTTTGAACTCTAATCAAGCAAAATCCTCGGGCACTGCCCAAAAATGGCTTATCGGCTGCGGTATCGGATGCGGGGTGGTCATCCTGATCCTAATCGGGCTTGGACTGGGAGGTTATTTCTTTTTCAGGAATGTGGCCCGCGGCTTCAAAGACACAGAGGCCATGATGACAACCCTGACAGAACGATACGGAAGGATTAATGATTTTTGCCCTGACCCGGATGGCGCCATCAGACCGGAACGGATGGAAGCCTTCCTCTCTGCCAGGGCAGCCTTCGCACCGGCCCGCAAGAAAATTGAATCGTCTTTTGAGATCCTCATAAAAGAGAAGGGCGAAAGTGAAATGGAAGACAAAAAGTCTAAAAGTGTGTTTGAGAAAATTACGGCTGGAATAGGGCTGCTTCCTCAAATATCCGAGTACCTGAAGAGCCGGAATCAAGCCCTTCTGGATGCTGGGATAGGAATGGGCGAGTATTACTATATTTATATAATTTCTTATTATTCCTGGCTAGGGAAATCACCCATTGATGGGCCTGATATTCAACGTGATGAAGGAGAAAAAGGAAGGATATACTGGAGGAGAGAAGAGCTAAGGGAGGAGCGCAAGGATCTTATGCTCAGGCGCACCCACCGCCAGATATTTCCCATGCTTCGCAATCAGCTTGAGAAGCTTATGGAAAATGAGAAATCGGGAAGTCAGGCTAAATGGCGGAAGACATTGGAAGCGGAAATCAAAGCCTTGGAGCGAGACAATTATCGTTTGCCATGGCAGGATGGCCTTCCTTCCGTTATCGAATCGTCGCTTCGCCCCTTCCGCGAAAGACTGGAGGCAGGCTACAGCAGCCTGACAAACTCCCTGGAGCTGGCCATCGAACAGAGGGAGCGCTAAAGTAGGAAATGCCTTTTCCTCGAAAGAAATATTTCTTCGGATTATTTGACTCTTAGTCCATAAATTGTTATTCTTTTGGCGAACTTGCTGGAAGGGACGGAAGTGGCTATTAAATGTCCTAAATGTCATTACAATAATCCCGATTATTCTCGCTTCTGTGGCAATTGTACAACCCCGCTTTACCTTAAAAAAGAAACTCCTCCTTCTCCTCCTCACGTCCCGCCTCTCGAACCGCCCCTTGAAAAATTATCCAAAGGAAGCACCTTTGCCGATCGATACGAGATCATCGAGGAACTTGGAAAAGGTGGAATGGGCAGAGTTTACAGAGTTTACGATAAAAAAATAGATGGTGAGGTGGCGTTAAAGTTGATCAAGCCTGAAATAGCTGCTGACAAAAAGACTATCGAACGATTCCGGTATGAGTTAAAGATTGCCCGTGAAATCGCTCATAGAAATATTTGTCGCATGTATGATCTCAATGAGGACAAAGGGACTCATTACATCACCATGGAATACGTTTCCGGGGACAATTTGAAGAGCTATATCGATAAATACAACAAATTATCTCCAAGAATAGCGATCAAAATAGCCAGACAGGTCTGTGAAGGATTAATCGAGGCTCATCGGTTGGGAGTCGTGCACCGTGACCTCAAACCTCAGAACATCATGATTGATAAAGAGGGAAACGCGCGGATCATGGATTTCGGAATAGCCCGCTCCCTCAAAGATAAAGGGATAACAGCCGAAGGAGTAAAGATTGGGACTCCCGAATATATGTCGCCGGAGCAAGTGGAAGGATTAGAAGTTGACCAGCGTTCTGACATCTATTCGTTGGGGATTGTACTCTATGAGATGTTGACGGGCAGAGTACCTTTTGAAGGAGACTCTCCTTTCAGCATTGGGATGAAGCACAAGACGGAAACGCCTAAAAATCCGAGGGAATACAACGATTCGATTCCCGAGGATCTCAATGGCTTGGTCCTGAAATGTCTGGAGAAGGAAAAGGAGAAGAGGTTTCAGAGCGCAGATGAGGTTTTTTCCAGGTTGTCCGAAATTAGAGAAAGAATTCGCTCTACAGATTCGATGGAGACAGAGATAAAGTTCCACCCTCCGAAGAAAAAGCTCAAAGCCAAGCCCAAAGTCAAGCCCAAAGTCAAGCCCAAAGCCAAGCCCAAAATTAAGTTCAAGCTGAAAAAACTTTTGATATCCGTTTTGGTCCCAATCGCCATCATTGCTGTTGGAGCTATTAGCTGGAAATTTTTTCTCCAAGAAAAGATTCTTCCTTTGCTGCATAAAACACCTTCGGTCGCTGTCCTGCCTTTCGAAGATTTAAGTCCGCAAAATGATCAGGAATATCTTGCCGATGGCTTGGCAGATTCAATCGTCCATTCCTTATCCAACATCAAAGATTTGCGAGTCCCTGCAAAAAGTTCGTCATTCCTGTTCAAAGGCGCAGGCGTTCGCGAGGTAGGCAAAAGGTTCAAAGTGAAAAATGTGCTCACAGGCAATATTCAAAAGCTTGGTGACAGAATGCGCATTACAGCCCAGCTCATCAACGTTTCTGACCAGTCGCCGATATGGTCAGATGGCTATGAGCGTAATCTGGATGCCATATTTGCCGTTCAAGAGGAGATAATCCTGGCGATTGTCGACGAGCTCAAAGTCCAGCTTTTGGAAGGAGAAAAAGAGAAACTTGTAAAACGGTATACAGAGAATTTTGAAGCCTATGACCTGTATCTGAAAGGCCGATATTTTAAAGATAAATCGATGGAAGAGAACTGGAAGAAAGCCCCTGGGTTCTTTGAGGAGGCTATTCATAAAGACCCAGGATATACGCTTGCTTATGCTGGCCTGGCTAATTCTTGCCTTCAGCTGGCCCCGGACATTATCCCACCAAAGGAGGCCTATCTTCAGGCGAAAGCAGCCGCGCTGAAAGCTCTGGAAATCGACGATACCCTTGCCGAAATTCACACTTTGCTGGGCACAATCAACTTTTTCTTCGACTGGGACTGGTATGCTGCTGAGAAAGAGTTCAAGCTCGCCATTGATCTCAACCCAAATTCTGTGGAGGCCTATCAGAGCTACTCGATTTATTTATCAGCGATGGGAATGCATGACAAGGCCTTGGCTGAGATCCAAAAAGCCCAGGCACTTGATCCGTTATCCCTTGCCATAAATAGCGATACGGCATGGATTTATTTCATGGCGGGGGAATATGGGCAGGCAATAGAACAATATAAGAAGATCCTGGCCCTAAACCCATATCATGTGAAATCCCTCATCGAACTTGGAAGGGCCTACGGGCAGCTGAAGATGTTTAAGCAAGCCATCATAGAGCTCGAAAGAGCAATCAGTCTTTCTCCGGGTGACAGAATAGAGGGGCAGCTTGCCTATATTTATGCTGTGTCGAACAGAGGAGGGGATGCGCAAAAGATCCTGGAAAAACTCATAGAAAACGCAAATCAAAGATATATCTCATCATCCATCATAGCAGAAATCTACCTCGGATTGGGTGAGACAGATCAGTCCTTTACCTGGTTGGAAAAAGCCTATAAAGAGCGCGACGACAGACTCGCCTTTATTAAAGTTTGCCCTGAGTACAACAGCCTTCGCTCGGAACAAAGGTTCAAAGCCCTTCTTAAGAAAATGGGTCTGCGGTAGCTGATAAGCTGATATCCAAACGAAAAAAGCCTTTTTGAATGACCTCATCAACATGAAAAATTGAAGATACAAGTCTTTTTTTAAAGACAAGCTTTTTAAAAGCTCATTTGGTATATAATTGTATTCAGCAGAAGTTTTGTGAACTCAATGAAACAGAGACTGTTTCCTAAAAACCTCATCAAGCGAATTGCCTTTGTAGCCCTTGTGCTGTTTCTCCTGCAGCCCTGTGCTTTCTCTACGAGTTATGGAACTCTTGATGGGAAATCCGAGCGGGAAACGGACTCGAGCAAAATTCTGAAAGAGATTTACCGCGAGGTCAAAGAACTGGGCAGCTATCCCAACGAGGATTTCATCAAAAGAGAGTTTCATATGGACTTGGACGGAAACGACACCAACAGCGAAGAGCATGTTGTGGTTTTGATCTATGAGAGCCTGGACGGAGAGAGGATGGTTCTTCAGGTGACTTATTTCGAGCCTGAAAAAAATAACAGGATTATAAAAAACGCTAAAAATATCCGGGTGATCTCGAGCTTCATCAAAGGCGACAATCTCGAAATATACAAAAACGAATACAGCGAGAAGGAAACTCGGCCGCTGCTAGCAGATATTCTTAAAGGCATACGGAGCAAGAAAGAATTGCTCAAACAGATCGACCGCAAAAATTGATATCCTTATTTATTCCAAAAAATGAGATGAAGGCAAAGACTTTTTTTTGTAAAAGCCTAACTTTTTGTATGCTTTCCACAATTTTTATTTTTTGCTCTTTGCTCTTGGCTGGCCAGGAGCAGGAGAAAGAAAAGAAAGACAAGCAAAAAATCATAACCGAGGAAATCGTTGTCGAAGCTCCATTGCCAAAGGATGCTTCTCTTTCGACAACGTCTTTGATCAGGCGGGAAAAGATAGATTCCCTGTCTCCTAATGACCTCTCCGAAGTCCTTTCATACACCTCTGGGACTTTCGTCACCTCCGGCTCAAAGAACGAATTCAGCATAAAAATCAGGGGATTGGAAAGCCAGAGAATTGTGTTGCTTTATGATGGTATACCCGTTTACGAGCCATTTTTCAATTCTTTTGACCTCAAGACGTTCACAGCCGGGGAAGTCGAGAGCATCAAGATTGTCAAAGGGGCTTCATCCGTGCTCTACGGGCCCAATGTGCTGGGTGGCGTTATCAATATCATCACTAAAAGGCCGGACGCCCCTTCCTTTTCCTTGAAAGCAGGTTATGACAGTAACAACTCTTGGAGCATGTCTTCCTCAGGTGCGTTTCGTTGGAAAAATGTCTTCTTTTCAGGTTTTGCTCAGTTCGACAGATCCGATGGTTTCAAATGGAGTAAAAATGGAAAAAGCGCTCTCAGAGAAAATAGCGATTATGAACGAAACAACTTAACAGGGAAATTGTACTTCTATCCCAACCAGAAGAGTGAGATTCTTCTGGAGGTGGCCTATTACTGGTCAGAGTTTGGCATTCCTGCGGCCACAGAGTATTACATTCCCCGTTACTGGAGGTTTAAAAGCTGGAATCGGCTCCAGCTCAACCTGGGCGGCACGTTTTCCTTGGCAAAAAAAGGCCATCTCAAGTTTAGGGGCTACCATATTCGGCATGATAACATCCTCGATGCATACACGACTTCAGACATGAATGAGCTTCAGTGGGAGTCCACCTACGCAAATGATTCCTCCGGAGCTTTCCTCATCGGCTCTTTGCCTTATTCCTCACACAATGAGCTGAAATTCAGCCTGAATCTCAGGGATGATCGTGCCAGAATCCAGGATGACAGGGGAGAGGCCTGGCAAGAGTTTGAGCATCAGACTCTTTCCCTGGGTTTTGAGAACCAGTTCCGTTTGCACGCTCAATGGAAATTGATTGCAGGTGCCAGCTTTGAACATTTGAGAAAATTTTCTGGGGAGGATAAAGCCTCTTTAAACCCGCTTGCCGGCCTGAAGTTTAATCCCTCGGATTTCCTCGACTTTCATCTCACGTTTTCTCAGAAATCGAGATTTCCCTCAATGAAATCCTTGTACAGCGCCTCTGCTGGGAATCCTGACCTCAAGGACGAAAGGGGAACATGCTTTGAGTTTGGCTGGAGATATGAAAAAGATTTTCTTGTGAATGGCGCAGTTTTTTATAACGCAATCAAAGATCTCATCCAGGCTGTCCGCCTGCCTGATGGGTTCCAGAAAAATTTGAATATCGGAAGAGCTTATATCTTCGGCTTTGAACTGGAATTTCAGAGGGCATGGCGCTGGTTGAGCCTTTCTGTGAATTACACCTATCTTGACGGGAAAAACGAAGAGGAAAGCCGCAGGCTTGATCTTCTGCCAGAATCCCAGCTAAACTTTGTCATTGCTGCTAAGCTTAAGAATATGTTCCAGCTCTCTTTCTGGGCCCTCGCCGTCTCCAGTTCTGAAGTGAAGATTTTCGAGGAAATTGTCAGTGTGCCCGGCTATTTTGTCCTCAACGGTGCTTTCTCCACAGATTTCAGGAATTTTTCCATTTTCTTGAAGTGTGAAAATCTTTTGGACGCCTCTTATATGACAGAGCCAGGCTATCCGATGAGAGCGCGAACGCTTGCCCTGGGAGTCAAATATGCGTTCAGGTCGGCGAGGCCGTGAGGGAAAGTTATTCGCTTGTAAGATTTATATGGCGTTTTGCCCTTGGTGAAAGGAGAAAAAGCGGCTCTTAAAAGATTTTGCTTCTGAATATTTCCTATTTTTTGAATATCAAGAGGTAAACCCTTTTTTCGTCGCCAGTCGGAGACGACCTTTCATCAGGAATGATTCTGTCAAGATAATACCCTCTGTTTGCATAGAGGTTTAGATTCGCTGTCAGTTCCTTATCGTTACACTCCATTTCTTCCATTTGTGGCCTTAAACGAAGGGTCTTGACTAAATATTCCATCTTTCCTCTCCCGTTTATCTCAAAATCTTGTTCGTCTTCCGTGCATCTTAAGCCCCGCTTACAAAAAGCATATATTTAGTCGAGAGTAGCAAAGAAAAGTTGAAAAGCAAAAATCAGGCCTATTTTACGGAAAAAAGATGCTATTATTCTTCCGATCTTCGTTGACCTTTGTTTTATTGTATGGTATTAGCTAATCTGATTTTTGATGAATGATTGTGCCCTGAATTCCAAAAATATTAAAATCAGCCAATCGCTAATCCAGGCCTTAAAAAGATTAAGTTTAAGGAGGAGGCTCATGAATCCATCAAAATTGTATCTTAAGCTCTCGGCAATCATCATTCTCGTCTGCTGGCCTTTGGTCATCCCGAACAGGACTTCAGGCCAGGCCCTGAGTGAAGATTTCTTGAAAAATTTCACTTACAGGTCTATCGGTCCAACACGGCAGAGCGGCAGGTTCGTGGATTTCGCCGTGCCCAAGCAGCAGCCCTACACATTCTATGCGGCCACGGCTTCAGGCGGGCTGTGGAAGACGACAAATAACGGCCAGACCTTCGAGCCGATTTTTGACCATGAGAATGTTTTCTCCATCGGCGACATCGCCGTTGCTCCCTCTGACCCGAATATTGTCTGGGTTGGGACGGGTGAGGCCAACAACTCAAGGAGTGCCTACTGGGGGGATGGTGTTTACAAGTCAACAGACGGCGGAAAAAACTGGAAGAATATGGGATTAAAAGAATCTCATCATATCGGCCGGATTGTCATCCATCCTGAAAATCCGGATATTGTCTACGTGGCGGCGCTCGGGCATCTTTATTCTAAAAATCCTGAGCGGGGACTGTACAAGACAATTGACGGCGGGAAGACCTGGACAAAAATGCTCGATGTTGTCGTCGGGGGGAAGAATATCGGGGTTGTCGATGTTGTCATGGACCCGAGGAATCCGGACATCCTCTATGCAGCGACCTGCGATAAAGTCCGCAAGCCCTGGACTTTTAATTTGGGAGGGCCTGGGAGCGGGATTTATAAGACGATGGATGGCGGTAAGACTTGGAAAAAACTCAGCGGCGGTCTTCCAGGAGGGATGCTGGGCCGCATCGGTATCGACATCTACCTCGGAAATCCGGACATCGTCTACGCCTGTATTGAGAATGCCAACAAGCCCGGAATGTCTGATGAGGAAAGGGAAAAAGAGCTGCTCGAAGACAAATCGAGCGCTGGGATGATCGACGGCGAAGTTTACCGCTCGGATGATGCTGGCGAGACATGGAGAAAGGTCAGCCCTGACAAACAGAGCATCGGCGGCGCTCCAGGTTATTATTACGGCCAGATCAGAATCGACCCCAACGACGACAATGTTGTCTATGTCTTGAGCGTTTCGACATGGGGAACAAGAGACGGCGGCAAAACCTGGCAGAGGAGCGTTTTTCGATTCGGCGGGGATGACCATGGCCTATGGATCGATCCTGAAAATTCGAATCATATGCTCCTCGGCTATGACCACGGAATGGGGATTACCTATGACGGCGGAAAAAACTGGTACCATCCTGACTTCCTGCCTTTGGCTCAGTATTACGCCGTTGGAGTCGACATGTCCTATCCTTATAATGTGGCCGGAGGCCTCCAGGATAACGGCTCAGTCCTTGGCCCCAGCACCAAGCGAGGATCGGGAGCTATCCGGCTCGAAGACTGGCAGACAGTCGGCGGCGGCGATGGCATGTATAACGTCTTTGATGCGGGCACAAACCGCTATCTTTACAATGAATCCCAGTTTGGCACTCTGACCAGAGTCGATCTCAAGACAGGCGAAAGGAAATACATCGCTTATCAGATGAAAAGACAGGACCTTCGCTGGAACTGGTGTTCTCCGATTCTGGTCTCGCCCCATAACAGCGATGTCATCTATCATGCCGGTAACATTCTGGTGAAGTCTACTTACCGGGGAGAGTCCTGGGAAGAAATCAGCCCTGACCTGAGCACTAACGACCCGAAAAAGCTGACAACTGGAAAAGGAGGAGACGGAAATATTCAGCACTGTACGATTACCGCCATCGACGAGTCACCCCTTGTTGAAGGCTTGCTCTGGGTTGGGACAGACGACGGGAATGTCTGGATAACCAAAGACGGCGGCAAGAACTGGACAAAACTCAATGACCGCATCACCGGAAATCCAGGCTACTGGGTGAGCCGGGTTGTTGCCTCAAACCATGATCCCGGAACTGCCTATGTCTCTTATACAGGATACCGGCAGGATGATTTCAGGCCGTTCCTTTACAGGACTACGGATTACGGACAGAACTGGGCTTCCATTGCCGGCAATTTACCCAATGAGCCGGTCAACGTCATCCGGGAAGACCGCAAGAACGCGAGCCTTCTCTTTGTCGGGACTGAGTTCGGAGTCTACGTTTCCGTAGACGGTGGCAAAACCTGGACAAAGATGAAAAACAACATGCCAACTCAGCCTGTCCATGACCTGGTGATTCATCCAAGGGAGAACGACCTTGTCGTTGCCACTCACGGACGAGGAATTTTTATCACGGATGTATCGCCTCTCCAGGAACTCACCCCTCAGGTTCTCGCCAGGAATATCCATCTTTTTGACATTGAATCGAAGATAAGGTGGAAAGGCCAAAAAAATTATCACTCCAGCTCATCCAATTATAGCGGAGAGAGCGAGCCAACCGGTCCTGTCATTTGTTATTATCTGAAGAGCAACGTGAAAGATGAGGTGAAAGTCACGGTCTACAAAGGAAACGTTGTCATCAACGAAATCAAGGGAAGCGGCGCTGCCGGAATCAACAGAGTCATCTGGAATATGACCAAACGCAGAGAGCGGACAGAGCAGGAGAAGAAAGCGATGCAGGAGCGGATGCAGCGGTTTAGAGAGTTTGGATATCGGGGAGAAATGGATATCAATTACGCTTACAGTCCAGCGCCGCTGGGTGAGTACAAATTCGTTCTGACGGTCGGAGCCCAGCAGTTTGTCAAGTATGCCTCTATTCTCGACGATCCCAGTCTTGAGGAATAAGAGAGCTTATCGAATAATTTTGTTGTTAGGAACGCAGCGAAGAATTAATTTCTGCAGAGATTCGCCAGAAGCTATTGCGACAAAAATTCCAGAACTTCATCGATCATCTCTTTTTTCTTAGCTGAGGCTTCTCAATGTCTCGAAACTTCCTCTGTTATCTCTGATTCAAATTTATGATAGGGGAGGAGATAGGCGAGGGATCAAGGAGAAAAAAATGGGAGATGCATTGCCTTTAAGACAGCTTGGTCAGTCGGATTTGCTGGTTACACCCATCGGGCTTGGCTGCTGGCAGTTCAGCCGGGGAAAAGGATTGGGCGGGAGATACTGGCCTGTGATTCAGGAAGTTGATATCGTCGCCATCGTCAGGGCCAGCCTTGAGGGAGGCATCAACTGGTTTGATACGGCTGAGTCCTACGGCTGGGGGGAGTCGGAAAGAGTGCTTTCTGCGGCTCTGAGAAAACTTGAAAAATCCTCGGACGATGTCATCATCGCCACAAAATGGATGCCTGTTTTCAGGAGGGCAAAATCCATCATGAAGACAATCGGAAAGCGGCTCGATAATTTAAGTGATTTCCGGATCGACCTTTATCAAATCCACCAGCCCTGGTCATTATCTTCGATCAAAGCTCAAATGAGGGCCATGGCTCAGCTCGTCAAAGAAAAGAAGATCCGTTGCGTCGGTGTCAGCAATTTCTCGGCTAAAAGAATGAAGCGAGCCCACGATGAGCTTGAAAGTCTTGGACTCAACCTTGTCTCCAACCAAGTCCGGTATAGTCTGCTCGATAGAAGGATAGAAACAAACGGCGTCCTGGACGCGGCCAGGGAACTGGGTATCTCGGTCATTGCCTATTCCCCGTTAGCCCAAGGGATTTTATCCGGGAAATTCCACGATAATCCGGACCTCATCCGGAGCCTCTCCGGTTATAGAAAGTATATGGGCGCCTTTAAGCTAAAGGGTCTGGAAAAAAGCCGCGGGCTGGTCCACGCCCTCCAGGAATTGGCCAAAAAATACCAAGTCACACCTTCTCAAATAGCTTTGAATTGGGTGATCAACTTTCATAGGGATTGCATAGTGGCCATTCCTGGAGCGACAAAACTTGCTCAAGCCAAAGACAATCCCGTGTCCATGAAATTCAAGATGAGCAAAGATGATCTTGGCTATCTCGACAGAGAGTCTGCCCCGTTTAAAAATTGATTATTTTTGAAGATTTGACTCTATGACCGGCCCTAGCATTTCTCCTGCTTTTTTTCCCTTTTCAAAAGTTATTCAAAAAGATGCTCTTCTATTTCATGTGAGTGAAGGAGCTGTGGGCAGCAAGGAAGCCTCCGAGAGATGGCCGAAGCGACCATTGAAGGTTTAGCCTTCTCGAGTTGCGCAGCCGCCGAGAAGGGGAGCGAGGCCATTGTCGAGAAGCCTTCAGGCGAGCCACACAAAACGGAAGAGAGCCTTCAAAAATTCCTTTTATGAGGGTTGAATTGCTGGATGAATTTTGCTAATAATCAGCGTAAGGATTTCTGATTTTCGAGGAGGTAAGTTTTATGGGAGATGAACCTCTTAAAAAAGCTGTCTTAGTTCCTGTCTTGATCACTATCTTGATTATGGCCTTCTCAGGCTATCCAAAGGAAGCCAAAGAAGAATGCAAGCTCTGCTTCAGCATCTGCTTCATTGAGCCACAGAGCAAAGAGGCTCTTGATGGACGGATGCTGTTGATGATTTCTGCAGATGGCAGCCGTGAGCCGCGTTTCCAGATTAGCGACAGCCCGAACACTCAGCTTGTTTTCGGCATCGATGTCGATGGACTGAAGCCAGGAGAGTTCGCCATCATGGACAGTAGCGTTTTTGGGTATCCTTTGAAAAGCCTTTCAGAGATTCCACCAGGAGAGTACTGGGTTCAGGCCCTTCTTAATATCTATGAAACATTTCACCGCTCTGACGGCCATACCGTCAAGCTGCCCATGGATAGGGGAGAGGGGCAAAGCTGGAGGCGTGCTCCAGGCAATCTCTACAGCACTCCCAAAAAATTCTACATCAATCCCAAACAGGAAGAGACTATCAAAGTCACTCTCGACAGAAAAATCCCGCCCATACCCGAGCCAAAAGACACGAAGTATATCAAGCATGTCAAGATTCAGAGCAAACTCCTCTCGGAATTCTGGGGACGCCCCATGCATCTCGGCGCCTGCGTTCTTCTGCCAGATGCTTTTGAAGAGCATCCTGAGGCTCGATATCCCCTTGTGATTTTTCACGGCCATTTTCCTTACACTTTTGGCGGGTTCAGAGAAACTCCTCCGGATCTAAACTTGAAGCCCGACTACAGCGAAAGGTTCAGGATCGAAGGATACAACAGGATTGTCCAGGAATATGCCCACAAGTTTTACCAGGAATGGACAGGGCCGAACTTTCCCAGAGTGGTTATCGTCGAAATTCAGCATGCCAACCCCTATTACGACGACTCCTATGCGGTGAATTCAGCGAATCTGGGGCCTTATGGAGATGCGATCACCTATGAGCTCATTCCTTACCTTGAAAAAAGATTCCGCTGTATCGGCGAAGGATGGGCGAGGTTCCTCTACGGAGGCTCCACAGGAGGCTGGGAGGCCCTTGCGGCGCAGGTCTTCTATCCCGAAGAATACAACGGCTGCTGGGCTGCCTGTCCGGACCCGATCGATTTTCGTGCCTACACCATCGTCAACATCTACGAGCACAGGAATGCTTATTATCTGGACAGCCAGTGGAAGCGTACGCCCAGGCCAGGGGGGCGCAATTACCTGGGTGAGGTCAGTGCCACCCTGGAGGAGATGAACCATCGCGAACTCGTGTTGGGGACAAATTCGCGCTCTGGGGACCAGTGGGACATCTGGCAGGCTGTTTTTTCGCCGCTGGGCGAGAACGGCTACCCGAAGCCGGTCTGGGACAAGATGACAGGCGAAATCGACAAATCGGTTGCTGAATACTGGCGGGAAAATTATGACCTCCGCTATATACTGGAGCGGGATTGGAAGACTCTCGGACCGAAGCTTGAGGGAAAAATCCATATCTACTGCGGGGATATGGATAATTTTTACTTGAACAACGCGGTTTATTTGATGGAGGAATTTCTGGAAAGCACAACCAATCCTTATTATAGCGGGGAGATAGACTATGGGGATAGGGCTGAGCACTGCTGGAATGGCGACCACACCCGACCCAACGCAATCTCACGGCTCAGGTATCATCAGATGTTCATTCCCAGAATTGTTGAAAGGATTCTCAAGAGCGCACCGCCCGGAGCAGACTTGAAAAGCTGGCGGTATTGAAAGCCTAATCTTCATAACAGGCTCGTCACAACGAAATGGTAAAAATGCTATTTTCAAGACAATGTCTAAAGGAGGAAATGGCATGAGAAAAAAGGTATTTATGGTTTATTCTTTTGTTTTGATTTTCTTGCTCATTTGTCCTGTTTTAAGCCCTTCGCAGGAGCTAAAGGAGGTCAAGCTCCTGAAGCCTCAGACAGAAGGCGGACGGCCTCTGATGCAGGCGCTGAAAGACAGGCAGTCTTCGCGTGAATTCAGCCCTGAGGCGCTGCCCCTTCAGGTTCTTTCAAACCTGCTCTGGGCTGCGGATGGAGTTAACCGCCCCGATTCGGGCAAGCGCACAGCGCCCTCTGCGGTCAACTGGCAGAATATCGACATTTATGTCGGCATGGCCGAAGGGCTCTATCTGTATGATGCCTTGGAACACACGCTGAAGCCGATTCTGTCAGAAGACATCCGCGCCACAACAGGCAAACAGCCTTTTGTGAAGGACGTCCCCGTCAACCTTGTCTATGTTGCCGATTTCTCCAAGATAACCAGAGGAACAGATGAAGAGAAGAATTTTTACTCCGCAGCTCATGTGGGCTTCATCAGCCAAAACGTCTATCTCTACTGCGCCTCCGAAGGTTTAGCGACGGTTGTGCGTGGCCTTATTGACAGAGAAGCTATGGCCAAGGTGATGGGGCTCAGGCCAGATCAAAAAGTCATTTTTGCCCAGTCCATCGGATACCCAAAAAAGTAATCAAGGATTTTGTATTTGGGATATTCTTTTTTATTCAATAATTGAAAAAATTTTACTTTGCTGGCTGGATGTACGATTGGGCTCTTGAACCATTGCTGAAAAAAATAAAGAAGAAGGTTGCGAAGTCCATCTCTCGGTATAAACTTTTCCCTGTGCTGGATATCTGCTGCGGAACAGGAAAACAATGTCATTTGATAGGAGTTAATAAGAATCATATTTTCGGCTTGGATTCAAACCTAAAAACCGTGCAGTATGCCTCCTTCAAGTATCGTCAAGTTACTTTTATCTGCGCTGATGCCGCGCAAACTCCTCTTAAAAGTTTAAGCTTTAAAGGCATCGTTATTTCTTTTGCTCTCCATGATAAAAGACATGAGGTCCGCAAAAAAATATTGGCTGAATCCAAGCGGCTGTTAATTCCTGGAGGAAAAATTATTTTGGTCGACTTTGAAACGCCGTGGGGCGGTCTCTCGAAATTTGGCGAATTTTTTGTCTATTGGATCGAGCGAATGGCTGGCAAGGAGCATTTCAGAAACGGGAGGGAGTTTTTGAGGCAGGGGGGCTTGCGCGCATTCCTAAAACAGAACGGATGGATTGAGATCGAACGTCACAACATTGCCATGGCAAGCAGCAGCATTGTCATTACCCAATTTTCCTGAGCGTGTCCGGCTTTAGCGGAAATCTCGGTTTTTTTGAACCAACGGCCAGGGTTGTGTAACTTATAATATGAACTGGGGAAAGGCAGTTAGGTTTTATGGGAAGCATTTCCAATTCCGTAATCTGGAGAGATTTTGAGAATAACCTCGCTCCCCATCGGATTTTTAACGCCATTCTCCGTTCGCTTTTCTCGGCGGTTGCGGAACTCGCTCCGCTCAAACATCCTCGCCGCCCGACTTTGTCGGGTTCCCTCAAAGAGCGAACTTCGAAGGCTAAATCCAATATGGTCGCTGCGGCTATTCCCAAAATCTCTAACTATTCATGGATTAATCTATTTTAACAGAGTTGGAAATGCTAACGCCTGTGTTTAAGAAAATGTGCAGTTTATCAGAAATCTTTGAGATAAAGGAAAGTCAGCGATGAAAAAGAGAAGAGTCGTTTTACTTTTTTGGGGGCTAATGGTTTTCTTGGCTTTTCAATGCGAAGTTTTAAACTTACAAGCTCAAACCGTAATTGAGAATCCGGAAAAGCCTTTGAGCAAAAAGTCTGGCCGGGTTGTTCAGTTGAAGGAGATGCTGCGAATTACGGATGAAGAGGGAAAGTTCTTTTTCAAAGAGCTGTTTGATATTAAAGTCGACAAAGACGGCTCTATCTTTATCCAGGAATCCAGCAAGCTGTACAAGTTTGATTCCAGCGGAAAATACATAAAAAACATCTACAGAAAAGGTGAGGGTCCAGGAGAGTTGAATCAGAACCTGAATGATTTAGTCCTTACGGAAAATGAGATTATCCTTTTTTCATCGAACATGAACAAGATTGTGAGGCTGGACAAAGAAGAAAAGCTGATTGAGGAGATAAAGCCCAAGCCAGGGACCTTTTGGTCACTTTTAGGCTATTACAACCGCAATTATTATCTCTTGGATTCTGAACGATTGAGTTTTGAGAGGAAAAGTGGCATTCGAGAGGATAATCTAATATTGTGTGTCCTCAACAGTGCTGGGGAAACAAAACGAACTTCCTGGGCTTTTCCCATGACTGTTTCTTATAATTTTGGGGAGAGGTTTGTGGGTATGATGACCATTTGCAATCCTCAGACAGCAAGGGAAAATAAACGTTATGTCTATCTTTTCCATACGCCCGATTACCTGGTCAAACTGCTGGATTTGGAGAAGCCCGAAGTCGTCAGAAGCTTCCGGAGAAAATATGAGCGGGTCAAATATGAGCCTCCTAAGCTCAATCAAAGGTTTCCGATTGTTTTGCCCAAATACCACAACGACATCTGCCGATTGGCCATCCATAAAGGCCATCTCTGGGTGGTGACTTCCACTTTTGACAAAAACAAAGGCATCCTGGTCGATGTCTTCAATCAGGAGGGAGCCTACCTGGATAACTTTTATCTTCCTCTTATGAGAATTCCGAGGAACAATATCCAGTATTATGCACCGATGGATATCGATGGAGATTTTCTCTTCGTTATCGAAGTCGACGAGGATGAGCAGATTTCTGTCGCCAAGTATGAGATTATCGACAGATAATCTGCTCTGACTGAGAGGATAAATTTAAGGAGGTTCTATGCCTAAATTTTTAAGGGTCTTAGGAATCAGCGTCTTTGTTTTTGCCATCTTCATCCTATTGGCTCCGGCCACACCCGGCACGCAGGATAAGCCCGCAAAGCGTTCTTTATCCCATGAAGACTACGATTCATGGAAATCGATCGAGGGAGCGAGGATTTCAGCCGATGGCCGCCGGGTGCTTTACCTGGAAACACCTCAGGATGGAGAAGCAGACATTGTTGTCAAGAACGTGGATAGCCTTGAGGAGTACCGCCAGACTATCGGCTATTCTGGAGATGGCACAGAATCCCATAGAGCGGCGAATCCTCGATTCAGTTACGACTCGACTCATGCTGTTTTTCTCGTCTCTCCCTCCAAAGAGGAATTGAAGAAGGCAAAGAAAGAAAAGAAGAAGGACGAGGAAGAGCCCAAGAAGAAGCTCGGAATCATGAATGTTACTGACGGAAATGTGACTGTGATCGAGCAGGTGAAAGACTTCAAGATGCCAGATAAGACAGGGGGCTGGGTTGCTTATCTTAAAGAAGCACCGCCCGAGGAAAAAAAGAAAGAAGAAGAAAAGGAAAAGAAGGAAGAAGAAGTCAAGAAAGAGGAGAAAAAGGAAGAAGAGGAAAAAGAGAAGAAAGAAAAGGAGAAAAAGAAAGAATACGGGACGCCGCTTGTTGTCAGGTCCCTGAGCGACGGAAGCGAGACTGTGTTCCAGGACGTTTTGAGCTATCGCTTCGCCAAAAACGGGAAATTCCTTTTCTACGTTGTTTCCTGTAAGGAAAAGCCCGAGACCGATGGCCTTTACAGCTTCGTTCCCGGGGCAAGCACAAGCACTCCTCTTTTAACGGGAAAAGGCAAATACACACAACTGGCTCTGGACAAGGAAGAGACGAGACTGGCCTTCTTGACTGACCGGGATGATCAGAAATCCGATGAGCCTACCTTCAACCTGTACGGATTGAAAGTGGGGGAGGGGAAAGCGAATTTATGGGTCTCCCATTCTTCCACTCCAGGCTTCCCCAGGGGAATGGCGGTCAGCGACAAATCCGGCATTTCTTTCAGTGAAGACGGCCGGGTGGTGATGTTCGGGATTAAAGAGATTCCAGAGCCCAAGAAGGAAGAGAAGGAAGAGGAAGAAATAGAAAAAGAAGAGGCCAAGTTTGATCTCTGGCATTGGAATGATCCCTACCCTCAGCCCCAGCAACAGAAAATGGCCAAAAAGGTGAGGGAGAACACCTGGGAGTCTGTTTACTTCATCGATAGCCAGGCCTTTGTTAAATTGGCCGACGAGAGCATTCCTGATGTTCGGCTGTCCAGGGACGGCCGGGTCGCTTTTGCCGAGACCATCCAGCCTTACACCAAGCTCGTTTCCTATGATAGCTCGTATTTTGACGTTTACATCGTCAATCCAAAAAACGGGGAACGGACCCCGGTCAAAAAACAGCTCTACGGCGGGGCAAGCCTGTCTCCGGACGGGAAATACGTCTACTGGTTTGAGGATAAGAACTGGCATGTTTACAACATCGCCACCCGAGCAGTGAAGAACATCACAGCCTCTCTGGACGTCCGCTTCGAAAGGGAAGATTGGGACACCCCGAATCCCCCTTCTGCCTACGGAATCGCAGGCTGGACCGATGAGGATGCATCCATTCTTGTTTATGACCGCTACGATATCTGGGAGATTAAGCCAGACGGCTCAAAGGCCCGGACAATAACCGAAGGGTTTGGACGGAAAAACAACCTCTCCTTTCGCTATCTGAGATTGGATCCTGAAGAAGTCAGCATCAACACCAATAAGCCAATGCTTCTCCGGACAACAAACGAGGATACAATGGCTTCCGGTTTTTTCCAGGACCGAGTCGAAGGCCAGAAACTTCCAGAAAGACTACTCATGGACGAGAAGGTTTTTATGGGCCTCCAAAAAGCTGAAAAAGCGGATGTGGCAATTTTCGAGCGCACTGCTTTTGATGAGTACCCTGACCTCTGGCTGGGAGATTTGACCTTGAGTAATCCGCGGAAAATAACTGACCTCGGCCGTCAGGTGGAGCCCTTTCTCTGGGGAAAAGCGGATATGCGCTCTTTTGTCAGTGCCGATGGAAAAGCTTTGAAGGGAATCTTGATCAAGCCGGATAACTTCGACCCGAACAAAAAGTATCCTCTGCTGGTTTATATCTATGAAACACTTCATCCGATGCTTCATTACTTCCGGCATCCCTCTCCCGGTACCTCTGGCAATCCTTCCTATTATGTCAGCAACGGGTACATCATCTGGATGCCGGACATCGAATATGACACGGGCTACCCGGGTAAGGATGCGTTGAAATGTGTTCTTCCGGGAATTCAGATGCTCGTTCAAGAAGGCTTAGTCGACCCCAAGGCCATCGGAATCCAGGGCCATTCCTGGGGCGGTTACCAGATTGCCTACATGGTCACCCAGACCAACATCTTTGCTGCTGCCGAAGCAGGAGCACCCGTTTGCAATATGATTAGTGCCTATGACGGGATCCGCTGGGGAAGCGGGATGGTCAGACAGTTTCAGTACGAGAGAACGCAGAGCCGTTTGGGCGCAAGCCTCTGGGAAGTGCCGATGCGGTATATCGAGAACTCGCCGATATTCTGGGCCGACAAGGTCGAGACCCCCCTGCTGATGATCCACAACGACCAGGATGGCGCTGTGCCGTGGTATCAGGGAATCGAGTACATCATGGCCCTGCGAAGACTGGGAAAGGAGGCTTATATGTTCAACTACACCGGTGAAGATCATGGCTTGCGCAAAAGGGCGAACCAGATGGACTGGACAAAACGTATGGCCGAGTTCTTTGACCATCATCTGAAAGGCGCGCCGGCTGCGGAGTGGATGGTCAAGGGAATTAAAGCCTGGGAGAAGAAAGAGAAGGAGCCGGAAAAAAAGGACTGAGGAATTTTAGGCAGCATTTCCAATTCCGTGATTTGAAGAGATTTTGGGAGCAGCCTCGCTTTCCTTCGGATTTTTAACGCCATTCTCCGTTCGCTCTTCTCGGCGGCTGCGTAACGCTCCGGCTAAACGGTTCAAAAACACGCAGGATTGGAAATACTAACGAAATACAAGAAAATGTTGATTTTTTTTATTTTTTCTATAGAATTTAATGAAGGAGGAGCAGGATGAAAAAATATTTTCTGTTGCTTCTTTGTGTGTTGTTTGTTTTTTCCGTCTCAAGCCAAAACCTGAACGCATTCATCAAACCGTTTAGCCTTTCGATTGGCGGAGGAGTTGTGACAGACGATTCGTTTTCTTTTAAGCCCTTTTTATGGACAGCGGGTGTGAATGTCGACCTTTCTTTTGGCAGCTTGATGCTGAGCCCGGAGTGTTTCATCATCGTCAACGAATTTGATTTTGGAGCTTTTTGGCTGACCCCGGCTGTTGTGCTGAACGTAAAATTGGCGAATTTTTTCGTCGGGGCTGGAGTCACAAAGTGGGTCTTAATCGGCAGCGATGTTGATGAACCCTTGTCGACTGATTTAAGGCTGAAGGTCAACGCAGGCGTTAAAGGAATGGGCCTGAGAATAGCCGGATTCCTTGTCTCAGATTTTGATGATCTTTTCAAAAAGCCGATGACGGTCGGAGCAACGCTTTCTTTTGGATTTTAAGAAAGATTAACTCATCGGCTCTCTTCCATTTTGTGTGGCTTATCTAAAAGCCTCCCCAGAGTGGCCTCGCTCCCTTCAGGTTTTTAATGCCGTTCCCTCGCAGCCCTTCTCGGCGGCTGCGGATCGCTCCGGCTAAGTGATTCGAAGACACGCAGAAAAGGGGACTATCCCTTTTTCTGCACCTGCGTGCGAGCGAAGCGAAGCAATCTTATACATTTTAAGAGATTGCCACGGCGCTTAGCGCCTCGCAACGACTCCGCCGGATGGCCGCGCTCTCTTTGGTCGCTCGCCATGACATGGTCACAAAATTCAATGCGCTTATATTATTAACGAACACAAAATGAAGTGCTTGGATGTATGAAGCGAGAATTGTTATACCGCCTATTTTAAAAATAATAAATTCGTTTATAATATTGGCTCTGTTCGCAGATGATTGCCCAAAAGAATATCCATATCATCAATTTCAGCCGGAAGCTGACGGTTAACACCATCTTCTTCCTCATCCCTCTCTATTTTTTGAAAATCGGTTTTAACGGATGGCAGATCGGAATGATTGTTTCGCTCTACGGCTTCGCTCCTCTGCTCTTCTCTTTTCCCACAGGCTGGATCAATGACCGCCTTTCGATCAAAAGAGTCATTCAAGGCGGCTTGCTCGCCCAGAGCCTTCTTTTTCTGCTCATCGGGAGGACGGAGAATTTTTTGCTGATGTCCTTTCTTTTTCTTCTGCTGGGAATAGCCAATAACGCCCTGGATGTCTCAACCAACAGCCTGTATTACAAAGACGAAACAGCCATGGACCAGAATAAAAAATACGGATTGCTTTCTTTCTGGCTGGCTCTTGGGATGGCTGTCGGAACGCTTTTCGGAGGGACCCTGACATACTTCACCAGCTTTCATGTCATGTTTGATGTCTATTCTCTTTTTATGCTCTTCGTTCTGTTTGCCGTTCGTGATTTCGGACAGGAAAAGTTTGAATCCGTTTCGTTGAAGGAGTACAGGCTTAACCTCCTCAATCCAAAAACAATTTTCTTTTCCATCATGATTTTCATTCTGACTCTTCATTGGGGTGCGGAAGGCACAGTCTACAGCCCTTTTTTAAAAAGATATTTTGAGCTGAACAACCTTCAGCTTGCCCTCTACATATCGCTTCCTCTTTTCGCCCTTGCCTTTTCTGCTTTTTTCATAGGGCTTCTGCGATACAATGCTTTAATGAACAAACGGCTTTTTCTGCTCTCGATGTTTATCTCCGGCCTGGGCCTTATCCTCATGGTCAACCGGAATGTCTACTTTTCGTTTCTTTTCAGGATAGTCCATGAGATTGGAGATGGGTTTATGGGAGCGTTAGTCGTCCTTTTTATCTCCAGGCTATTCGAGAAAAAAAGTATCGGCGGAAGCTCAGGTATTCTTCTTGCGGTGATGACCCTCGGGCATACGGTCGGAGCACTGTTTTTTTCGCCTCTCGGGTATAGAGTGGGTTTGTCCTATCCCTTCATAGTTGCTGGTTTGTTGCTTGTGGCCAATTCTGCTTTCGGCTTCTACGTCTTCAGAAGAGCCAAATATTGATTATGCCGCTCAGGCTAAAGCAACGGAAACAGAATTCTCTCCCTGGATT
The DNA here is from genome assembly GCA_964550165.1 of uncultured Eubacteriales bacterium. Taxonomy (GTDB): domain Bacteria; phylum Acidobacteriota; class Aminicenantia; order Aminicenantales; family Aminicenantaceae; genus CAZJYC01. Next base: position 42,500 of record CAZJYC010000013.1, read on the forward strand.
CTGATTTCTATCGCGGAAAAAATTGCTTTTTTTGATTTTTTGACTTTTTTAGGCCTTCTGGATAAAGATTATGGGGAAAAACGAGGAAGGTCAAACTTGGCGAGCAGGATGTTGAAGAAGTTTTTCTTTGTTGTGCTCTGTCTCTTCTTTTCTCTTTTTGGCGTTGCCCAGGAACGGATAGAAAAGATTGATGTTGAAGGCAACGTGCGGGTACCCAGGGAAACAGTTCTTTATTATCTCTCGATGAAAGAGGGAAGCGCCTTCAACAGAGATGCTTTAAGGGAAGATTTCAGGAGCCTCTGGTCAACAGGATTTTTTTCCAGCATCAAAATCGAAGAAAAAGATGGAACAGAAGGGAAAATCATAAAAATCCTCGTTGAAGAAAATCCTCTGGCCCGAGCCGTCGCTTTTGAGACAGAAAAGAATCGGACGAAAAAGGATATTGTCGACTGGCTGAAAGCGAGAGGGGAGTTCATTCGACCTTATTCTTTTTGCAGTCCTTCAAAAATCCAGAAGATGAAAGAAGCAATCGAAGAATTTCTCCTCGAAAGGGGTTTTTCAGAAGGAAGAGTTGATACCGGTTTGAACGAAAAAGAGAAGAACACGATTGAAATTGTTTTCCATGTCGAGGAAGGGAGTCAATCCAGGATCGGAGAAGTCGTTTTCGAGGGGCAGACAGGAGTTCCCGCGAAAATTCTTCGAAGCGCCATGAAAGAGAACAGGAGGCACGGAATTCTCTCCTACATCACAGGCAAGGATATTTTTAACAAGATTAAACTCGATGAGGACCTGATCCGCATAAAGAATAAACTCGAAGAGTACGGATACAGAAAACCGTCAGTCGGTTGTCCCAGAATTGAAGAGATTACAAAGCGGAATATTTTTTTCAAAAAAGAGTTGATGAAGAAAATCATAATTCCTGTTGAGGCTGGTGATCTTTATGCCTTTGGCGAAGCCAAAATCGAAGGAAACAAAGAGATCTCCGTTCCAGCCTTACAGGCATTCCTAGGATTCAAGGAGGGCGAAGTCTACAACGCAGAACTCAGGGAACAAGCCGTCAAGGAGATGGAGAGACTCTACAGAGAAAATGGCTATTTTTATGTTCGAGTGACTCCAAAGGAACGGCTCGATTCTGCTTGCAAGCGTGTGGACATAACTTTTGACATCGAAGAAGGCGAGATGGTTTATCTCCACAGACTGGAATTCAAAGGCAATACATTCACCAAGGATAAAGTCCTCAGAAGAGAAATGCTCATCCAAGAAGGAGAAATGTTCAACATGTCTCTGTTCGAGAAGAGTGTTCTCAGGCTCCAGCGGCTGGGGATAGCGAGACTGGAAAAGGAGCCGTCCGTGCAGGCGGACTCCAGGGAACATCAAAAAATCGACATCACCCTTCCTGTTGATGAGCTTCAAAAGGGCGCTTTCCATTTTTCAGGCGGCTACAACGATTACCGGGGAACTTATGTTGGCTTGGACTACTCCACCGTGAATTTTCTCGGTGCGGGCGAACGCTTGCAGTTTGTCCTTGACCATGGCGAGAAGGTTAAGAATTATGTTTTTGGAATTTATGAGCCTTATCTTTTCGACCGGCCACCCACCACCCTCGGCCTCAGTGTTTATTATCGTGATATCACGCTTCCCGATCCGGACTACATTCGGCTCGGCCAAGGAGTAGACATTGCACTCGATACTGGCATCAATCGATTTTTAAGAGCAAATTTTACTTACGGCTACGAAAGGGTAGATGCTGAGCTGCCGGAAGAGGAGGGTGCCGGAGGCTTTGACCCTATTTACTTATCGTTATTCGGCCTCGGCAGCTTTCATGTCAGCAGCTTGACCGTCGGATTGTACAATTTCCCGGTGGACAACTCTTTTCCTCCGTCCAGAAAGTTTTCCTTTTCGTTATCCTGCAAATTGTTCGGGTCATTTCTCGGAGGCGATATTGATTTGATCCAGCCCCGTTTTGAATTCAGTGTTTTCCATCCGCTTGTGAGAAAACACGCAATCGGATTTCATGCTGAGTATCAGTTTGATAAGGCCCTGAAGGATTCTCAAGTGCCATTCTGGGAGAGGTTCTATCTGGGAGGAAGAGATTCCCTCAGGGGTTATCGGGCCTTCAGCGTCGGGCCTCGCAGTGAGCGCGGTACGAACATTGGAGGCGAAAAAGCTCTTGTTTTCAACTTTGAGTATATCTTTCCTGTCAGGCAACCCTTTTATGCTGCTCTTTTTTATGATGCTGGCAGCGCCTATGATTCAGGCCAGGAAATCAGCCTGAAGAATATGTACACCTCGACCGGGCTCGAAATAAGAATATCACTCTCTTTCCTGTCGACACCAATCAGGCTTATTTTCGCTTACAACAACCGCAGAGCCCGGCCCGAGGATTCCCATTTTGCCTTCCGCCTTGCGCTTGGAACAACTTTTTAACCGGATTTGGCAAGAATTATGAAACTCTTTTTACAATCTCTGCCATCCGCCGGATATAATCCGGATTAGTTCCGCAGCAGCCGCCGACAAGTTTGGCGCCGTTCTCGATAATCTTGGGGATAAACTTGACAAAATCTTCAATCCCCTGGGAATAGGTCACTTCGCCTGAAGAGGTGAGCACAGGCTGGCCGGCATTGGGCTGGCAAAGGAGGGGTAGGGAAGTAGCATCTCTCATAATTTTGATAAGATCGACCATGTCAGAACTGTCCAGAGTGCAGTTTGCGCCGATGACAGGCACAGCCTGAGCTTCGAGCTCTTGCACGCATTGAGAGATGCTATTGCCCATGATGGTGAAATAGCCCCTTGGATTTTTGTTGAAAGTCATGGTCACAAAAATGGGCAGCCGAAAGACTTTCCTTGCGCCTCTAAGCGCGCAAAGAGCCTCTTTTATGTCATACTGAGTCTCGATCAGGAGAAAATCGACTTTGCCCTCGGATAAGCCCCGCGCCTGTTCTGCATAAGCTTCCTCGAATTCTTCTTCGGTGAATTCCCCAAGCGGCTTTAGGAATTTCCCTGTTGGTCCCATACTGCCTGCTACATATCCTGCCGCAGGTTTGGACTCGCTGGCAAGGATGGCAGCCTTGAGGTTGAATTCATAGCATTTGCCATCCAAGCCGTGAGAAGCGAGCTTAATCTTATTCCCTCCAAAGCTGTTGGTCAGAACCACATCCGACCCGGCCTCAAAATAGCTCTTGTGAATTTTCTGCACGATATCCGGTTTTTCTACATTCCAGGACTCCGGACAGGCTCCTTTGGGAAAACCATGCCTGATGAGCTCAGTGCCCATCCCTCCGTCGAGCAAAACGGTTCGTTCCTTAATCAGATCGAAGATTGTTCTAGCCATCGCCCATTCTCCTCAGAATGCATGAGCTGACCATCATATCCTCTAAAAAGAACGATGTCAAAGAAAGGAACAAGAAAGGAAAAGGTCTTGAGCAAGATTCGAGCCGAGTCTATTCTCAGAATCTAAAGAATTCAACCTGGACATATTGTTGACATCATTTTTATGGGCGCTAAGATAGCCCAAATCTTTACATTCTTCGAAGCGAATTCGACATAGTCAACAACGCAAGAACCGAAGTTATGATGAAGTGCGTTTTTTTGACTTTTCCTGCCAATAGAAGAAAGCCGGGACGCCAAGGCTGAGCAAGGCCAATCCAATCCTGGATTTTATGGGCTCAGCGATTATGATGTTGATAAAAATGGCAGCGTTGACCAGAACAAAAAAGAGAGGCAGGGCTGGATAGCCCCAAGCTTTGTAAGGTCTTGGCTTTTTTGGTTGCTTGACACGGAGGATGATAACAGCCAGGCCAGTGAGGGCAAAGAAGATGACCAGGGCAAAGACAACGTATTCATAAAGCTGCTTGAATGTCCCGGAAAGGCAGAGCAATCCTGACCACATGGCCTGGCCAATCAGGGCTTTGGATGGAACATGGTATCTGGGGTGAATGTACGACATGCTACGAAAAAAAGCGCCGTCCTCGGCCATGGCATAATAAACCCTTGGCCCATAGATAATGGTTGCGCTCAAACAGCCAAAAATAGCGGCCATAATGGCGGCTGAAACAAAAAAAGTAATGCGCGGTCCAAAAAGCTGGGTTGAGGCAAGCTCTCCAATCCGGGTAACTCCCTTCATTCTGTCCACAGGAAGAGCCAAAACATAAACGAGGTTCACCAGGAAATAAACGAATGTGACACTGAGAGTGCCCAGGATCAGTCCCAGAGGGATGTTGCGCTCGGGCTTTTTAATCTCTTCTGCGGTGCAGTTCACCGAGTACCAGCCGTCGTATGTCCAGAAGACAGAGATAAGGGCCAATCCGAAGAGCCTCAGGGTGTTCCAGCTAAAGCCAGTTTCGCCTGCAAAGAGCTGAGCAAAACTCGATATCCCTGATTTTTTTCCCAGGGCAAGCCCGAAGATGATGATTCCGGCGACACAGGCGATCCTCAAAAAGGTGAAAATGTTTTGGACGATGATTCCGCCGGTTATGCCGAAATAATTGACAGCGGAAAGTATAATTATGGAAGCCAAAGCCACAAGCTGTCCGGCAGAAAGAGAGTAAGAAAACCAGAAAATGTTCAGGCGCAAAAGAAAGGCTTGTGTGGATAGACAGGGGATAAAATAGCCGACGAATTCGGCAAAGGCCACAGCCAGGGCTGCGATGCCGCCGCACATGATGAACCAGAAAAATCCCCATCCGTAGAAGAATCCAGCCCAGGGGCCGTAGGCTTCGCGGATGTAAATATATTGTCCGCCAGCACTGGGAAACATCGCGCCCAGCTCGGCAAAAGAAAGGGCTCCGCTCATAGTGATGAATCCGCCGATAAGAAAAACAGCCAGAATTAAGCCAGGCGAAGGGAGATATTCGGCGACGTCGCCAGTGGTCATGAATATCCCAGAGCCGACCACAGCGCCGATGACCAGAAAGGTCGTGTCGAGAAGGTTCAGCTTTCTGAGAAATTTCGGCTCTTCCCGGCTATTTGAGTCGGACAAGGTTGGCTTGCTTGAATTGATCTCTAGGCGCATGGAATTCATTATATTTTCCCTAATTCTCCAAAATAATCAAGACAGGTTTCT
>CAZJYC010000014.1:0-43679 GCA_964550165.1 uncultured Eubacteriales bacterium
GGTTTTTGACTTTTTCCTAACGCCCGAAAAAAGCGGTAAACGAGGTAGACAGCATAAATGAGCAAAGCGTAGAAAACGATTTTCAAAAATCCTGCAATCATCTCTTTAAAAATAAAGGATTCGCGCCACCAAGTCAAACAAATAAGTCCAGCTGTTAACATTTTCGATTCCGAAAGCGCTTTGAGGCTGCCTTCTTTTTCCTCTTGATTATTGGCCTTCTAGAAAGTAAGATGAGAATGAAAAAAATTTTATGAAGGGTGATTAAAAAGCAATACTAAAAATAAGTTTCCTTCAACAATCACCCTGATAGAGGAGAGCAGATGGACTTTTTGCTTACTCAAGAACAGGAAATTTTGAAGGATTCTATCAAGAATTTTGCCGAGAAAGAGATTCGGCCCTACATCAAAGAGAGCGATGAAACGGGAGAGTGGCCTGAGGAGCTGACGAAGAAACTGGCGGCGATGGGCTTATTGGGCATAGTCGTGCCTGCAGAATATTCGGGTGCAGGCTATTCCAATGTGGATTATGTCATCATCTTGGAAGAGATTTCCAAGGTGGACCCTTCTGTCGGGCTGGTGGTTGCAGCCCATAATTCACTCTGTTCCAATCATCTCAATCTCTTTGCCAGCGAAGAACAAAAAAAGAAGTATCTGACACGGCTGGCTTCTGGCCAGACCTTAGGTGCATGGGGTCTTAGCGAGTCTGAGGCGGGCTCCGACGCAGCGGCAATAAAAACCAAGGCAGTCAAGAAGGGCGATCGTTGGCTACTCAACGGCACAAAGTTGTTCATCACTAACGGTTCTTTGGCTGAAATTCTGGTGGTGATGGCCGTCACTGATCCCGAAAAGGGCAGGAATGGCATTTCAGCTTTTATCTTAGAGAAAGGAACGAAAGGCTTCAGAGCAGGGAAAAAGGAAGACAAGCTTGGGATAAGATCAGCGGACACCTCAGAGCTTATTTTTGAGGATGTCGAAGTCCCTGCTGAAAACCTGATCGGAGAAGAGGGAAAGGGCTACAGACAAGCCATGGCCGTCCTGGATGGCGGACGAGTCAGTATTGCCGGTTTTTCTTTGGGCATTGCTGCCGGAGCGTTGGAATCGAGCCTGAAGTATGCGAAAGAGAGGACCCAGTTCAAACAGCCCATCGCCAATTTTCAAGCCATTCAATGGATGCTTGCCGATGGCTTTACGGAGCTCGAAGCAGCCCGTCTTCTGACCTACAGAGCGGCTTTTATGGAAGATCAGGGGAAGAAGATTCCCAAAGAATCGGCAATGGCTAAGCTCTTTGCCAGTGAATTGGCCGTAAAAGCGTCTTCCATGGCTGTCCAGATTTTTGGAGGCTATGGCTTCACCAAGGAATATCCGGTGGAGAAATTCTACCGGGATTCAAAATTAGCGACCATCGGCGAAGGAACCTCTGAGATCCAACGCTGGATCATTGCTCAGAAAATTCTTTCAGAGTATTGAACAAGTTCTTGAGCACCCGGTAAACGCCCAGGAATGGGAGCCAGACAGGACATTGAACAGACCATCATCGAGAGCTGATAGCCGAAAGCCACGATTCAAGAGAAAGACAAAAATGTCGGATCTTGCCCAGGAAATCGTCAAAGGCAATCACCGGGCTATTGCCCGCGCCATCTCTCTCGTCGAGAACAACAGAAGAGCAGCTCACGAAATGATGAGGAAAATTTTCCCCTATACCGGCGAGTCGCTTATCGTCGGCGTGACTGGCTCTCCTGGATCTGGGAAGAGCACCCTCGTTGACCAGATGATCGGCATCCTGCGAAAAAGAGGAAAAAAGATTGGCATTGTGGCTGTGGATCCTTCCAGTCCCTACACTGGAGGAGCTATTCTGGGAGACAGAATCAGGATGATGGAGCACAGCGTGGACTCAGACGTTTTCATTCGAAGCATGGCCACCCGGGGTCATTTAGGAGGCATAGCCAAAGCGACAGGCGAGGCCATTTCCGTGCTTGAAGCCGCAGGCAAAGATATCATCCTCGTTGAAACGGTGGGAGTGGGGCAGGATGAGGTGGAGGTGGTCAAGCTGGCTGATATTATTCTCGTCATTTTGGTGCCAGAAGCAGGAGATGACATTCAGGTCTTTAAGGCAGGGATTATGGAGATTGCCGATATTTTTGTTCTCAATAAGGCAGATTCTCCGGGAACGGATAAAACAGAAAGACAGCTCCGGGCCATGCTGGATTTAGGCTTGGGTGGGAAAGCGATACCGCCTGTGGTTAAGACTGTGGCGACAAAGGGGAAAGGAGTAGAAGACCTCATTGGCGAGATCGAAACATGGATGACGAACAAAGATCGGGAATTTCTGGCCGCCAGAAAGAAAAAGTTGATTTTTTGGATGCTGAGGGACATTATCAGCGAAAAAATTTTTCAAGATGTCGCCGGGAATATTTCCTCCTCTGAATTTGAGACTCTGGTGGAGAAAATCTTTAAAAGGGAAACCGATCCCTATACTGTGGCGGATGGGATCGTAGGCAGGTTGAAAAAAAATCCATAGTCCGGATGGAGAAAGCGAATCATTCGACAATTCTTGCTATATTCTCAAGGAGGCAGGGATGAAGCTCGATCATATCGGAGTCGCCGTAAAAAATCTTGAAGAGAGCTTAAGGAGATGGTCCAAAATCTTAAAACTGACAGCGCGAGGAATCGAAGAAATCAAAGAAAGAGGAGTGAGAGTCGCCCATTTGGACGTAGCCGGAGGCCCTTCGATTGAACTGGTGACGCCGTTTGGGGCAGGGTCACCGGTTGAAAAGTTTCTCAACGAAAGAGGAGAAGGAATCCATCACTTCTGTTTTGAAGTGAATGATATCAAAAAGACTATGGAAGAGATGAAAAAGCAAGGCATCCGGCTTGTTCAGGATAGGCCTCATAAAGGAGCCGGGGGAAGTCTTATCGCTTTCATCCATCCCCGCAGTTTTAACGGTGTTCTCTTGGAGCTGAAAGAGAAAAAAGCTCATTCTCTGTGACTGTATTAAGATTAAGAAATTCTGATAAACCTTCCTTATTTTAAGCCTTTTGGTGGGCACTGAGAGTCAGGATCCATTTTGCAAAAGATTTTGCCTCTTCTAAGTCTGCTTCATTGGGATGGGTCCGGGCAGAGGCCGCCATTTCTGTCCAGGCTTGATGTTCTGGAGATTTGCTCAGAGCCTCCGCGGCAGCTAAGGAGACTTTTCCTCGGCAAGAAAATGTGCCAAGGACTTTTGCTTGCGACGCGGTCACGACAGCGTGTTCCAGAGCTTCTCTGGATAACCGGCTGCCGGTGAGTGAACCATGAGTGGAAAAAAGAGCAATCTTTTTGCCCTTGGGGATTCTTTTGAGAAAACTTTCGATCCTGTAAGGAACGCTGTGGGAATGGACGGGAAATCCTATAAAGATAATTTCATAATCATCAATTTCCTGGACTTCCTCCACGGGCTTGATTGCTTTATCTTTCGGGAGATTTTCATAGATGGCTTCGGCAATTTTTTTTGTGTTTCCCGTCTGACTGAAATAAGTCACAAGAATTTTCAGCATCTCGACACTTCCAATTTTTGGCTCATAAGGAATAGCTTATAAAGAATATCATTCTTCCATAAATTCTCAAAAAATGCCAGGGATTCTTACGCGATTTCGGCGGAATCACTCTGTTTGAGGCAGATGAATCCGAATTTGAGTCCCTTTATTTTCTTTACTTGAGGCCTGGATCGAGCCGCCGTGGTCTTCGATGATTTTTTTGGCGATGGGGAGTCCCAGGCCTGTGCCAACATCTTTTGTCGAGAAATAGGGCTCAAAGATTTTTTCAAGAATCTCCTTTTTCATGCCCGCGCCTGTGTCTGTGATTGTGATCGCAAAACCGTTCTCGTCCTTTGCCAATCTTATTTTGATTTCGCCCTCATTGTGGATGGCTTCAATGGCGTTGATAAGGATATTCCTCAGAGCGATTTTAAGCTTGCTTTTATCTCCCACAAAATAAAAATCTCGGCCTTCATATTTTTCATTGAGCTTAATTCTTTCGGCGAGCATCTTTTTATAGGGGAGGACCGTTTCCTGGAGCAAGGCCTTCAGGTCAAAAGGCTCTTTTTGAAGAGCTGTTTCTTTTGAAATCTCGAGGAAGTCCTGGGCAATTTTTCTTAAATTCTCGACTTCTCTTATGATGTAAAATGCGGATTCTTTGAGAGTCTTATCAAAGTTTTTCTTTTTGTCCTCATAAACTCTCAGCAGGTGTTCTGCGGAAAGCTGAATAGGGGTGAGCGGATTTTTGATTTCATGGGCGATTTTCCGCGCCATTTCGGCCCAGGCCGCCTTTTTGCTCATCTCAGCCAGTTCCTGCTGCTGTTTTTTTAGATTTTTCACCATCGTGTTGAATCCATCGATGAGCGTCTTCATCTCGTCTTGATGCTTATGAGGGATAGAAACTTCAAGGTTTCCCAAGCTCACTTCTTTCGTGCCGATGAGAAGCTTCTTGATAGGGGTGATGATCGTGCTTCCTATGCTGCGGGCAAAGATGATGACAGCAGCAATAAAAAAGACAGTGATAAAGAGCAGGAATTCAACCAGCTCTTCTGTGGCCGAGGATATTTCCTGCTGTTCTAAAGGAAAAGGCAGAGAAAGCAGAAGAAGAGAGTCCTCAAGAAAGAAGGGCGCAGTCAGGGTATGGAAGGAGTAATCGCCAATTTTTTGAGTTTGCGTGTAGAAAGGATTGTTCTCAAACTGAATTTTGTAATAGATTTCTCCATCGATGAGGTCGGGGAGAAGTCCGTAATCGAAAAATTCCCTTCGGCTGGATGAGATAAGCCTGCCGTTCTGGTACAAATTCACGTCATTGGAAATTGCCGAGCTTATCCACAGAACCACGTTTTCAGAAGGAATGATCGGCGAGACCATTTCCTCCTGCTGGAAGAGGATAAAATCTTCCATGATGCGCTGGGCAAGGATTGCCTGGGCTTCAGCTTTGTCTGTGAACTGGCGGCTGAAGATTTGGGCAAAGAAACTTCTGGTGAAGAAAGTGAAAAGGAGAAGAGGGATGAGCGTAGCTGCCACCAGCGAAATATAGACGCGGTTCGAGAATGACCAGAAAGGGCTCTTGAATTTTTTCCCCAAAAGAATGGAGATGAGCAGAAGTAGAAAAACAGAGACCAGAAAATAGAAAAAGAGAAGCCTTAGAAATTCTGCTGTGTATTTGAGAAAGTTTTTTTTCGGCATGAATAACGAATAAATTCTGTTATCCTTCCAGAAATAAAAAGATTGAAATTTTCTCCTCTTGTCTTTGTAAGACGCCCAAAGAGAGTCCTGGGAAGAATTAATTTTTTTCAAGAGACCTGGCGGAATTCCTGAGGATATGTCGTTGGGATTAAAAAGCAGCTTGCCATTCAGGTCAAAAGTAGCAAATCCAAAGTCGAACTGATTCAGAGAGGGTATGGATGTCATCCTCAGAAGTTCAAAGTATGGATTGGCGGAGTAGAGGAAGGGAAGCATGTCGTAATCGACGGAGAGATAGAGGATTGTTCTCCCCAGAAGTCTCTCCTCCTCAAGCCAGTCTCTGTATCCAAGAAGAAAAGCCTTTTCTTCGGCCATGAAGGGAATTTTCAAGTGGACAATAGACCATTCTCGGCTCGGCGGGAGGTCAATATCCGCATGGTAAAGCTTGGGGACATTCAGAGAAAACCGGGAAAGAATTGCTCCCTCAGGGCTTAAGACCTCTAAGCTTGAATACCAGTTGAATTTTGCGATAAGAGTCCTTTCCCAGAGAGAATGGGCAAGGTCAAACGATTTAGTGTTCTTTAAGAAAGAAATAATGGATTCTTTCCTCTTGTCGAGATCTTGCAGAGATTGGTTCAGCAGGAAGACACCCCAATTTTCCTGGGACCTTATGACGTTTTGAAGAGAGTTCTGGATGAGGGACCGGTTTCGGCTGGATGAGGAATAATGGAGTGAAGCGTAGAGAAATAGTGTGGACAGGCACAAAGCGAGAAATAAAATTTCTTTCCTTTTCAAGAGGTTTTGGAAGCGAACAAGACAGAAGATAAGGACAACGACTGATGCTTGGAGAACGAAAAGCAATGGGAGATTTCTATTTCTGTAGAGGACGACATAGGCTCCAAACTCCAGCAAAAAAATGATACTGGGGAGAACAAGTTTTGAGGAATATCGGAAGATGACTCTCGCTCCGATGAAGACGGCCAAGAAAGAGGCAACAAAAAGAAGGACAATGCTGAGGTGAAGAAGGAAAAATGACAGGGTGAGGGAATATCGGAGCAGGTTGATGTTGGAATTGGATACAAGGCGAAAGACAATTTCTTGAAAGGCAAAGATAATAAACAGGGAAATGAATACAAAGACAATGCTGATGGTCAATACCCAGGGAAAGGAGAGGTCCTTTTTTTTGTTTTCAAAAAGACTGCGAAAATAGACGGCCAAACAGACAATGATTGATGCCAGAAGCAGAAAAGTGAGAAAGATATCGGCTGGGGATTTTGTGAAATCCCATACAGAGAAAAAGCTTGCAGCCGAGGGTGAGAAGATCGAAAGAGATTGAATTTTTTCAATTTTACTTAGGGGAAAAACGATGAGTCTGAATCCGATCAAGGCTAAAATGACAAACAAACCTGTAGAAAGTTTCGGCTCTCTGAAAAATGATGGAAGCTTGACCAGATGAATGAGGAGAGAGAGGAGAGAAAGACCCAGAAGAATGTAGGAAATCAAAAGTACGTTTTCTTTTTGTCCTGCGATTTTGGCTGAAAGGGAGGGTGAACTCAGGGTAACCGTGGCCATGATTTTGTTCTCTTCGTTCCTCAAGGGAAAAACGATGGTCTCGATTTGCTCTTGGCGTCTGGGCTGGCCCGTGTATTCGTCTTGATGCCTGGAGAAAATCCGTTCAAATCCTGATACGTCCTCTCGGAAGTCCCAGTAATCGATATCGGAGTTGCTCAGGAGTTTTGCTTTTAAAAAGTGATATTCCTTAAGATAAGGAGTTTTCAGTTGAGGGGTGAAGGCCAAAAGCCGGTAGAAAGTCACATACCCATCTCCCTGGGCTTTCCGGGCAGAAACGAGATAAACAGAGGCTTTGTGGCGGATGACAAAGGAAGATTTTGGCTCGGAAAGAATGTCTTTATTTTCACTGAAGAACAGGGCTTTTAGGTCAGCGATATTGCCCAACCAGAGGATGAGATCCCCATCGCTGTTGATGTAACTGACGCCTTCTTTTGCCCGGTCGATGTCCAATTTTTTAAATGTATTGAAAATTTCATTTCTCTTATCTGGAAAGGATAAGATAGGCAGCAATTTCTGCTTTTGATTTACGGAATGAATAAGCTCTGCAAACTCATTTTTTATGGATTGAGCCTGGCTCCTTAAATGCCCTAATCTTTTTTGATTGTAGAACGAGGATGTTAGAGTGGGAAGGAGGAGTGAGAGTATCAGGAAAATTGCAGCGAACAGAATGCCAAGCAGAAATCCGAGAAAAAAGCCTTTTCTTTGGATCGAGATCTTAAAAATCTTCAAATTTTCTCTGCCTTAATTTCTATGATTTTCCAGGAGTCATTGTGCTTTTCATGGACGAGATAAAAAAAGAGATGGAGAGGATACTGATTGTTTTTGTTGTCGCTAAAAGACCAGCGGGCTTTAAAGATAAAGCTCTGATTTTCGGGAAGGAAAAAAGGTTCGGGCTCTGAATAGAATTCTAAAGTGGTGAAGGAGGAAAATATCTTGCGGAAAAGGAAATAGGCCTGCTGGTTGGAAACCTGATCGGAAAAAGAGATAGGTTCGGGCAGGGAAATATTTATTGCGCTTTGCACAGGAAAGAGGGAATAGAGGATTTTTGTGTTATTTTGGAGAAATGCTTTTTCGATATTTTGGGCTGCTGGAGGAAGAACAGAGATAAGCGTTGTCAGAAGAACGATGGTGAAATGTGCCACAAAAAAATATTATCACAGCCTTTCTGGCTTAAGCAAGGTTTAGGATTAGCATTTCCAATTCCGTGATTTGAAGAGATTTTGAGAATAGCCTTGCTCCCCTTCGGATTTTTAACGCCATTCTCCGTTCGCTCTTCTCGGCGGCTGCGTATCGCTCCGGCCAAGCGGTTCGAAAACACGCGGGATTTGCCCCAGCGAGTCAAATCCTGCTCAGTTTCAGGCTTCGCTCTCCTCTCCCTTCGGTCGAGGAACCATGCCCGCTCAGCCTTCAAATGGTTTTCTCACCGCTTTGCCTCCGCGGGTAACCTTTTCGAGAGCGAACTCCGAAGGCTAAATCCTCAATGGTCGCTGCGGCTATTCCAAAATCTCTTGATATTCGTGGAGCAATCTTTTATCACGGAATTGGAAATGCTTCCAGGTTCAGGTCAGTGCGCCTTTTTCTCTTCCATTTCCTTAGAAAGGACGTTTTTGAGCTCTTCTTTGATTTTATCGATCTTTTCCATCTTGCTTGTGATCTTGGCGAAAAGCGCTTCCTGACTTTTTATGCCTTCTTGAATAAGAAAGGCGGCACTCTCAGAACGGCTTTTGAAAAGGCCTGCATCGACCAGCATGCTCAACTTTTTGTTGCTTTCATCATTGATGCGGATGGTCAGGACGGTGTTTCTCGCGGCCAGGGCCTTATCGATGACTTTCCGGATCGATTCCGCCGTTCTTGTCGCAAACTTTTCGACCTGTTGGCCAATTTCATCGAGAGCGCTTTGTTGTTTTTTTTGCGGCTCTGACTGGGGCTCTTGTGCCTTTTTTTTGTTATCCATAGCTAAGTCCTCCTGTAATTAAATTTTTAATTACAAATTACTAAATTACAGATTACATGTCAAGGTTTTTTAGGCATCGAATCGGAAAAGACTGACAATGGTAGTTTTTAAGGATGGAATAGATATTTGAATGATGAGATAAATCTTATGAGCTAAAAATAATTCAGTTCAGAAAACGTCCGGCTTTACTCTTTCTTTTCTTCTCCCTCTTTTTTCTCCTCTTCCTTTGTCTCCTCTTCCAGCTTTTTAGTTCGCATCGCATCTTTGATGCTGCTGATTCCAGCGATCAGAGCGATAAGACCACCAAAGAAAAGGAGTGGAGGAATGCAGCCGAAAATGAGCTCATAGAATTCTTCCCACCAGACGAATACGACCAAAACAACACCGGCTGCCATGGCAATTAAGCCCCCGATGATGGCCAGAACCTTTCCCATTGAAGCACCTCCTCATAACTTTGACTTTATTTTTAGAGGCGCATTATAACAAATCAAAGATAAAGAAGCAATAAAAAATCAAAAAGAACACCAGGCTCGTTCCGCTTTAAACGGCTTTTCCGGCCACGGCCCTTCGCCAGAGCATAGCCATTGGAATTCAATATTCATTTTGCAATCAAAAAATTCTTGGCATAAAACGATTGATGGTTGTGTCTAGACCTGCTCTGGCCAATAGGATAAAATGTCCAAAAGAAATTAAAATGTGAGGAGAAAATTCTGATGACGCTCCGCGCCGCCATCTTTGATATGGACGGCACAGTTGTGGATGTGTCCTATGACTGGGATAGGATTAAAGGAGAGCTTCAGACTCGGGGAAAGCCCATCCTTGTCTATCTCAACGGCCTGAAAGAGCCGGAGAAATCTGAGAAATGGAAAATACTGGAACGATATGAGGGCGAAGCGACCCAAAATGCCAAGCTCAAGCCGGGAATGGGGGAATTTCTGGAGTTTTTAAGCCAGAGGGGGATAAAGAAAGCCTTGGTCACGAACAATTCCTCCAGGAATGTTCGTTTTCTTTTAGAGAAGTTTCACCTGGAATTTGATTGCGTGATCTCCCGCGAAAAAGGGCTGTGGAAGCCTTCTGGCAGCCCTTTTCTCGCTGTCTTGAAAGAGCTGAGTTTGAAAAGGGAGGAATGCTGTGTCATCGGAGATTCTCATTTTGACATCAGAGCTGCCACTGAAGCGGGTATTCCACGGGTCTTCATCTTGAATAAAGACAAAGAAAGGTTTTCTGGGACAAGCGCTGAGGTCGTCAGCACCGTCGGAGAGTTGAAGACGAGAATCGCAATTTTGCTTAAAGACAGGAGTTGATAGAGATAACTCGAAAGAGGGTTTCAATTTTCAGCGGAAAGAGGGAAAATTCTTGGAACTTTCTTTGTAAAAAATGAGTTTTAATCTGTGAGACGGGCGTTTAAGGAGGAAGAGAGATGAAGAGCAGAAATCTTTTTAAGATAGTAATCATTTCAATTTTTATCGTTTTTCTGAATTCGTTTTTTTCAGCCAATCTTTTTGCCGACGGGTTCATTATTCCTAAACCGAGGCCAGGGGAACGGATTCCTCCCCTGACAGTCAAATACCACAGGGTCAGCGTTGAGATTCTGAACCAGGTGGCAAAGACCTCAATAGACCAGGTCTTCATCAATAACCATTCTCGAGATATCGAAGGGACCTTTATTTTTCCCCTTCCTGAAAAAGCGGCCATATCTGAGTTTTCGCTGTATGTCGGAGACAAGAAGGTTGAGGGCGAAGTTCTGGACCGGGACAAAGCCCGTCATATCTATGAGGACATTGTGCGCAGGTTGAAAGACCCTGCTCTTCTCGAATATGTAGGCCGGAACATGTTCAGGGCTCGAGTTTACCCCATTCCTGCGCGGGGTGAAAAGAGAATCCAGCTTTCCTACACAGAAATACTCGAAGCCGAGAAAAACCTTGTCCGTTATGTCTATCCTCTCAACACAGAGAGATTTTCTTTTCATCCCATCGAAGAAGTTGTGGTCTCTGTAGAAATAAGCTCGAAGATTCCTCTTTCCAATATATATTCCTCTTCCCATAAAATTTCAGTCCGGAAGGAAGGGGAGGGCAAAGCAAGGGCGAGCTTTGAAGAGAGAAATGTCAAACCTGATAAAGACTTTGTCCTCTATTACGCTTTTTCTGGGGATGATGTCGGGCTTTCGTTCATGAACTTTGAGGATAAAGACGATAAGTATTTTATGTTTCTGGCCTCACCCTCTTACATCAGCAGAAAAGAAAAAATCCTGAATAAGAATCTTGTTTTTGTCCTCGACAGCTCTGGAAGCATGAGAGGGAAAAAAATCAAACAGGCGAAAGAGGCTGTTCATTTTGTCATCGATCATCTGGATGGAAGGGATAGATTTTCCCTTATTGATTTCGACGATGGCGTCAGCCTTTTCTCGCCAGAACTATTGGCTGCGAACACTGAGAACAGAGAAAAGGCGCTCCGCTTTGTGGAGGAAGTAGAAGATTCAGGCGGGACAAACATCCATGATGCCTTGCTTCAGGCTCTGAAGCTGATCGCGCCTGGAGCGAGGCCCAATTACATCCTTTTTCTGACCGATGGCCTGCCGACAGTTGGCACAACCGATACGGCCGAGATTTTAAGAGGTATCAGCCGAGCCAATGAGCAGAGAGCCCGGATATTTGTTTTTGGAGTTGGGAACGACGTTAACACAGAGCTTTTGGACAGGATTTCTTCCGAAAACCGTGGCACCTCGGTTTATGTGGGGGAAGATGAGAATCTGGAGATGGCTGTTTCCAGTTATTATGAAAAAATATCATCGCCACTTCTTTCGGATTTGAAGGTTGATTTTCAGGGCATCGCTGTCAAGGAAACTTACCCCAGAATCATGCCTGACCTGTTCAAAGGTTCCCAGCTCATCCTTATAGGAAAATACAGGGGCGAAGGCCCGATCACAGTCACTCTTTCTGGTAAGGTTGAGGAGCAAGAAAAAAGATTTGTGCTCAAAGACCAAAGACTGGATAAAGAGGAGGCTTACAGTTTTCTGCCGCGCCTCTGGGCCACACGGAGGATTGGCTATCTTCTTGAAGAAATTCGTCTCCACGGAGAAAAAGAAGAACTTGTCGAAGAGATCAAAAGGCTCGGCTTGAAATATGGCATTGTCACGCCCTATACATCGTTTCTCGTCACTGAAAAGGAAAGGCGCTCTCTGGATCTAGCAGCCCCAGAGGTTGCAGAGGCCATCTCATCTCATATTGTCAGAGGAGCGGCAGCCGTAAAAATAGCCAAAGCTTCTCAGAGGCTAAAAGCCGAAGACCTCGCTTCCTGGGCAGAATCGCAGATGATCCGGTATAAAGGGGACAAGACGTTCTATCTGAAAAACGGAGATTGGGTGGACAGCGAATATAAAGAGGGAAGCTCTGTCAAAGAGATTCGCTTTAATTCGGAAGATTATTTCCGGCTCGTATCTGAAAAACCCGGGATTGCCAAATATCTCTCGGTTGCTTCGAGGGTCATCATCGTTTATGAAGGCGTGAACTACAAAATCATCGAGGTTTCCTCAGACGACTGAACTTGGATACAGCTCAAAATCCGTGGTATTGATTTGATCAGGCTGGGTGTTTCGAAAACACGCGGGCTCTGCCGAAACCGTGCAAACCCCGCTCGGTTTCAGGCTTCGCTCTCCTCTTTGATTTTAAGAGATTGCGCAGCCTGTTCCGAGCAAAGCGATGAATCTTCTTTGCTCCTCGCAATGCCCGCTCACCCTTCAAACGGTTTTCTCACCGCTTAGCCTCCGCGTGGATTCTTTTCAAGAGCGAACTCCGAAGGCTAAATCCTCAATGGTCGCTGTGGCTCTTCCCAAAATCTCTGGATATTCATAGAGCAATCTTTTATCACGGAATTTGGGATACTTCCGGTTTTTCAAATTGACTTGATTTATGACAGAGAATCGATGAGAATGATGAGTAATTTTATTTTCAGGGAGAAAAAATGCAAAAAGAGAAACTGCTCCTCATTCCGGGACCTAGTCCTGTTCATCCTCGCATTCTCAACAGCCTTGCCCTGCCCACTATTTCCCACGTGAGTCCGGACCTGATGCGGGAATTGAAAGAAGCCCTGGCGGCTTTAAGAAAAATCGTATTTTGTGAGAAAGGCGAGCCCTTTATCGTTTCCGGAGCCGGAACCTTAGTCATGGAAATGGCCCTTTTGAATACCGTCACAAAAGGAGAGACGTTCCTTGTCGTCTCCCAGGGCTTTTTTGGGCAGAGGATGGCTCAGATCGCCCAGGCCTTCGGTCTTGATTGCGATCTTCTCGAAAGCGAATGGGGGAAGGCCGTCCTGCCTGAGGAAATGGAAAAGAAGCTTTCTCGACGAAGGTACAAAGCTGTGGTCTCCACCCATGTCGACACCTGCACCGGAGCCTGTGCCCCTCTCGAGGATTATGCCGATATCCTCAAAAAGCATGACGTGATTTTTATCGTCGACGGTGTGTGTGCCACTGGGGGGATTGAGGAAAGAATGGATGACTGGGGGATTGATGTCATTCTCACCGCGGCCCAGAAATGCTTTGGGGCTCCCCCGGGCCTTTCCGTCCTTGTTGTCTCAGAGAAGGTCATGGAAAAGCGGAGACGTATGGGGAAGATTCCTGCTTACTATTCAGACCTTCTGAATTGGCTTCCCGTCATGAAAGATCCATCAAAATATTTTTCGACGCCTCCCGTCAACGAAATCAGGGCTTTCTATGAAAGCACACAGATAATCCTTGAAGAGGGAATGGAACAGAGGATTGCCCGGCATGCGCGGGTGGCCAAGGGCATAAGGGCTGCATTGGCCGAGCTGGGATTTTCCTTTTTCACCCAGGAGTCATTCTTGGCTGATACCCTCTCTGTGGTCAACTATCCACAAGGCATCGAAGATCAGGCTTTTCGAAGCGCACTTTTCGAAAAAGGTGTCGTGGTCGCAGGAGGGCTGGCGCAGACTGCTGGAATGGTTTTTCGCATGGGTCACATGGGTAATCTTTCCCTTTCCCAGGTGTATTTTGCCGTCGATGCTCTGGAAAGGACACTTTCTTTTCTTGGATACAAATTTAAGCCAGGCTCAGGCCTTCAGGCCGCAAAGGCAATTCTAGGGTAAAGCTCTGATGAGTCCAAGAGGGATGGCAAGTCAGGTTTATTTTATTCCAGCCGGAAGGGATGCGGAGAATGAAGTCCTGGCTCAAAAAGCAGAAAAAATTCTTCTGAAGACAGGACTGAAAGACCGCCTTGTGGCGAACTCCTTTGTAGCGCTGAAGATTCATTTCGGGGAAGAAGGGAATACAGGTTTTATCCGACCGCATTGGCTGGTGAAGATTGTCGGTCAAATCAAGAATGTTACCTCGCGAGTTTTTCTGACAGATTCAAACACCCTTTATGTGGGTCAAAGGTCGAATTCCGTCGACCATCTTCATCTGGCCTGGGAGCACGGCTTCAGGCCCGATACCGTCGGTGCCCCGGTTATCATTGCCGATGGCCTGATCGGCAAAGAGGGTGATGAGATAAGAGTCGACCTGCCTCTCGTAAAATCTGCCAAGATAGGGAGCTTGTTTCTCAGCTCAGACGCACTCCTTTGCTTGAGTCATTTCACAGGCCATATACTGACAGGATTCGGGGGCGCCATCAAAAACCTGGGAATGGGCTGCGCTTCACGCGCGGGAAAGCTCGAGCAACATTCCGATGTCCATCCCTGGGTCAACACCAAAAAGTGCACAGGGTGCGGCGTCTGTATCGACTATTGCCCTGCTCAGGCCATCACCCTGGAAGAGGATAAAGCGGTTATTAAGAGAGAGAAATGTATCGGCTGCGGAGAATGCCTGGTCGTCTGCAAGGCGAACGCGGTGAAATTTAGCTGGGATAACGATTCTGTTCGTGTCCAAAAGAAGATGAGTGAGTACGCTTACGCCGTCAAAAAGAATTTTAAGGGGAAAATTGCCTGTATCAATTTTTTACTCCGGGTGACAAAAGACTGTGACTGCATGGCCGGGGACCAGCCTGCAATCGTGGAGGATGTTGGCATTCTGGGCTCACCCGACCCGGTGGCTATCGATAAAGCTTCGGTGGATCTGATTCTCAGCAGGGGCAGGAAAGATGTGCTGAAGGCCGGGTACAACGTAGATTGGTCTGTCCAGCTTAAACATGGAGCTCAAATAGGCCTTGGGACCATGGACTATGAACTGATCGAACTATCCGACTGATCAGGTTCTCAACCTTCGCCCTGGTTCGTAGCGTGATTTCTTATGGCCGCATAAGGATTGACACGGAAGAGAATCATTTTGTTTTATCGTTTCTGGTAAAAGGTCTTTAATGAAGGAGAGGGGTGAACAACGCCCAATTTGAGTGGAATCGGGGCGAGGGGACTCGAACCCCTGACCCCAGCGTCCCGAACGCTGTGCGCTAACCAAACTGCGCTACGCCCCGAGCCTGTGGACTCATTATAGCCTCAAACCGAGAAAGAGAAAAGTCCTAATATGACCCACGGCCTTTTTTGTCTAGGATAAATCAACTGCGAACCCCGAAGGCGAAATCCTCAACGGTCGCTTCGGCTCTTCCCAAAATCTCTCTAAGTCACGGAATTGGAGCTGCTTCCATCGAGAGAGGCAAACAGAAAATAACCCACAAGAGAAGCGACAAAAAGCGACATCAAACGACATAATGCGACAATTTTTGCCAAAAATATTGACAGCCGCTTTAATATGAATAGATTTAATACTATCAAAAATACTATAAGAGCGGGGTAAAAAAGGCGAGGAGATGTCAGGAAAGAGGAGGGGGGCTAGAGCTTACGCTCCAAAAGATAAGCGGCTCTCTTTGGAAAGACCTTTGTGTACCCTCCTCTTTTTTTCCTTTATCCTCTTAGTGCTGATCTTTCTATTTCTCTTTCGTCCTTTTTAAAAAGCCATAGCTTTCTTAAAATCAGATAAATTTTATTCTCCCTCCAGATAAAAAATTTCCCCCGTCTGGATAAGAAATGTCTTTAAATGTGAAGCTCGATAATGTCCTCATCTTCAAGGATATGGTCACGATTGACCATCTGACCTTGGTATCTGGTTTTGCTCCAGATTCGGGCGTATTTCAGCTTTTGGGCAAAATCTCTGTGGACAGCTCTGGCCATATCCAGGACCGAAGACCCGGTTGTTAAGGTAAAAGGTTCCTCAAAGTCAGCCTTTTTCCCAGGAGCTTTGCTGTAAACCCGAATGATATGGAGAATGGAAAAAATCTGTTTTTTCAGCTGGTCAAGGTTATCCCCACGGCTGGCAGAGACAGCTACTGGATTAAATTTAGGCTCCAGAGCCATTTTCAATAGGGCAAAATTTTCTGCAGCCATGGGAAGGTCATATTTATTGCCCACGATAAGTGTCCTCTTGGAAAAGAATAGAGCTGAAGCGGGGATTGTCTGGTCATCGGCAACCAATTCGATTCTCTTCTCCTTCAATCGCGTTAAAATAGTCTCCAAGATATCGGCAGAATCCTCGCTGGCCAGGTCGAGAAGGAACAGGACTCCGTCGGCATCCTTGATCAGTTCATAATGCCAGACCTCCATATAATCAGGGGTAATGGGCGGCGTATCGATGAGCTGGATCTGGATGTTTTCATATTTCATCATTGCCGGATAAGGCTGGCGGGTTGTGAAGGGGTAGTCGCCGATTTCGGGATTGGCGTTCGACAGCGACTTGACCAGCATGGATTTACCTGCATTAGGGGGCCCGGCCAGCACAACCTGGCCTGCTCCTGATCTTTCGATGTGAAAAGATGGACCGTGTTTGGCAACGGCTGGTCGTTTTTGGGACGCCGATTTGAGTTTGGCAATCTTTGTTTTGAGCAAGGCCTGGAGCTTTTCCGTTCCCTTGTGTTTGGGGACTATGGAAAGGAGCTCCTCCAAAATGGCTATTCTTTCCTGAGGAGTTTTTGCGGTTTTGAGCTTTCTTTCGGTCTCAAAATACTGAGGAGGAAGGTTTGCAGGCATTGGCGTTAGGATTCGACTCTATTATAGCCAAAAGGCCTCTCCCTTTCAAAGCGAAAAATGCCTTCGTCCTCCCTTATTTTCCCCAAGAAAATGGCCTAAGAAAGGAGTGAAAAAAAGGGAGGAAAAAAGGGTTGTTTTTCTTTACTAAGTTTAGCTCCTGGTATATAATTATTCCGTTAAAATTATGCCAAACGGGTTAGCGGAAACACCCTCCTTCGTAACCCTTCTTTTTTCTCAAGAAAACAGAAAATGAAAAACAAAAAATATACAGAAGCAAGCATAAAAGTACTCAAGGGGCTGGAAGCTGTTCGCAAGCGACCGGCCATGTATATCGGAAGCACAGGTCCTGAAGGGCTCCACCATCTTGTTTATGAAGTCGTTGATAACAGCATCGATGAGGCTCTTTCCGGATTTTGCACCCAAATTGACATCATTATTCATGTGGACAACAGCGTCACGGTAATCGATGATGGCCGTGGCATCCCGGTAGGAATCCATAAGAAGGAAAAAAGAGCCGTGCCAGAAGTCGTCATGACCACCCTTCATGCTGGCGGGAAATTCGATTCCAAGACATACCAGGTTTCTGGTGGGCTTCATGGCGTAGGCGTCTCTGTGGTCAATGCTCTTTCTGAGAGACTCGACCTGGAAATCAAGAGGGACGGCGGCGTCTATTCCCAGACTTACAAGAGAGGCAACCCCGCCACATCTTTAAAGAAGATAGGGAGGACAAAAAACACCGGCACAAAAGTCACATTCAAGCCCGATCGAGAAATATTTGAATCCATCGAGTTCAATTTTGAAATTCTTACCCAGAGGTTGAGAGAGCTTTCTTTCCTGAACAGAGGATTGAAAATCACTCTGGTTGATGAGCGGACTGACAAGTCACACGAATTCCAGTATAAGGGAGGGATTCAGGAATTTGTGCAATATCTCAACCAGAATAAGACGACTTTGAATCCCAAGCCCATCTATTTCGAACTGGAAAGAGACCATGTCGTGGTCGAGTTAGCCCTTCAGTATAACTCCAGCTATTCTGAAACCATATTCACTTTTGTCAACAGCATCAACACCACCGAGGGCGGTACCCACTTGATCGGATTTAAAGCGGCTTTGACCAGGTCCATAAACAATTTCGCCAATGCGAACAATATGATCAAAGACCTGAGTCAGAATTTAACCGGCGATGACACCCGAGAAGGGCTGTGTGCTGTGCTGAGCTTGAAGCTTAGAAATCCTCAGTTTGAAGGCCAGACAAAAACAAAACTGGGAAACAGCGAAGTCAAGGGCATTGTCGAATCTGTGGTCAACGAGCAACTTTCAACGTATTTCGAAGAAAATTCAACCATTGTCAAGAAAATTGTGCTGAAGATCCTGGAAGCAGCAAGGGCCAGGGAGGCTGCGCGCAAGGCGAGAGATCTTATTCGCCGCAAGGGAATTCTGGAGTCGACATCCCTGCCCGGGAAGCTGGCAGATTGCCAGGAAAGAAATCCTGCTGAGAGCGAGATTTTTATCGTCGAAGGAGATTCTGCCGGCGGATCGGCCAAGCAAGCCCGGGATCGCCGCTTCCAGGCAGTCCTGCCTTTAAAGGGGAAAATTCTCAACGTGGAGAAGGCCCGATTCGATAGGATTCTTAAGAGCGAGGAGATTGGAATCATCATTTCAGCTTTGGGAACAGGAGTCGGGCAGCCGGATTTCAATATCGATAAGCTGCGTTATCATCGAATCATCATCATGACCGATGCGGATGTGGATGGGTCCCATATCAGAACGCTTCTTCTGACCTTCTTCTACCGGCAGATGCCTCAACTGATCGAGAAAGGCCATCTCTTTATCGCCCAGCCGCCCCTGTACAAGATTGCAAAAGGAAAATCAGTTCTTTACCTGAGGGACGAGCGCTCCTACGAAAAATACATCATCAAAAAAATTACTGAGGAGTTCCAAATAAAGGTCGGCCAGAGAAAAGGAATTGTTGGAGGGGAGGAATTCAGGAAATTCCTCCATTGCATCATTGCCAAAAAAAATTATGTTCAGATGCTGGAGAGGAAGAACTACCCCTTTTTCCTGATCAAGATTCTGCTCGATAACGGAGTGGATGGCCTGGCCTATCTTCAGAAGCAGGGCAAGATGGAAAAAATCCAGAGCCTTCTCAATCAGAAAGGAATTGTCTCAGTCTTGAGCAAGGATGAGGAGCATGGGCTGTATGAATTATCGGTTAATTTCCAGGTGAACGGAATGAGCGTCTCGTGCAAGGTTAACTTGGATTTAGTGAAATCTGTCGAATACCAAAATCTCTACAGCATCCACAAAGAATTAGAAAACTTCAAACCTCCTTATCACGTTCTGAGCGACAGCGAAAGCGTAAAGATTGAGAACGAAGCCAAGCTTCTGGATTACCTTTACCAGAAGGGGAAAAAGGGCATAACGATCCAGAGATATAAAGGGCTGGGCGAGATGACGCCTCAACAGCTCTGGGAGACAACCATGGATCCAGAGACACGAGTTTTGCTGAACGTCTCCGTCCAGGATGCTGTCGCAGCAGATCTTGTTTTTACAGTCCTGATGGGCGATGAAGTGGAATCGAGAAGGAATTTTATCGAGAAGAATGCTCTCGAAGCCCAGAACCTGGATATCTAAACAAAGTCTTGCGCGATTTTTTAGGAAGAAACGGTTATGAGTAAATCTACAATCGTAAGCCTCGAAGAAGAAATGAAGCGCTCCTACCTGGATTACGCCATGAGTGTGATCATAGGCCGGGCCATCCCGGATATCAAGGATGGGCTCAAACCGGTTCACCGCCGCACGCTCTATGCAATGTATGAAGCAGGGAACGCCTGGAATAAACCTTATAAAAAATCCGCCCGCATCGTAGGAGATGTCATCGGAAAGTTTCACCCCCACGGAGAAGCGGCCGTCTATGATACCCTGGTGCGAATGGCTCAGGATTTTAGCCTGCGTTATCCCTTAGTCGATGGCCAGGGTAATTTTGGGTCCATCGACGGGGATCCGCCGGCAGCCATGAGGTATACCGAAGTCAGGATGCATAAAATTGCTGATGAACTCCTGGCTGACATCGAGAAGGATACGGTAAACTTTGTTCCCAACTATGATGGCAGTCTCGAGATGCCTGAAGTCCTTCCTTCGCGATTGCCCAATCTTCTCATTAACGGCGGTTCTGGAATTGCAGTCGGCATGGCCACAAATGTCCCCCCTCATAACCTCGTTGAGGTCGTCGACGGCATCATCCACCTTATTCAGCGTCCTAAGGCCGGCGTAAAAGAGATCATGCAGCATATTCCCGGCCCGGACTTCCCCACAGGAGGATATATCTTCGGCGTGGATGAAATCAAAAAGGCCTACAACACCGGAAAAGGCATCATCACCTTGAGAGCCAGGGCCATGATTGAGCGAGGAAGGAAGAATGAGAGAGACAGAATCGTCATCACCGAGATTCCTTATCAGGTGAACAAGTCGAAACTTCTAGAAGGCATCGCCCAACTTGTCAACGAAAAGAGAATCGAAGGCATTGCAGAGATCAGGGACGAGTCTGACCGGGATGGGATGCGGATCGTCATCGAGATAAGGAAGGGTGAAATTCCTGAAGTCATTTTAAACAACCTCTACAAGCACACGGCTCTTCAGACATCTTACGGGATTATCATGCTGGCTATTGTGGATAAGCAGCCAAAGCTTCTGAACATCGTTGATGTGATCCGATATTTCATATCGCACCGCCAGGATGTTGTGCGAAGGCGAACACGATTCGAGTTAAAAAAAGCTGAACTCAGGGCCCATATTCTCGAAGGATTAAACATCGCTCTGGATCATCTGGACGAGGTGATTAGCTTAATCCGTTCTTCCCGGACGGTTGACCAGGCCAGAAAAGGCCTTATCACCAATTTTCGCCTGACAAAAACTCAGGCTCAGGCCATCTTGGATTTACAGCTCCAGAAATTGACTCGCTTGGAGAGGGAGAACATCCAAAAAGAGTACAATGAATTGAAGAAGACGATCCTGAAATTGAAAAGAATCTTGGCCAGTGAAAAGCTTATTTTGGATATCATCGTTGAGGAGCTGAAGCAGATCAAAGAAGGATATCAGGACGAGAGGAAAACAGAGATCAAGGAAGAAGCTATCTCGGAACTCAAGCCTGAAGACTTGATTAAAGAGGAGGATGTTGTTGTCGTCTATACCGCCTCTGGTTATGTCAAGCGAACCTCTCTGAGCTATTACCACTTTCAAAGCCGCGGAGGAAAAGGGAGAAAAGGGATAAGCATGAAGCCGGAAGATGTGGTTCAGAACCTGTTTGTCTGCTCCTCCCACAGCTATCTTCTGTTTTTCACCAACAAAGGACGTGTCTACTGGCTTAAGGCTCATGAGATTCCGGATGTGGGTGTATCAGGCCGGGGAAAACCCATCAGAAATCTGCTCCAGTTCAGCTCAGAAGAGAAAGTCCGGTCCGTAGTGGCCATAAAGGATTTTTCAGAGGACCTTAATGTTGTCATGCTGACCTCAAAAGGGAAGATAAAAAAGACAAAGTTGAGTGATTTTCGTAACATCCGCAGGGGTGGAATTATCGCCATCAATGTTCCTGCCAAAGGCGAACTGCTCATGGCCAAGCTGACCGACGGCAAAAAGGATATTCTCATCGGGACAAAACAGGGGAAAGCCATCAGGTTCAAAGAGAAAGAAGTCAGGCCCATGGGGCGTCAAGCTGCTGGCGTAAGAGCCATTTCCCTCGGCAAGAAAGACCAGATCATCGGAATGATTGTCGCCGGGGAAAAAGAGAAGTATGTCTTTACGGCCAGCGAGAAAGGTTATGGAAAGAAGACCGATATCAATCTCTATCCCAGGCATCGCAGAGGTGGGAAAGGCGTGATTAACCTGAAAACAAGTTCCAAAATAGGAGTGGCCATCGGGATGGTCGGGATATCCGATGAAGAATTGCTTCTGATCACTGAGATCGGAAAAGTGATCCGGATCAAGACAGAGCAAGTCCGCCCTTCTGGCCGAGCCACCCAGGGTGTAAGGATCATCGGTCTTGAGAAAGGCGGTAAGGTTGTCTCTCTGGAGAAGGTTAGAGAGAGATAAGTCAATAAACTTATTTAAAGATTCATAAAATAGCTTGACAGTCAAATCTCGACTTCTTTAAAATCTAGCCAACCTAAGATAAGGAGGGTATCGTGATCGAAACACTCACTCAGTTATTTTTCAACACAGCTAAATCTTACGTCAAAGATGATCTGATGCTCTATAAAAAAGAAGGACGCTATGTGCCAATTTCGACAGAGGAGTTCGCCGTTAGGGTGAAATATTTTGCTCTCGGATTGAGAGATTTGGGTCTTGGAGCAGGGGATAAGCTGATTATCATCTCAGACACCAGGCCCGAGTGGGTCATGACCGATATCGGGAATCTGTGTCTGGGCGGGATAACGGTTCCTATTTATACTTCTTTAGTGCCGGAACAGATCAAGTACATCATCGATGATTCTGATGCTAAGGTTGTTGTTTTTTCTGACTTAGAGCAATGGAAGAAAATAGAGGCCATCAAACCAGAACTGATAAAAGTTATCCATCACATCACTTTTTTGTCCGAAGCCCCTAAAGGAGTTTTGACATTTGACCAAATATTGGAAAGAGGGAAAAAATTTGACCAGCACAATCCTGGTCTTTTTGAGAAATTAGCCCTGGCTGTCAAGCCTGATGATTTGGCATCTATCATCTACACGTCTGGGACAACTGGAATTCCAAAAGGTGTCATGCTGACTCATAGCAATTTTATGAGCAATGTCGTGTCGACAGCAACAATCATTGAATTCTCAAAAAAGGATACGTGCCTTTCTTTTCTCCCATTATCCCATGTTCTGGAGAGGATGGTGACTTATGCCTACCTTTACAAAGGTTGTACCGTTGCCTATGCCGAGAGTATGGATACTGTGGCTGAAAACATGCTTGAGGTTCAGCCGCACATCATGGTCAGTGTTCCTCGTGTCTTTGAGAAGATTTATTCAAAAGTCATGGATAATGTTCTTGCCAGTCCTCCCTTGAAGAGAAAAATTTTTTTCTGGGCAGTCAAAGTTGGAAGGGAGTATGCTCAGAGAAAGTTGAACCGCCAACCCATTCCTGGATTCCTCCAGTTTAAGAAAAATTTGGCCCATAAACTTGTCTTTTCCAAAATCATCGAAAAAACAGGCGGAAGAGTTCGGTTTTTCATTTCTGGAGGGGCACCTCTCTCCAAAGACATCGCTGAATTTTTCTATGCCATGGGTCTGGTGGTCTTGGAAGGCTATGGCTTGACAGAAACGTCTCCAGTTGTCTCCGTCAACACTTTCGAAAATCTAAAGTTTGGCACTGTAGGAAAGGTCATTCCTGAAGTTGAAGTGAAGATTGCTGAGGATGGAGAGATTCTGACAAAGGGACCGAATGTGATGAAAGGCTACTATAAGAAAGAAGAGGAGACAAAAGAAGCCTTCGCAGGAGGATGGTTTCGCACCGGAGATATCGGCCATATGGATGAGGGGGGATTTCTGGTCATCACAGACAGGAAAAAAGACCTCATCGTCACCTCGGGTGGGAAGAATGTGGCTCCTCAGCCAATTGAGAATCTTTTAAAGCTCAGTCCTTATATTTCCAATGCCGTTGTTATAGGCGACAGAAGAAGGTTTATCTCGGCCTTGATTGCGCCAAATTTTGAAAAATTGGCAGAGTATGCAAAATCCAGAGGCATCCCCTACGAGACAAACAGCGATTTGATCGGGAATGGAAAGATTCTGAGTTTCATGCAGAAAGAAGTCGACCAGGCCACGCCGGACCTCGCTTCCTATGAGAAAATCAAGAAAGTCGCCCTGTTGGAAAGAGATTTCGAGATAACGAGAGGAGAGATGACCCCGACGCTTAAGGTCAAAAGGAACATTGTCGAACAAAAATATAAAAATATTATTGATGCCCTCTACAAGGAATAGGCGGGCGATTCTTGAAGATGAAGATGAAGAGGCTTATTTTGGCTTTTTTATCCAGAAGAGAATCCGGCCACAATTCTCGCAGAGGATAAGCTTTTCTTGTTCTTTCAATTCGTTGAGCACTTGAGGCCTGATGCGCACATGACACATAGAACAGAAGTCATCGTTGACCGGAGAAAGGGCAATTCCGTTTTTTTTTGCCGAAATTCTTTGATAGAGGCTTATTTGGTCAGAGGGAATTGTTGGATTAAGTTCTTCTTTTTCTTGAATTAACTTGGCCTTCTTTTCCTCCAATTCTTTTTTCTTCTGTTGAAGAGTTTGCTTTTCTTTTGAGAATTTCTCCTGGGTCTCTTGATATTTTTGGTTAGCTGCCTTGATTTCTTCCTCGATCTCATCGGCTGTGATCATTTCGCTGATTATTTCTTCCTCAAGTGTGTCCACCTTATTCTTCGCCTCTTCGATTTCTTTGAGAAGAGAACTGTATTGTTTGTTTGTTTTTACTTCATTGAGCTGAAGGCTGTATTTGGAAATTTTTGTTTTAATATCTTTAACTTCGGCTTCGAGATCCCTTCGTTTTTTCTGATTTTGGGCCATCTTGTCTTTGGCTGAAGTGACAATTTTGCAGCTGGTCTCGATTTTCTTTTCCGTGTCTTGGATCTGGAAAGGGATTCTATCGAGGGAGAGAGAGGTGTCCGTAATCTCTTTGTCGAGCTTCTGCAGGTGAATCAACTTCTCAAGATCCACATCTTTTCCTCTCGAAAAATGGGCCTACCAGGATTCGAACCTGGGACCTGCCGGTTATGAGCCGGTGGCTCTTCCGCTGAGCTATAGGCCCTTTTTTCTCTTATAGCAGATATGTTCTATCAAGTCAATTTGAGACAGAATGAGCATCTCAAATTCCGTGATTCGAAGAGATTTTGGGGAATAGCCTCGCTCCCCTTCGGATTTTTAACGCCATTCTCTGTTCGCTCTTCTCGGCGGCTGCGTAACGCTCCGGCTAAGCGGTTCGAAAACACGCAGGCTTTCTATTACCCGAGCGAAGGCAGAATGGTGAGAAGGTCGTGTGAAGGGCTGAGCGGGCACGGTTCCTCGACCGAAGGGAGAGGAGAGCGAAGCCTTGAACCGAGCCGCTTTTGGCTCGCTGGGGCAAAAGCGGCGTACCTTCGAGCCAATCTGCCTGAGCTTTTCAAACGGTTTTCTCACCGCTTAGCCTCTGCGGGCATCCTTTTTAAGAGCGAACTCCGAAGGCTAAATCCTCAATGGTCGCTGCGGCTATCTCCCAAAATCTTTGGATATTCAGAGAGCAATCTTTTATCACAGAATTTGGGATGCATCCTGAGACAAAATGGGGAGGAATATTACTCATTTCTAAGTTGCAAAGTATTTCAAGGAATAGGCTGGTTCCCCATATCGAGAAGCGATTTGAATGGAAACGACAGTATGTCAGCAGAAGGGCTGCAATTTAGATCAATTGTTTTCCGTGAAGGACTTGAGCTTGCGGCTTCGGCTGGGGTGTTTGAGTTTTCTTAACGCTTTGGCCTCGATTTGCCTGATTCTCTCACGGGTCACCTTGAATTGCTGGCCAACTTCTTCCAGAGTGTGCTCGTTGCCGTCTCCCAGCCCGAATCTCATTCTCAGCACCTTGGCTTCTCTTTCTGTCAGGGATTTTAAGGCTTCCTCAATCTGCTCTCTGAGGTTAATGTTGATCACGGTATCGGGTGGGGAGGGGATAATCTTGTCTTCGATAAAATCTCCCAGATGGCTGTCCTCTTCTTCTCCGATGGGCGTTTCGAGCGAGATGGGCTCCTGGGCAATTTTGATGATCTTTCGGACTTTATTGACGGACATATCCATCTTTTTGGCTATCTCTTCACAACTGGGCTCTCGTCCTAATTCCTGGACAAGGCTTCTTGAGACCCTGATCAGTTTATTGATGGTTTCTATCATGTGGACGGGAATTCGTATCGTCCTCGCCTGATCAGCGATGGCCCGGGTGATGGCCTGCCTGATCCACCAGGTGGCGTAAGTGGAGAATTTGTATCCGCGGCGGTACTCAAATTTATCCACAGCCTTCATCAGGCCCATGTTCCCTTCCTGGATGAGGTCGAGAAATTGGAGGCCGCGGTTGCTGTACTTTTTGGCGATAGAGACAACGAGTCTCAGGTTGGCGGCAACAAGCTCTTTTTTCGCCTGATCGCTGATCTTTTTCCCGGTGGCGATAGCTCGGAGTGTTTTTCTCAATGTCGCGCAATCCAGACCGATCTCTTTCTGGTACATCCTCAGGGTCTTGTTGATTTCTTTATGCTTTTGCTTCAGGCTCTCCTTTTCCTTTTTGCTTCTCGTTCGCTCCAGAGATAGATTGAGCTCTTCCCTTGCTTCTTCCAGTTCATTGATGATTTTAAGTTTCTCACGGAGGCTTTCAATAATTATTTCCCTATGGGAAGAACGGATGTTCAGCTCCCTGATAAGCTCGCTCATCTTTACGATCAGGCGGCCGCGCTTAAAAATGTTTTTCTTTGTCGGGAAGATGTTGTCCAACTTACTGCTGAGCTCCTTGATTTTCTTGATCTTTGACAGGATTTGTTTCTTTTTGGCCTCGAGTTTGCTTTCATCAATGTCATCCTCGCTGAGATCCAGCATTTCCAGAATGATATTGGGATCTTCTTTGATCTTATCTTCCAAAGAGAGGATCTCATTCAAAACAAGACGAGTCTTGGAGAGGGCTTTGATGATTGTTTTTTCGCCCCTTTCGATTTCCCTGGCAATGGCGATCTCACCCTCTCGAGTCAGGAGGGAGATATTGCCCATTTCTCGGAGATAGAGCTTGACAGGGTCTGTTGTCCTCTCCAATCCTTGGAATGAGACGAGGTCGCTCTTCCTTCTTTTGGGATGAACTTCTCTTTTTTTGGCATCGAGGATCTTAATTCCATAATCGTCGACGGAACTCATAAAATTGTCAAAATCACCTTCGGAGTCCAAATCGTCCTCGAAGGTTTTGTCTATTTCTTCGAAAAGAAGATAGCCCTGCTTTCTCCCTTTGGAAAGGAGCTGGCTAATTTCGTCCTTTTGATACTTGCTAGCTGGAGACACGTTTAACTCCTTTTTTGAGAAGAGACTCTCCCGTTTTTATAACTCAAATTTTCATAGTTTCGTTTCGATAACAAAGATAATTGGTTACTGATTTCCTGCCTTTGTTTCAGCAGCGAACGCAGTTTTTCCGTATCTCCTGTTCTCTCTGACTTGATGATTTCTGCCTTCAATTCTTTTGAGCGATTTTCAAGTGAAAATTGTCTTAAAGCGTTGATGCACTCAAAAGCCTCTTCGACAGTCGCAGCCTGCTCTTTCTCCATAAGAGCTTTAGACAGACAGCTCAAGAGGGAAGTGTCGATTTTCTCCTTCAATTCATGGAGGGTTGGCTTTTTATCGTTTTTAAAGCATTCGGTGAGAGCCATGAAAATGGGCTTCCCCTTAAGATCCTGGAAGTCTTTTGCTTCCATTTCCCCAATGACATAGGGCGCGATAACATCGTCTTCGATAAGGATCTGGAGAAGTCTTTTCTCTGCTGGCAAAAAAATCTCCTTCTCTTCGATTGTTAACTCGGACATTTTTTCCTGAGCCATCCCACGCAGCAGCCCTTCTTCGATAAAGAGATACTCACTGACCTGCTTCAGGTATTCGCTGCGAATGATGGAATCGGGTATTTTTTCAATCTCCTTGACTACATTCCTGGCTGTTCTTGATTTCTCCTCAGGGCTGTCATCTCTTTTTTCCTGAAGGAAGGAATCGATCAAAAATTTAAGCCCTGTTGTGCTTTTTTGAGCGAGGGCCCTGAATTCATCCAGGCCGTGTTTCCTGAGAAAGCCATCAGGATCAACTCCTTGGGGTAGAACCATCACTCTGGCCTGAAGTCCTTGCTCAAAACAGAGGGAGATGGCCCGCACAGCAGCATTCTGACCTGCAGGATCTCCATCGTAGCTGATGATCATTTTAGGGGCAAAACGTTTAGCGAGAATGACCTGATCTGAAGTCAAGCTTGTCCCCAAAGAAGCGGCAGCATTTGTTGTCCCTGCTGCATACAGGGAGATAAAATCTGTGTATCCCTCGACAAGGATGAGTTCTCCTTTTTCCCGGACGGACTCTTTACAAAAGTTCAGCCCATAGAGAAGCTTCCCTTTAGAATAGACAGGAGTATCTGGGGAATTGAGATATTTCGGTTGCTCATCAAGAATTGTTCTTCCGCCAAAAGCAACGACCTTTCCTGTGAGGTCAAAGATGGGGAAGATGATCCGCCCCCTGAATCGGTCATAGTAGCTATTTTTCTTTTGGTTGTAAAGGACCAGGCCTGCTTTTTCAAGCATTTTGGGGGAGACATTTTTAGCTTGAAAGAAAGACAGCAGTGAGTCCCATGAGTTAGGAGCATATCCTATCTTCAGGTGTTGAATGACTTCTTCAGAAATACCCCTCTTTTTCAGATAGTCCAGAGCTCTTTCCCCCTCCCTGGTGTTGAACAGATTTTTCTTGAAGAACGCCAGCGTGTCTTCGTTTATTTTGAACAGTTTTTCTTCCAATTTGAGGAATTCAGGGGATAGCTTGCTCCTTTGAGGAAGTGGAATATTGTACTTTTGGGCCAGAGCCTTAAGGGCCTCCGGGAAGCTGAGGCTTTCTTTTTCCATAACAAGAGTGAAGACATCTCCGCCTGCTCCGCAGCCAAAACAGTGGAAAAGCTGCTTCTCCTCGTCAACAGTAAAGGAAGGATCCTTTTCAGAATGAAAAGGGCAGAGTCCAACATGCTTTCTCCCCCGCCTCTTCAGTGTCGTGTATTGGGAAGCAATGTCGACGATGTTGGCAGCTTGCCGAATTTTGTCAATGATTTCCATGGGATATCAATTCAATCTTTGAAAAAATGTTATTACTAATATAGGAATGAGACAGGGTGTTGTCAAGCATTTAAGTGATTAAAAATGAAAGTTTTATGAAAAATCTGTTGCGATTCAAGGCCCTTATCCTCCCTGTTGGCAGGACTTTGCACACTTCCGTTTT
The DNA here is from genome assembly GCA_964550165.1 of uncultured Eubacteriales bacterium. Classification (GTDB taxonomy): domain Bacteria; phylum Acidobacteriota; class Aminicenantia; order Aminicenantales; family Aminicenantaceae; genus CAZJYC01. The sequence goes on from CAZJYC010000014.1 coordinate 28,689, forward strand.
TTGATTTTTTTTCAATCCGACGGTCGAACACTGCCAACACTGCTTTGAGAGCCTTTTTTGGTTTTTTAAAGGAGAGATGAGGACCGATTCATGAAAACCAGCGCGTGGAATTGGACTAAAGATGATTGATCAGGCTTGCCAAATATCCTGCACCAAAGCCGTTATCGATGTTGACCACACCCACGCCTCCAGGACAGGAGTTGAGCATAGCCAGAAGAGCAGCCAGCCCTTTGAGGCTTGCCCCGTAGCCGATACTGGTGGGCACAGCAACGATTGGGACATCGACAATTCCGGCGACTACGCTGGGCAAAGCGCCCTCCATGCCTGCGACGACGATCACCACCCGGGCTTTTTTGATTTTTTCATATTCTCCAAAAAGCCGGTGAATGCCAGCGACCCCGACATCGTAGATTTTCTCCGTCTTGTTCCCTAAGATTTCGCAGGTCACCACAGCCTCCTCAGCCACCGGGATATCCGATGTCCCTGCGGTGATGATGACAATCTTGCCTTTGCCTGAAACAGGCTCTTTCTGCTTGAGATAGATGGCTTTAGCCTGAGAATTGTAGCGCGCCTGAGGGATTTTTTTGGAGAGAATCTTAAAGACTTCTGAGCCAACCTTGGTGATGAGCAGGTTGCTGCCTTTTTTAAATATTTCTGAGGCGATTTTTGCGATTTGTTCGGATGTCTTTCCCTGGCCGTAAATGAACTCCGGGAAGCCTTTTCTGAGTTCGCGATGGTGGTCAATTTTAGCGAAGGTCAAATCCTGATAGGGATAATCTTTCAGAATACGGAAGGCCCTCTCAGGGGAGAGCTTCTTCTGATAGACTCTATTTAAGATATCTTTGATCTGCGATTTCATTCGAATGATTCTATCAAATCTCCCTCAGGAAAGCCAGACTCGCAAGATAACGTAAGCTTTTTTTCCGTGATGGAGAACAACGTTATGGGTCAGGCTGGGTGTTTCGAAAACACGCAGGCTTTGCCCCAGCGAGGCAAAGCCTGCTCGGTTTCAGGCTTCGCTCTCCTCTCCCTTCGGTCGAGGAACCATGCCCGCTCAGCCTTCAAACGGTTTTCTCAACATCCCAGCCTGACCCTGCTAGTATCACGGAATTTCGGATGCTTCCCAAGATAAGCATAGGCATCTCACGACATCCATTTGACAGAGGGTTATGGTTTTAAGCTATACTTTTAAGCTTAGGCAAGTTGAGACATTAGAATGTCTCTCAAATTGTAATAAAAAGAATTGTGGATGATGAAGAAAAGCACTATTCAGAAGGAAATTCAGCTTTCTGGGATTGGCATCCACTCCGGGAAGAAGACCGATCTGCAGGTAAGACCTTGCTTAAAAGGGAAAATCGTATTTCAGCGTATTGACCTGGGCAACCTGGAGCTCGACCTTGATCCAAGAAAAATAGAGAGTAAGAATTCAACGTCCCTTGTTTCCGAGCAAGGCAAAGTCCAAACTCTTGAGCATTTGCTTGCCGCGCTTTATATGTTTGGGATCGACAGTGCGCTTATCGCAATCAACGGGCCGGAGATTCCCATCATGGACGGGAGTGCTTCTGCCTTTGTCCAGGCTCTTCGAGAGGCAGGGACCAGGCCTTTGGCTGAAGAGAAAAAACCGATCAAGATTCTCAAACCTGTTGTCATCGAAGAAAAAGGCGCCTCGGTTTCCGTTTCCCCAGATTCGGATTTTCGGATAACCTATGCTATCGAATTTGACCATCCCTTCATCCAGAGACAGGAGTTGAGCTTGGACCTGAATTTGAAAAACTTTGTTATTGAAATTGCTCCGGCACGAACCTTCGGTTTTTTGAAAGATGTGCCCGGACTCATAGACCAGGGATTGGCTGCAGGCGGGTCTCTGGACAATGCGCTTGTTCTTGATGAAAAAAGTGTCATCAGCGGGACCTTGCGGTTTCCTGATGAATTCGTCCGCCATAAAATTCTGGACTTTGTTGGCGACCTCTCGCTTCTCGGCGCACCCCTGATTGGGCATTTCAAAGCCCATAAGGCCGGGCATCGCCTTCACCTGAAAACTATCCATTTTCTTCTCGATCATCCCGAATACTGGACCTTCATTGAATCTTAAAACCGGCCATCCTTAGTTCTTATTTAAAAACTTCGATTCGGAGCTTTTTTCCTGGTTAGCATCTTTTTTCCCGTTTTTTTCTTGTCAAATTCATGAATCTGAGATAGAATTGACGAATATTGGATTCAACTTTGGAGAGCTAACGTGGCAAAGGAAAAAGAGAAGATTAAAAAAGATGAATACCAGAAAGCCCTTGCGGCGTACTCGCTGGCCATGAAAGCTTTTCATAGGGGAGAATATCCAAAAGCAGAAGAGCTGCTGAAAGAGTTTTTGGAAAAATCTGCTACAGAAATTGAGCTGACAGACCGGGCTCAGACATACCTCAAGATTTGCCAGAGTCAGCAGAAAAAAGAGAGAATTCAATTCAAAACATTTGATGACTACTGCCAATACAGCATCATTAAAATAAATCAGGGAGAGTATAAGGAGGCCCTGGAGCTCTTGGAAAAGGCTCGTGAGATGAAGCCTCGCGAGGGCAAAATATTCTATTTAATGGCTGATGCCTACTGTCTGTCCGGTCAGATTGATCCCTGTCTGGAGAATTTGAAGAAGGCTATTCAACTGGATGGCTATTTCAGAATATTGGCTCAGAATGAGCCAGATTTCGAATCTCTCAAGGGGGATAAAAAATTTAAGCTGATAACCATTATGGCATGAAAGAATTTCTGGCCTTTATCTTAGTTTCGGGCGAGGGAACCAGATTCAAATCTGAAAGAGCAAATGTTCTCCAGCCCTTGGTAGGGAAGTCCATCATCAGCTTAGTCTCGGATTGCATTTTCAGGCTAAAGCCTGCAAAAGTTTATTTCATTGCCGATTCTCAACGAGAAGAGTTCATGAGGGGAGAGTTGTCCAAAAATGTAAAATTCATAGCCTTGAAGAACCAGGCGGGAGTGGCCCAAGGTTTGTTGGCGGCAATAAAAAAAGAAGGAAAAGGCGATGTTCTTGTCATGGAGGCAGACTTGCCCTTGTTAAGACCGGAGACACTGAAACCGATGTTTGTTTTTCATAGAAAGGAGGAGAACTCGCTGACCTTTTTAAGCGGCGAATTGGAAAACCCGGCCGGATTCAACCGAATTCTCCGCTCCAGAGACAGGATCAGAGTCGTAGAAGAGAAAAATTCCTCTCCTTCTGTGCGCAGAATAAAAGAAATCGATGCTGGCGTCTATCTCTTCAAAACCATGGACCTTCTTAAAGCCTTGAACAAACTTTCCGGCCTGAAAAAAAGAGGGAAATCCTCTCTCGCCGCCATCATACAGTATTTCTCAACGAGCGGAAAAAAAGTTAGCCCTTACAGGACAGATCGAGATGAGGAGTTTACAAGGGTCCATAACCGCCGCGGACTGGCCAGTGCAACAGAGATTCTCCGTGAAAGAAAACTAAGGGCTCTTGCGGATGCAGGGGTCATCATCTCCGACCCCCGCACAACCTGGGTCGGCCTCGACGTCAAAATAGGCAAGGAGACCGTACTCTATTCCTCTGTCATCATCGAGGGGAAATCTGTTATCGGTAAGGAATGCCGGCTTTATCCGTTCTCCCACATCATTGACTCCAGGCTGGGGAACAGAGTCAGTGTTTTAAGCTCGACCATGATTGAAGAGAGCGTTGTCGAAGATGATGCCCGGGTGGGACCCTTCGCTCACTTGAGGCCCAGAACAGTCATCCGGGCCGGGGCAAAGGTCGGAAATTTTGTCGAGATGAAAAACACGGTTTTTGGCAAACGGTCAAAAGCAGGGCATCTTTCCTATTTGGGTGACTGTGAGGTGGAAGAAGAGGTCAACATCGGAGCAGGAACGATTACCTGCAACTATGACGGCCGGAAAAAGCACAAAACCCGTATCGAAGCCGGAGCCTTTATCGGGTCAGGAACAGAGCTTGTGGCTCCGCTGAAGATTGGCAGAAGAGCCTATATCGGTGCCGGTTCCACAATCACCAAGAATGTGAAGCCTGAATCCCTGGCTGTGAGCCGAAGCCGCCAGGTCGAAAAACCAGGCTGGGCCAGAAGGATGAGGAAAAAATAATGTGCGGCATCATCGGTTATGTCGGTTTCCAAAAAGCCGTTCCCATCCTCATCGAGGCTTTAAAGAAGCTGGAGTACAGAGGATATGATTCAGCCGGAATCGCCGTCCTGGACAGAAACCGGATTGAGGTCAGGCGGGTTAAAGGGAGAATTCAAGATTTGGAAAAGAGCCTGGAACTTTCTCCTCCGGATGGAAGCTGTGGCCTGGGGCACACGCGCTGGGCAACTCATGGCCGCCCCAGCGAAGAAAACGCCCATCCTCATCAAGACTGCACCGGCTCCATAGTCGTTGTCCACAACGGGATCATCGAAAACTATCTTTCCCTCAAGCAGAAACTCAAAAAAGAGGGGCACGCCTTTCGCACAGAGACTGACACCGAGGTGATCGTCCATCTTGTCGAAAAATATTTCAAGGATTCCCTGGAGAAGGCTGTCCTCAGAGCGGTTCAGGATCTTGAGGGAGCCTATGCGATCGCTGTCCTCTCATCGCGGGATTCAGGGAAAATTGTGGTTGCCAAAGTCGGCCCGCCGGCAGTCGTCGGTTTGGGGGAAGGGGAGTATTTTGTATCTTCAGACATCAACCCCATCCTCAACCATACCCGAAGAGTTGTCTTTCTCGATGATGAGGAAGCGGCGGTCATCCGCTCGCAGGACGTGAAATTCCTGGATTTTCATGGAAATCCCCTGGAGAAGAGAGTGGATCATCTCACCTGGACTCCGCTCATGATCGAAAAAAGAGGCTTTAAGCATTTCATGCTCAAAGAGATATTCGAACAGCCTCAGGTCGTCAGGGATACGCTGAAAGGAAGGGTGTCGCTCGATTCAGGAAAGGTCTTGCTGGAGGAAATGGGAATCTCTTCGCAGTTCCTCAAACGACTCCAAAGAGCAGTTATCGTTGCCTGCGGCACTTCTTATCACGCCGGGCTTTGCGGCAAGTGCTTCATCGAGACTTTGGCCAAGGTTCCGGTTGACGTCGAGTTTGCCTCAGAATACCGCTACCGCGATTTCATCCTGGATAAAGACTCACTCGTGGTTATTATTTCCCAATCTGGCGAGACGGCAGACAGCCTGGCTGCCCTGCGGTCTGTGAAAAAGGAAGGAGCAACGTCCCTGGCTATCTGTAATGTGGTCAATTCGTCCATCGCCAGGGAAGCGGACGGGGTTCTCTACACCAATGCCGGGCCTGAAATCGGAGTGGCTGCCACCAAAACCTTCTCCGCCCAGCTTGTGGCCCTGGCTCTTCTTGCTCTCTATCTCGCTCAGCTAAGAGGCCAGATTGAGGAGAAAAAAGCTCTATCTTTGATCGAGGACCTCCAGCGCATTCCCCATAAAATCGAAAAGATACTCAGCCAAGCTCAATCCATCAGCGATTTAGCTCAAAGATTCGCTTCCTTTTCTCATTTTCTCTATTTAGGACGCTGGGTCAGCTTTCCTGTTGCCCTGGAAGGTGCGCTCAAGCTAAAAGAGATATCTTACATCCACGCCGAAGGCTATCCGGGAGGAGAGATGAAGCACGGGCCGATCGCGCTTATCGACGAGAAAATGCCGACCATGGCTGTTATTCCTAAGGATAGAGTGTATGAGAAGATATTGAGCAACATTTCTGAAATCCAAACTCGAGTGGGAACCATCCTGGCTGTGGCCTTTGAAGATGATGAGGAGATTCAGGGCAGAGTCAACGAGATCATTCCTGTTCCCAAAGTAAATCCCCTTTTCTCTCCCTTTTTGACGGCAATCCCTTTGCAGCTTTTTGCTTATTATATTGCTTCGGCAAGGGGGGCGGATGTCGACCAGCCGCGGAACCTGGCAAAAAGTGTTACCGTCGAATAGAAGGCACAGACTACTTTTAAAAACCCTCTTCCCTTTTTATTTGTCACCACCTCATTTTCACCGAGAGCCTCGCCTGCCGGGGTTGCTGCCTTCCCCAGACTTCACCGAAGATAGGAATGTCTTCTTTGACAAAGGAGATTGGCCTCTGGCTGTTCAAAAGGTTAAACACATCGACTCTTAAAATTAAGGACAGAGATTGGAGGAGGCTGTGGAGTCGAAATTCTTTTTCCAAACCGAGGTCAAGGTAAACATGGGATGGAGTTTTTCTTGAACCTCTCCCTTCAGGGAAAGAGTAATAGCCTCCGAAGAAGGGGACATAGCCCAGCTTTTCCCACTGATATCCGGAAATCCATTCAAAAGAGGTAGAAAGTGTCAGGCCGTATGGAGCCAGAAAGATGGCGTTTATCTTGACATCATGGTCCACAGAATAGGGAAGCTTGCCGTACCAGCCTTCATCTCCGATATTCCTGCCGCCCAGTCCACCCAAGGCTTGGTCGACTTGCTCTTTGATGTCTCGCAGCTCTGGAATATCGGGGATATAGGGGTGATTTCCAAAAAGTCCTATAAAATTTGTGCTGCCTTCTTCCTTAGCCCAGGAGCCCGTTTCTGTCTGCCCGGGATTGGTTCCCTTTGCCGAGGAATGGCAATAGGAAGCATTCAGGAAAAAATTTGATCCAATCGTCCCGTTCAGTTCGAACTCGATGCCCTGGTAATTTCTCCTTTTGTACTCGAAGTTGTCATAAAGGAACTTGTAACCCTTTTCAATGTCAAAGAGCATGAGCACTTCGAGAAGGTCTTCTGCGTTTGCTTGGATGTAACGAGCCTTCAGGGCCCAGTTGCGGCTGAGCTTTCGGTCGAACTCGATGAGATAACGGGTGAGGAAATTTGGCTTCAAGCCCTCGGCGATTTCAAAGGTCTGGCTCTTCTGCTCATTGTCGAATTGCCAGTTTGCGGGGTCATGCAGCTCTGGTTCAGATGGATTTGAAGGGCCCTGCCATCTGTAGGTGCGGAAGGTCAGACCCGCGCCAGAGCTCAGAAGTCCCAGGGGCATGGTGGTGATGAAGTCGGAAAACCTTCCCCATCCCAGTTTCAATACGTTGACGCCATCTCCAGTGATATCGACGGCCAGAGAGAATCGGGGCGAGAGGAAATCGCCCAAGTTCCAGGACCAGAGTTTCTCTCCTCTATTGTCGAGGCAGAGCTGCGTTTGGCTGCGGAAGCCTGCCATGAAAGTGAACCGTTTCCAGGAGATTTTATCCTTGAAGAAAAGTCCTATTCCCCGTGAGGAGTTGATAAAGTTGAACACGCCATATTCATAGAAAAAGGTCGGGGTTCCGCTCCCATCCCTCCAGGTATCAAAATAATATTTTGTTCCGGCTTCGAAACCATTTCCAGGAAAGATATCCTCATCCTTCCCGCTGAAGTCGACGGCAAATTCAGAAGAAAAGGCGCAGTACTCGAATCCAAGGTTGAGCTCATGACGGCCGAAAGTTTCTGTCTCCAGGTGTTTGGTGAGCTTGAGGTTGAAGTCCAGCCTTTTCTGGTCATCGGTGATGTTTCCGTAGGAGTTGTGGATGTGCTGGCCCAGATCTTCGATGTAGTACTGGGCAGGACCAAGATCACCATCCGAGGGTTCTGTGAAAATATCCCTTACGATCTGGCCTAATCCTGCTTCGATGAATGTTGAGGAGCTGAGGATTCCCTTGTAGTTCAAGCGGATGATGAAGTCGGAGAATTGCTTTTCCTCAAACAGTTCCGGTATCCCTGTTCCGCCTTTTTGGCCTAAAGATTTATGAAAAATCGTGGTCAGGGAAAGGTTGTGATTGCTGTTGAGGGCATAGGTGAGTTTTGTGAAGATGTTGTCGGTTCTTGTGGTTTTGCTGCCTCCGGGTACGAAGAGGTAGTCCACGGTGCCGTCTTTCGTCTCTTCTGTGTCTGTATAATAATCGTTGGACAGGAAAAACCAGAGCTTGTCCTTGATCACGGGGCCGCCGAGGTTGAAATACAGATTATAATCAGAAAAACTATCAGGTTCACTCACCACAGAAAGCTGCTCCTGCCGCGAGGCCTGGAGTCCCTTATCTGTAAAAACGAGAGAGAACTCACCGGCCAAGGTATTACCGCCGCTCTTGGTGACCATGTTGATGATGCCGCCGTAAGCAGGGCCAAACTCCGGGCTGAAGGCGTCGGAGATGATCTGGATTTCGTCGATGGAATCAAAATTGAGCTGAATCCCCAGATTTTTCAGTCTGACCCCGCTGATGGAGAGTCCGTCAACGATCCAGCTATTGCCTTCTTCCCCCTCGCCCCGGAAACTCGGCTGACCCTCGACGGCCATGCCGCGGCGGGTGTTGATTCTAACTCCTGTTGCGCCCGGAGCTATCTTGGTTACGTCGACCACGGTTCGGTTCTGGACGGGTAGCCTTTCCAGATCTGAACTTGTCAGGTGGAAGCTCGTGTCTGTTGATGTTTTATCGATCAGAGGCGTTTCTGCGGTCACAACGATTTCCTTTTTTATCTCTGACAATTTCATGGTCACGGTCAAGGAAGTTGTCTGTCCCAGAAGAACAATCACATTTTCCTGGACGACAGGTGCAAAACCTGCAAGCTTGAAGGTTAAGGTGTATTTTCCAACGGGAAGGAGTGCAAAAAGAAAATCGCCGTCTTTTGAAGAGAGAATGACCCTGGTGCCCTGAAGGCTGGGGCTTGCGGCCGTAATTTCCACGCCGGGGAGGCCTTCTCCTCCTTCATCCAGCACCTTTCCCTGGATTCTTCCTGTTTCTATGGCCTGGAGTTGGAGACAGAAAGCAGAGAAAAAGACGAAGACAAGAACAAGAATTTTTTGCCTGAACATATTCTTGATGTTTGGTGACTTTCCCCTTATTTCTTTTTTGCTTTTACTTCTTTTTTCCCATATTTTTTGATGAATTCTTCAGTGAGTTTCTTGGCTTCTGTATCCGTAAATTGTTTGGGAGGAGTTTTCATGAAATAGGCCGAGGGCCCGAAGAGCGCTCCGGAGAGCCTGTGCTCCAGCGCCAGTTTGCAGCAGCGGATCGCATCGATCACCACGCCTGCTGAGTTGGGTGAATCTTCAACGGACAATCTGCAGTCAAGGTAAGTCGGGACATCCCCAAAGTGCCGGCTCTCGATGCGCAGGAAGCAAAGCTTGTTGTCTTTTTGCCAGGGAACATAATCGCTGGGGCCGACGTGGACATTGTCAGGATCGATATCCAGCCCCCTGGCTCTGATCTGGGAGGTTACAGCGTTTGTCTTTGAGATCTTCTTAGAATGAAGCCTTTCTCTTTCCAGCATGTTGAGGAAGTCTGTGTTTCCACCTGTGTTTAGTTGATATGTCCTGTCGATGGGCATTCCCCGATCCAGGTAGAGGTTGACCAGGGTTCTGTGGAGAATTGTGGCGCCCACCTGAGATTTTATATCATCGCCGATAATGGGCAGCTTCTTATTGTCAAACCTTCTCTGCCAGTATCTCTCGCTGGCGATGAAGACGGGAATACAGTTGATAAAGGCACACCCTGCATCCAGGACTTGCTCGACATACCATTTTGTTGCCTCTTCACTTCCGACAGGAAGGTAGTTGATCACAACGTCTGTTTTGGTTTCTCTCAGGATGCCGCTCACATCGGCTGTTGCACCCGGCGCTTTTTCGATAATCTGGGAAAGGTATTTTCCAAGGCCGTCATGCGTCATGCCCCTCGCAACTTTGACATTCAGAAATGGAACATCCGAGAACTTCGTGGTATTGTTGGGCCAGGTAAACATAGCCTCACCGAGCTCTTTTCCCACTTTGTTTTTGTCGATGTCGAAAGCCGCCACGAATTCGATGTCTCGTATATGGTAGCCGCCAAGGTTGACATGCATGACTCCGGGGATAAAATCTGCCTCCTTGGCGTTTTTATAGTACTCCACACCTTGAACAAGGGAAGACGCACAATTGCCGACGCCGATGATGGCGACTCTGATTTTGCCCATTCTCTCACTCCTCCTTTTCAAATTTCCTTTGTTTTTCGACTTTTTGGACGTAGTAAACCCTCTGAATCGCTGTGATATTGGAAACAACAGCAATTATTGTCAGGACAACGATCATGGCCGGATCGAAAATCCTGAAAATGCCGCCTAAAATAGCGCCTCCGATGAGCAAAACCAATCTTTCCGCTCTCTGCATGATTCCTATTCTGCATTCTATTCCCAGTCCTTCCGCGCGGGCTCGAGTGTAGCTCACCATCGTTGAACCGAGCAATGTCCAGAAGGTGAGCCAGAGAGCCCAGTGGTTTTTAAAATGAGCGGCAAGGCCCAGATAGATGAAGAATTCAGAGTATCTGTCCAGGGTTGAGTCAAATATCGCTCCGAAGAGGCTCTTCTTGTTTGTGTGTTTTGCGACTTTGCCGTCGATGATGTCGAATACGCCGCAGATGATGATGGCGATACCGGCCCAGAAAGGGTGTTCAAGGTAGAAGAGGAGCCCTGCGGCCGCGCCTGCGATCAAGGCGATGAGGGTTAGAGCATTGGGTTTGATTCTGAGGCAAGCTAAAACGCCAGCCACTTTGTTCAAAAAATTCAGGGTTAGAGAAATCAATCCTCTGGGCAGTATCCGTACGGGTTCCTCGAGCTTTGTATTTGTCTGGGCTTTCATTATTTTATGGGTTAAGGAGCATAATTACTCCATTATTGAAAAAAATTCAAGTTAAATGAGTTTTGCGGAGTTCACTCGATGCGGATTTTTCTTCCTTTTGTGCCTTTTCCTCTTTCTCTTTTCTCAAGAGATTCGATTTTAAAATCGATCATAGAACGTAAAGCAAGGAGGAATTCCTTTTTGGCATTGATGAGGTGGTCTAAAGTCTTTTCCGGAACGAGGAAGGAAAAGAGTTCCTCCGGAATGCTGATTCTAATCTCTCTTGTTCTCCCTTCCCTCATGGTCTCACCTCCTGTATAAAAGGGGACTGTCCCCTTTTTCACTTTTTTAATGGCGGAAACTTATCCGCAGCCTTTCCTCTTCAAACTTTGCTTCTTTTATGGAGCAGCTCAGAAGTGTTTGCGGCAGCAGGATGTTTCTTTTGTATGTTCCGACTTTAATGAAAAGTTCTTCTCCCTTCTGGTAGAGGTCCAAATCTTTCTTCTGGGCGAAGGGAAGTTTTAAAAAGAGGTCAAATCCTCCATCCGCTTTTTCGATGGCGATTGGCTTCTGGGTAAAAAATATTTGAGTCGGGTCCTTTATGCCGTAGACTTTTTCAGCCATTTTGTCGAGCAAAGGAATTCCTAAGATCTCCTGAGAGAAGAGCTCAAGAGAGACGATAGGAAGCGGCGAAAAACATTCCTGGATGAACTGTTGATAATTCGACTGGATAGTTTTCCATTTCTTGAAATAAACGTCTTGAACTTCTTGAGGAATCATGCGGTTGACGATGATCAGGTCAACCGCATAGCCGAAAAGGCAAAAAAACGTAAAAGACCTTTGAGCTTCTTTAATAACCATCTTTTCGGGATTGACCACAAGGCGAATCGTTGTTGTTTGGCTGTCTTCGAGAATCTCTTTCATTTCGGCCAATTGCGTGGTCAACTTCTTCAGGGCTTCAAAGATTCGGTCTTCAGGAAAAGGGAAAGGAAGAATGCGGCTGGCAACCGGCCGGATGGCTCTGGCCGCTGTTCTCTGGATGGGGAAAATGTGCTTGAGGTACCAGCTTGTGATTTCAGGAGCGCTCAAAAGCCTCAGCGTATCGCCTGTCGGAGCGCAGTCGACGATGACCACCTCATATTCTGATTTTTTATTGTAGTTGCGGATCTCCATCAAACTGAAGAGTTCTTCCATGCCGGGGAAGATGCTCATTTCACCGGCCTCGATGGAGTCAATCCCCTGGGAAGCGAAAAAATCCGCTAAATAGCTCTTGATCTCCCCCCATTTTTTTTCGATTTCCTCGAGGGCATTGATCTCCTGCCCGAAGAGGTGGGGTACAATCTTTTTGGGCTGGTTGGAAAGCTGGGTTTCGAAAGCATCGGAGAGGCTGTGCGCCGCATCTGTGGAAATAACCAGGGTTTTATGGCCTTTTCTGGCTGAGAGAAGAGCGGTTGCCGCGGCCAAAGTTGTCTTGCCAACTCCACCTTTTCCGGTAAAAAGTATGATGCGCATCTGTTTAAATTTAAAAGGAAGCGTTAATTCTATTTTATCACGCGCCAGGGGTAAGTCAACCGGCAGGGCGAGTGCATTTTTTGCCGATGCCCGCTCAGCCTTCTCAGTCAGGAAATTGAGAATATTGAGAGAAATTTAGAGGGCAGGCCATAGATGTATTCAGGGTCGTTGAACCTATGCTCCTTTTTTGGTAGGCTATGGCGAAGAGCGATCTTTTTCAAAATTTGCAAGGAGCGTGCATATCATGAATAAAAGAATGCTCATTGGGAAAATCGGTCTTTTTATCTTAATTTTAATCCTTAGCTTTGCCTGCGGGAAGAGAACGCAAACGGATTATCCGATGAAGCCTGTGCCTTTCACCGAGGTGAGCTTCAGCGACGTGTTCTGGTCGCCAAGGCTTGAAACAAACCGCACTGTCACCGTTCCTTTTGCCTTTAAGCAGTGTGAGGAGACGGGCCGCATCGCCAATTTTGAAATCGCCGGCGGGCTGAAGCAGGGCAGTTTCCGCTCCAGATATTCTTTTGATGATTCCGATGTTTTCAAAATCATCGAGGGTGCTTCTTATTCTCTAGCCCAGCATCCTGACCCAGAACTCGATAAATACCTGGATGAGCTGATTGCCAAAATTGCTGCTGCCCAGGAAGATGACGGCTATCTGTTCACAGCCAGGACAATTGACCCTCAATCGCCGATGGAAATGGCCGGTAAAGAACGCTGGTCAAACCTTCAGTGGAGCCATGAGCTTTACAATGTCGGCCATCTCTACGAGGCGGCTGTAGCTCACTACCGGTCGACGGGGAAAAAGACCTTGCTCCATGTCGCCTTGAAGAATGCGGACCTCGTTGCCAAGGAGTTTGGAACAGGAAGACGCAGGTCTGTGCCGGGTCATCAGGAGATTGAGATAGGGCTGGCAAAGCTTTATCGGGTGACAGGCAATAAAAAATACCTGAATCTGGCCAAATTCTTTCTGGATGAGAGAGGCAAAGCTGAAGGTCACCAATTGTACGGTGAATACGCCCAGGACCACATTCCCGTTGTCGAGCAGAGCGAGGCTGTGGGCCATGCGGTGAGGGCTGCTTACATGTACTCGGGCATGGCTGATGTGGCGGCGCTCGCGGGAGAGGAAAGCTATATCAAGGCCATCGACCGCCTCTGGGAGAATGTGGTGAGCAAAAAGCTCTATTTAACCGGGGGCCTCGGTGCCACCGGAGCCTGGGAAGGTTTTGGCCCGGATTATGAGCTCCCCAATGCCAGCGCTTATGCCGAGACATGCGCCTCTATCGCTAACGCCCTCTGGAACTACCGTATGTTTCTCCTTCACGGCGATGCGAAATACATCGATGTCCTGGAGCGAATTCTTTACAACGGTTTGCTCTCCGGAATCTCCTTTGAGGGAGACCGCTTCTTCTATCCCAACCCGCTGGCTTCCTTTGGCCAGCATCAGCGAAGCCCCTGGTTTTCCTGTGCCTGCTGCCCGAGCAATGTCAGCCGCTTTATGCCCTCTGTTCCCGGCTATATCTACGCTTTTTCTGACAACAACATCTACATTAATCTTTTTGTCCAGGGCACGGCCAAAATCAAGACAAAGTCCGCTGCGGTTCAGATCGAGCAGGCGACTGAATATCCTTGGAAAGGCGAGATCAAGATTCGGATGACTCCGGAAAAGCCGTCCCGGTTCACCTTATACGTGCGCATCCCGGGCTGGGCTCAAGATCGACCTCTGCCCGGCGACCTTTACCGCTATCTAAAAAAATCCGATGAGAAGCCGGCTCTAAAAGTCAACGGGGAAATCGTTCCGCTCAACCTTGAAAAAGGTTATCTGCTGATTAGCCGCAACTGGAGGGAAGGAGACACGGTTGAAATCAGCCTTCCTCTGGCCATCCGCCGCGTGATTGCCCATGATGCAGTGAAAGCCGATCAGGGCCGTGTGGCTGTTGAGCGAGGACCGATTGTCTATTGCGCGGAATGGCCGGACAACAGGAGCCATGTCAGGAATCTCGTTCTCGAGGACAATGCGCCTTTGAGCGCTGAATTTCGGCCCGAGCTTTTAAAGGGAGTAACTGTCATCACTGGCGAAGCCACAGCTTACCGTTTGAAAGGTGGTCAGCTCGTCAGCCAGAAACAACCGCTGATGCTCGTTCCCTATTATGCCTGGGCCCACCGGGGGAAAGGCGAGATGGCGGTCTGGCTTGCCCGTCAGCAAGAAGCCGTTCAGCCTCTGTCAGAACCCACCATTGCTTCGACCAGCCGGCCGAGCGCTTCGGGAGGAACAGGAGTTGAAGCCCTGAACGACCAGTTTGAGCCTGAAAGTTCCAACGACCACTCGACCCGCTGCTTTCACTGGTGGCCAAAAAAGGGGACTCTGGAGTGGGTCCAGTACGATTTCAGTGAAACCAGCCGTGTTTCTGAGGTGTCGGTCTACTGGTTTGACGACACGGGCAGAGGCGAATGCCGCGTGCCAAAAGCATGGAAGGTTCTTTATAAGGCAGGCGAGCGATGGCTGCCAGTCGAGAACCTGGAGCCCTGCGGCGTCGCCAAGGATAAATACAACACTGTCCGGTTTAAGCCTGTTTCCACGCGCAGCCTTCGCCTGGAGATTCAGTTACCGGATAAATTCTCGAGCGGCATTCAGGAGTGGAAAGTCAAATAAGAAGCATTTCTTGATTAGAGACATGTTAGGTTGAGCGCTTGAAGAATCGGTTGAAAGGCTCAAGCTGAGTGGTTCAAAAACATGCTGCTTTTTCCCCTGCGGATCAAAAACGGCTCAGTTTCAGGGTTCGCTCTCCTCTCAGTGTGGTCGAGGAGGCATGCCCGCTCAGCCTTCAAATGGCTTTTTCACCATTCAGCTTTTGCTTAATATACGAATACAAATGCATTAAATGATTTTACATTATCATTGCGATCCGAAGG
>CAZJYC010000014.1:43779-45250 GCA_964550165.1 uncultured Eubacteriales bacterium
CCCAAGCTGATTTTTTATATGTCCTGGATTTCAAAATGCGTATTTTGGAGGGAAAATTGGTTCAAAAAAAGAAAAGGGGAAAAGACTGTTTTTTAATCTGGCTAATCGTCAATTTATGCGCTGTGACTTTATGGGCGAATTCTTCTTCGCTCAAGACCGAAAAAATTTTTAGCGCTGAAGAAAAATTGGCGATAGCCAATCCCTCTTTTGAAGAGATGGATGGGGATTTGCCCAGGGGATGGAAGACTGCCCAATGGCGGGGAAGAGCAAATTTTGAAGTTTCTGACATCGCTCATACCGGAATGCAGAGCGTGAAGATTTCTTCAGACGAAGGAGCGGATGCCTCCTGGATAACGATTGTTCCAGTCAAGCCTTATTCGAAGTACCGCCTGAGCGGCTGGATCAAGACTCAGGATGTCAAAGCTACTACAGGAAAAGGCGCCCTTTTCAACCTTCACAACCTTCAGCCGCTTCAAACAAAGGCCCTTTCCGGCACTCAGGACTGGACTCAGGTTGAGCTTGTTTTTGAGACAGCGGCCAATGATGCCGTTCAGGTCAACTGCCTTCTTGGCGGCTGGGGAAGAGCCGAAGGAACAGCCTGGTATGATGATATCCAGCTTGAGCTTCTATCGACCAGAGAGCTGAAGCCTAAGGTTTCAATTGAGCCGTTAAAAACTTATCATCCGGTTTCTAAATACATCTACGGCCAGTTCATCGAGCATCTTGGCCGCTGCATCTACGGCGGAATCTGGGCTGAGATGCTTGAGGATCGGAAATTTTTCTTTCCGGTTGGAACTGAAACCTCTCCCTGGAAGGTTATCGGTGATCCATCCAGGGTGAAGATGAATCCCGTTCTTGGCTATGTGGGAGTGCATGCTCCTGAAGTTCGTTTAAAAGGCAGCGGCGAGCCAGGAGGTTTTTTTCAGGAAAACCTGGCAGTTATCCAGGGAAAGAGCTATGCCGGCCGCATTGTCCTTGCCGGCGACCCTGGCACTGCGCCAGTTCAAATCAGCCTTGTCTGGGGACAAGAAGAGAGTCAAAGAGATGTGAAGACGATACCAGAACCGGGAAGCGAATACCGAACTATTCCTTTGTCTTTTCAAGCAGAAGAATACAGCGAAAACGCTCGGCTTGAAATCTCAAGCAGCGGCGGCGAGTCTTTCAGGGTGGGAGCAGTGTCGCTCATGCCTGCGGACAATATCGAGGGATTCCGTCCGGATGTTCTGAAGTTGCTTAAAGAGCTCGATTCGCCTGTCTACCGCTGGCCTGGCGGAAATTTTGTCAGCGGCTACAACTGGAAGGATGGAATCGGAGACCCTGACCGCCGGCCTCCCCGAAAAAATCCTGCCTGGCAGGGCGTTGAGCATAACGACTTCGGCATCCATGAATTCATGAATTTTTGCCGACTGATAGGAGCCGAGCCTTACATCACAGTCAACAGCGGCCTGGGTGATGAGATCTTAGCCGCAGA
>CAZJYC010000014.1:45350-47068 GCA_964550165.1 uncultured Eubacteriales bacterium
CGCCGGCCTCCATGAATACTTCCGGCAGAGCGATATCATCTTCATGGCCAATTACGCTCAGACGGTCAACGTCATCGGCGCCATAAAAACAAGCAAGACTGCAGCTGAGTTTGAAACCACAGGGCTTGTCTTAAAGCTTTATCGGTCCTGCTTTGGTGAGGTTCCCGTAAAAGTGAGCGGCGCGCCCGAGCCCTTGGATGTGGCTGCAGCCTGGAAAGAAGGAAAAAAGAAATTGACTCTGGCCATAGTCAACCCGACGCATTCCGAGCAGGTCTTGTCTCTGTCTTTTAAGGGAGTGAACGTTCCCAGGACAGGGCGTCTGTGGCGGATTTGCGGTGAGGATGGAATGGCCTACAATGAGCCGGGCAAAGAGCCTGCGGTCAAAATCCAGGAAATCGGTCAGGCGCCCTTTTCATCCCGGTTGGCCATCCCTCCTCTGAGCATCTCTATCTTTGAGCTGGCTCTCCGCAGCCAGAGGAATTGATTCCTATCTTTGACTATGGTAATTTAATTTAAAAAGGAGAAGAGATGTCTTTTACAGCCGTGTTTAAAAAGGTGCCTGAAGGATATATAGGCTTTGTGGAACAGTTGCCAGGTGCCAATACTCAAGGTGCGACTCTTGAGGAAGCAAGGGAAAATCTAAAAGAAGCCATCCGTCTGGTTTTAGAAGCTAATAAGCAGCTTGCTGAAAAGGAAAATAGTTTGTCCTGATCTTGAGATAGCTTACCCCAGCAGAAATAAATGAAGGATTACAATTGCGCCGGGGTGGCGGAATTGGCAGACGCAAGGGACTTAAAATCCCTCGGAACGCAAGTTCCGTGCCGGTTCGAGTCCGGCCCTCGGCATTCTTTTTGCCTCTAGCGCCTTTGAATTAAGCTAATTACCGCTTTATTCTATTATTTCAAGATTAAAAATATCCTTCCTACTCCACTCCAGCCAATAATGAATTGCACGCTCACGGATAAAACGCCAATAATTGTCAGTTAAAGGCCCGTGCAGGATAATTGCTTTTTTTATATCTTTTTTTATTGTATCCCAATAATCCTCTTTGAGTTGAAGACTTATGGTTTTGTTTTTAAAGGTAAAAATCGCCTTCGGCATTTGAGGCAAATCTGTTGATATAGAGATTCTGCCATGCCCGAGAGTTGCACCTGTGCTTGCCTGTAATCCATCATTAAAACAACTAATAGGCGGGAGACTGCCTGCATAAGATACTATGGATAACTCATCAAGTCCGACATGAAAATATTCTCGTGCTCTCAGTCCCATTTTTGCCCCAATAATGGAGTAGATTCCTAAATGGTCGTGAAATTCATTGGTTATCACCACAATTTTCCATTCTTTCTTTCCATGCCTTTCAATGATTTGGCTCATTAATTGTCTGATATCTTCTCTGAACAAACGGGATTCCTTTGGAAATTGCTTAAAGGTCACACTCATATCTTCGATGTCGTGAGACAATATTTCGATAATCGCTGCTTCAATTTTGTCTGTTTTTTTTAAACGACTGATACTATGACAGAGATGTCCTTCAATTATTCTTGTCCCAAACAATTCGGGATACAGAAGATACAAAGCCGCTAAATCGTCCCATAGTCCCAGGTGGCCGGTTTTGATGAGTTGTGAAACTTCATTCTGCAGATGAGATTTTGCAATTTTCTGAGCGTAAGGTGTTTTTATGTCTTCTATAGATCGTAATAATTTTTCAGTGAATACAA
>CAZJYC010000015.1:0-37670 GCA_964550165.1 uncultured Eubacteriales bacterium
AGGCCCATGGCGGTGGGTGGGAGGGTCTTTGGCGAGGAGGGATGGAAACCAGCACGGTTCAAGTTGCTTTTATCATCATAGGCCTTCACGGAAAAAAAGATGCTTACTTTTTTTATTAACGCATTTACAATAAAAAAGACCTCTGCTAAAATCGGAAAATGATAAAGGTCGTTGTCCTCGATTTCGGCTCCCAGTACACCCAGCTCATTGCCAGAAAAATAAGGGAATTGGGGATTTTTTCCGAAATTTTGCCTTTTAACATCTCTCTTTCCATTCTCAGGAGAGAGAGACCTTCGGCTCTCGTCCTTTCCGGGGGTCCTCAGAGCGTCTACGAGAAGGGCGCGCCTCTTCCCTCCAAAGAAATTTTTGAGCTGCGGATTCCTGTTCTGGGGATTTGCTACGGGTTGCAGCTCATGGCCCATCTCTTGGGAGGCAAAGTGACCTCTTCCCAGAAAAGAGAATACGGCTTTGCTTCGCTCAGAGTCTTGGATAGAAAAGGGCTTCTGGCCGGAATCAGGGATGGAGGACAGGTCTGGATGAGTCATGGGGATAACGTCGAGAAAGTGCCGCCGGGCTTTATCGTCTCTGGAATGACAGCCGATTGCTATACAGCGGCCATGGAAGAAAGAAAGAAGAAATTTTTCGGAGTCCAGTTCCATCCCGAGGTTGTCCATACCAAACAGGGGAAAACAATTTTATCGAACTTCCTCTTTTCCCTTTCTGGGCTGGAAGCCGAGTGGAAAATCGGTCCCTTTATCGAGCGGAAAGTGGAAGAGATCCGCGAGCAGGTCAACGGGAAAAGGATTATCTGCGGGCTGAGCGGGGGAGTGGATTCTCTCGTCACGTCCCTGTTCGTCCAGAAAGCAGTGCAGGATAACCTCGTCTGTATCTTTGTGGACAACGGCCTTTTGAGGAAAGGGCAGTACCGGGA
This sequence comes from uncultured Eubacteriales bacterium, assembly GCA_964550165.1. Taxonomy (GTDB): domain Bacteria; phylum Acidobacteriota; class Aminicenantia; order Aminicenantales; family Aminicenantaceae; genus CAZJYC01. The sequence goes on from CAZJYC010000015.1 coordinate 932, forward strand.
ATTGATGGGGAAGTTTAAGGATAAGCTGGCGCTGAATGTTGTCGGTGTCGATGCCTCCGAGCTTTTTCTGGAGAGGCTGAGAAATGTGATTTCGCCGGAGAGAAAAAGGAAGATCATCGGCGAGACCTTTATTCGCATCTTCGAAGAGCAAGCCAGGAGAATCGGAAAGGTGAAGTTCTTAGCCCAGGGAACGATCTATCCTGATGTGATCGAAAGTCGGCCTGTTCGAGGGCCCTCGTCCTCGATCAAATCGCACCACAACGTTGGCGGCCTGCCGGCACGGTTGAAATTTCGGTTGATCGAGCCGCTCAAAGAGCTTTTTAAGGATGAAGTGAGGGCTCTGGCCGAGCGCTTGGGAGTGGGCAGGGAATTCATTTTTCAGCATCCCTTTCCAGGACCTGGATTGGCAGTCCGGATTGTTGGCGCAGTCACTCCAGAGAGGCTCAGGATCCTGAGGGATGCCGATGAGATTCTCCTCCAGGAAATCAAAAGAGCCCGACTTTACCATAAGCTGTGGCAGGCCTTTGTGGTTTTGCTTCCCGTAAAATCGGTTGGAGTCATGGGGGACAGAAGGACTTACCAGAGCGTTGTTGTGGTCAGGCTTGTCCGCAGTGTGGACGGGATGACGGCGGACTGGTATCCTGTCCCAGCCGAGCTTCTTTCCCGGATATCGAACCGGATTGTGAACGAGGTTGAGGGAGTGAACCGGATTGTCTATGACATCACCTCAAAGCCGCCAGCAACCATAGAGTGGGAGTAAGAATGCAGCTTTCCTTCATTCATCTTCATAACCATTCCGAGTTCAGCATCCTCGATGGCGCGTTGAAAACAGCCGCTTTAGTCGAAGCCGCCTACAGGAACAACATGCCGGCAGTGGCTTTGACCGACCATGGAAACATTTTTGGCGCGGTCAGCTTTTTCAAGCAGGCCAAGGAAAAGGATATCAAGCCGATTCTGGGGTGTGAAGTTTACATCGCCCCCAAGAGCCGGTTTGAAAAAAGGACCGAAAAAAACATGCCAGGCCACTTTCATCTCACCCTGCTGGTCAAGGATGAAAAGGGATACAGAAACCTCTGTCAGCTTATCACCATGAGCTACCTGGAAGGGTTCTATTACCGACCGCGCATGGACAAAGAGCTGTTGGCCAAGCATAGCGAGGGGCTGATCGGATTTTCAGGCTGTTTGAAAGGCGAGGTCAGCCATTATCTGGCGCTGGATCTGGAGGAGCGGGCCGAAGAGGCGATGATGGAGTATGCCTCGATTTTTTCAAAAGGCGACTTTTATGTCGAGATTCAAGATAACGGCCTGGACGATCAGCGCAGGATCAACCCTTCGCTCATCCGCCTCGCCAAAAGAAAGGACCTGCCAATGGTGGCTACCAATGATGTTCACTACCTGGCCAAAGCCGATGCGGAAAGCCACGACATTCTGCTCTGTATCCAGACCAACAAAAAGGTGACAGACCAGGATCGAATTCGGTTCGGCTCCAACGAGTTCTATTTCAAATCGAGCGCCGAGATGATTGAACTCTTCGGCGAAATTCCCGAAGCCATCCGGAACACAGCCAGAATCGCTTCCTTATGCAATTTTGACTTTCCCTTTTCCGGTCACTTTTTACCGCAGTTCAAACCTCCGGAGACGATGTCCTTGCAGGACTATTTCGATCAGGTTGTCAAGCGTGGATTCCAGAACCAGCTGGAGACAATCCGGAAAAGGCGAGGGACAGACGAGCTGTCCCTTGAGGAATACGAGCAGAGACTGGAGAAGGAAATCAATCTCGTCAAAGAGATGGGGTTTGAAGGCTATTTTCTGATTGTCTGGGACCTTATTCAGATGGCCAAGTCCAAGAATATTCCTGTCGGCCCTGGAAGAGGCTCAGCCGCGGGAAGCCTGCTGGCCTATAGCCTGGGAATAACGGATATCGACCCTCTGGAATACGACCTTTTGTTCGAAAGATTCCTCAACCCGGAACGAATCAGTCTTCCGGATATCGATATCGATTTCTGCGGAAGGCGAAGGGATGAGGTCCTCGATTATGTGACCAAAAAATACGGCCGGGAGAATGTTTGCCAGATCATCACTTTTGGCACCATGGCTGCTCGAGCGGCGGTCAGGGATGTGGGAAGAGCTTTGGAAGTGCCTCTTCCCGATGTGGACAGGATTGCCAAGATGATCCCGCCCTTCGGTCCAGATGCCACCATCGCCGGCGCCCTGAAAAAAATCCCGCAGTTGAAGGAATTGAGGGACCGGGATACCAAGATCGCCCACCTCCTCTCTGTCGCTCAAAAATTGGAGGGGCAGATTCGTCATCCCTCCATCCATGCCGCTGGAATCGTCATCGCTCCGAAACCGCTGGTCGAGTTCACGCCTCTTTACCAGTCGGTGAAGGGAGAAATCACCACGCAATTCCCGATGCAGGACATCGAGGCTTTAGGCTTGCTCAAAATGGACTTGCTCGGCCTGCGAAACCTGACTGTCATTCAGGATACGATAGACCTTATCGAAAAAGACACGGGACATAGAATCGACCTGAAGAACATTCCCTTGGACGACAAAGAAACCTTTGAAGTTTTCAAATCCGGCAACACCGACGGCGTCTTCCAATTTGAAAGCCACGGCATGAAGGACTTGCTCAGGAATTTCAAGCCTGAAATATTTCGCGATCTGATAGCTTTGAACGCGCTCTACCGCCCCGGCCCGCTCAAAAGCGGAATGACCGATGAGTTCATAAAGCGCAAGAACCATCCGGACCGCATCAGCTATGAATGTCCTGAGTTAGAGCCCATCCTGAAAGAGACGCAAGGCATCATTGTCTATCAGGAGCAGGTGATGAGAATTGCCACGGAACTGGCGGAATTCACCATGGCTGAGGCCGACATCTTGCGCAAAGCCATGGGTAAGAAAGTGACGGGAATGATGAGAGCTCAGAGGCAGCATTTTATCCAGGGAGCGAGGAAAAGTGGCCTGAGCCAGACGAAAGCCGTCAGGATCTTTGATCAGATCAAATATTTCGCCGAATACGGCTTTAATAAATCCCATAGTGCCGCTTACGCATATTTGGCCTACCGGACAGCTTATCTGAAGGCCCATTATCCGGTCTGTTTTCTCGCCGCCCTCTTGACTTCAGAAGCTGAACGGGGAGCGACGTCCCAGGTCGTCAAGTACATCAACGAATGTCAGGAAATGGGCATCAAAGTTCTTCCCCCTGACATCAATGCCAGCCAGCTCACCTTCACCGTGGTTAAAAGGGATATCCGCTTCGGGCTCTCGGCCATCAAGAATGTTGGCGAAGGCGCTGTCCGGGCAATCCTTGAGGCAAGGAGAAAGAGAGGCAAGTTTGTCTCTCCTTTTGACGTTTTCGAGGAGACCGACCCGAAGACTGTGAACCGGAAAGTGATCGAGAGCTTGATCAAAGCCGGGGCCTTTGACTCTCTGGGTTGGCGAAGGTCGCAGCTCTTTCACCTCATCGATAAGATGATTGAGTATTCTCACGAAATGCAGAAAATCAAATCCTCAAAACAGAGCCTTCTTTTCGGACGAGGCCAGATTGAGCCGCCGGCTGTTCCTCCTGAACTCAAAGAAATGCCGGAATGGGATGAGCCTTTGTATCTTTCTTACGAGAAAGATGCCTTGGGATTCTACATCACCGGTCATCCCCTGGCCCAATTCGGGAAGCGCTTGAAAAGGCTTGTTTCCCACTCCATCGGCGAGCTGGATGATGAGAAAGATTTTAACAGCGAAATTCGCATGGCTGGGGTTATCTCGGCCTTCAAGCCTCTTAAAACTAAGAGGGATGAAAGGATGGCCACCTTTATCCTTGAAGATTTGAGCGGCCGAATCGAGGTCGTGGCTTTTCCTGATGTGTACAAAAGACATTATGACCAGATTCGGGCAGACCAGCTCGTCTGGGTTAAGGGAAAATTTTTGGGCGAGGGAGAAAACAGGAGGATTCATCTCCTCCAGGTCATGCCCTTGACCGATGCCTTCCAGAAACAGGCAAAGCGGATGGTTCTGCGCATCTTTCTCCCGGGAATCGAGGAGTCGGTCTTTGAAGAACTGAAGGACATGCTGGCTCAGAATCAAGGCGATTGCCCGGTGTTTTTCGAGCTCGAAGCGCCTCCTTCCCACAAGGTGATCGTTCAGTCGACCGAAGTCCAGGGAGTCTCTCTTTCCGAAGACTTAACGAGCAAAATTGAAAGCTTGCTGGGTGAAAATTCCGTATTTGTCGAATATTAAAACCGTCACCGTTCGTTTTTCCTCTCCAGCAGAGCAGCTTTCACTTTTTTGGCCATTTTTTTTGAGTTGAATCCTAAAGGCTGACGTTATTTAATATGATAAACAAAAATTTCATAATCAACTGAGTCATACAGGTCAGCTTAACGTTGACACACAGAAGAGAAAAATGTTAATTAAATGGAGTTTTTTCAGAAGGTTCGAAGTTCATGAAGACATATAAATTGATTGTTGCTGACAACAGCCCATCAGTTCGGAAGGTTGTTCAGATGGCTTTTCCGGAGGCAGATTTTGAGGTCTATCCTTTTGAGGACGGAATGGGAGTCATGAACTCCATCCATTCCATAAATCCTGACGCTGTGCTTCTGAGCTTTTCTCTTCCCGGGAAGGACGGCTATGAGGTTGGCTCTTACCTGAGGAGCCAGGAGAAATTCAAACAGACAGCTCTTGTTTTGCTCAAAGGAGCCTTTGAGCCTTTAGATAAAGAAAAGATTGCCGGTTTGGAGCATGATGGGATCGTCCAGGAGCCTTTTGATTCTGAACGATTGGTCCGGGTTGTCCGGGAGCTCATCGAGAAGAAGAAAAAGCCAAAGACTCTTCCTGAGGAGCTGGATGAGGTTCCCCTGACGGAATCCCAGGCAGAGAAAAAGAGCCTTTATCCTGAAGAATGGAGGGAAGAGGTTGAAGAGAAAATCAGAACAGCGGTGCGGCAAGAAATCCTCGGCGTCCAGAGGGAGCTGGAAAAGAGAGTCAAGGCCCAGGTCGTTGCCGAGATCAAAAGTATTCTTCAGAAGGAAAAAGAAAAAAGCAACAGAGATTGAGATTTGACGATGGAGATAAAACACATTCGCGAGAAAGCGTATGACCCCAAGCCCGTTGAGGAAAAATGGTCAAAATTCTGGATCGAAGAGCGGCTTTTTACACCCGAGGTCCCTTCGTCCAAGAAAAAATTTTCCATGGTTCTTCCTCCGCCGAACGTGACCGGTTCGCTCCATATCGGGCATGCCCTTTGTTTCACTCTGCCCGATATCATCGTTCGCTGGAAGAGGATGAAGGGTTTCAACACCCTCTGGCTTCCTGGAACAGACCACGCCTCAATCGCTGTCCACAACGTGATCGAGCAGAGCCTGGCTGAAAAGGGGCTGAGCCGGGAGAAAATCGGCCGGGAAGAGTTTTTAAAGGTCGCCTGGGAGTGGAAGAAAAAATACGGCGGCGTGATCATCCACCAGCTGAAAAAGCTTGGCACGTCTCTGGACTGGACGAGGGAGAGGTTCACCCTGGATGAGGACTTTATGAAAGCCGTACGGCGTGTTTTCGTTGAACTCTTCCGCGAGGGACTTATCTACAGAGATTATTATCTTGTCAACCGTTGCCCCCATTGCGGGACCGTTCTTTCGGATATCGAAGTCGAACACAGAGAAAAGAAAGGAAAGCTTTACTATATCAAATATCCTCTGCTCGATGGCAAAGGAAGCGTCACTGTAGCCACAACCCGGCCTGAGACCATGCTGGGCGACACGGCCGTGGCTGTCCATCCCGAAGACAAGCGTTACAAAAAAATCCAGGGCCAAAAGCTCCTCCTTCCCCTTGTCAACCGAGAGATTCCGGTTATCACCGACGAACGGGTGGAGATGGATTTCGGGACAGGAGTGGTTAAAGTGACTCCGGCCCACGACCCGGTAGACTTTGAGCTGGGCAAGCGGCACAACCTGGAGCAGGTGATCGTCATCGACGGTTCAGGGAGGATGACAGAGGCTGCAGGCAAAGAATTCAAGGGATTGGACAGGTTTGAATGCCGGGAAAAAGTCTTGGAGAAGCTCGCCGAGCAAGGGTTTCTGGAGAAAGTCGAGGATTACCAGCATGCTGTCGGCCACTGCTACCGCTGCAAGTCTGTCATCGAGCCCCATCTTTCCTGGCAATGGTTTGTCCGCGTCGGGCCCCTGGCCAAAGAGGCGATCAAGGTGGTTGAGGAAGGCAAAATCCGCTTCATCCCTCCCAACTGGGCCAAGACCTATTTTGAATGGATGGACAACATCCATGACTGGTGTATTTCGCGCCAGCTCTGGTGGGGGCACCGCATTCCCGCCTGGTATTGCCAGCAGTGCCAGGAAGTCATCGTGGCTGAGGAGCCGCCGGAGAAATGCACAAAGTGCCAGAGCCCAGACATCGTCCAGGAACCGGATGTGCTTGACACCTGGTTCAGTTCAGCACTCTGGCCTTTTGCCACCATGGGCTGGCCCGCAGAAACTGAGGATTTGAAGGCCTTCTACCCTACAGACCTGATGTCCACTGGGTTTGACATCATCTTTTTCTGGGTGGCGCGGATGATCATGATGGGGCTCAAATTCGCCAAAGACATTCCTTTCCGGGATGTCTTTATCAACGGCCTGGTCCGGGATATTCGCCGGCGGAAGATGAGCAAATCCGAAGGGAACATCATCGACCCCCTGGAGATGATCGAGAAGTACGGCACAGACGCCCTGAGGTTTACTCTGGCTGCCCTGGCCATTCCAGGCATGGACATCTCTCTCTCTGAGGAGAGGATGGCCGGCTACAGAGCTTTTGCCAACAAGATCTGGAATGCCGCCCGCTTTGTTTTGATGAGCATCTCAGGCGGCGAACTACATCCGATAGAAGAAGAGCTGACATTGGCGGACAGGTGGATCCGGAGCCGGCTGGCCAGGATCACGGAGGAGCTGAACAGCGCTTTAGAAGAATATAAGTTTTATGAGGCGGCGGATAAAGTCTATCACTTCATCTGGCATGAATTCTGCGACTGGTACATCGAGCTGGTCAAGCCAAGCCTTAAGGCTGGCAACAGAACTTCAGAAGCTGTTTTGGTCGAAACTCTGGACCAGATCCTCCGTCTTCTCCACCCTTTCATGCCCTTCATCACCGAAGAAATCTGGCAGCATCTTCCCGGTTCTCAGAAATCCCTGGTCGTGGCGGACTTTCCAAAGGCCAGGGAAGATTGGAAGGATGAGAAAGCAGAGATGGAGATGAAGCCCCTCCAGGATGCGGTTATCGGGATCAGGACGATAAGAGCAGAGAACAGGATTCCTCCCAAGCGGCAGATCGGGCTCTGGCTGAAAATAAGCAACGACAAGGAGAAGAAAACTCTCAGCCAAAACAAGGCTTATGTTCAGACTCTGGCCAATATTCGCAAGATAGAGCTCTATGACCGATTTCCGAAAGAGAAAGAGCTCTTAAAAGGAGTTGCCGGGAGTTGGGAGATTGCCATTCCGATCGAAGAAGGGCTTGTCGATTTAGAACAGGAAAAGCACAGGCTTGAAAAAGAGCTGATGAAGATCGCGCAGGACATAAAGAAGACCGAAGCCAGGCTTCAGGATAAAAACTTCCTCAACCGTGCACCAAAGGAATTCGTCGAAGAGACACAAACGCGGTTGAAGGAGCTTCAGAGCAAAAAGATAAAGGTTGAAGAGAGCCTCAGCCACATTCTCTACCTGACGGATCAGGCGTAGATTTGGAATTTAGGGGAGCTCAAAATATCATGAAATATTTAAAATTAGCTATACTAACTGTATTCCAGGGAATTTGATAATGAAGATCGGAGCCAAAATCCATCGGGTCATGAGCTGCACTTCGACTAACGACCTTGCCAAAGACCTGGCTCTTTCTGGAGCAGAGGAAGGGACTGTTGTCGTTGCCGATGAGCAAACACAGGGAAGAGGGACGCGGGGAAGGAGCTGGTATTCGGCGCAGAAAAAAGGGCTCTATCTGTCCTGTCTCGTTTATCCGCCTCAACCCCGCATTTCTCTTCTTCCAATCATAGCCGGCCTTTCGGCGAGCGATGCTATCTTTGAGTCGGTTGGAATCAGGGTCAGGCTGAGATGGCCCAATGATTTGGTCTGGGGGAAGAAGAAGCTGGGAGGCATTCTCTGCGAGAGCGGCTTTTTGGGAAACCGGGCGAGTTATGCTATCCTTGGCATCGGGATCAATGTGAGCCACGAAAGGAATGATTTCCCTGAGGATATCCGCTCGCAAGCGACATCGCTCAGGCTTATCACGAACAAGGAGATCAACGGAAAGAAGTTCCTTGAAAGGCTATGCGATGCTTTGGATTATCGGTATAATCAATTTTTACGAAATGAAAGAGAGAGGATTGTTCGCGCCTTCGAGGACTATTCGATTTTGCATCTCGGAAAGGAAGTCAAAGTTCTCACCGAAAAAGGAGAAATCTCCGGAAGATACAACGGCATCGATCCGCAGGGTGGCTTGATCCTGGAGAGTCGAGGGGAAAGGCACTCCCTTTTTGCAGGAGAAATCAAACGGTGAAAAGCAAAGATCTGCATTTCTTTTGCTGCGGAAGAAGGCTGATAGGGTTTTGGGCTCAGGCTGGACATTTGAAAACACGCAGGCTTTCCATCATTGGGGCGAAGGTAGAAAAAGGTAGAAAAAGGGGACAGTCCCCTTTTTCTGTGAGCGAAGCCTTGAACCGAGCCACTTTGCCTGAGCCATTCAAACGGTTTCTCCATGCCCCGCCTGAGCCCTCCCGATCTCATGAGAAAAGGAATGGCTCCAAAAAAGGAGGGATGAAATGCTTCTGGCCATAGACATCGGAAACACCACTATCGATATCGGGCTGTTCAAAGAAAAGAGACTCGTTCAACACTGGAAAATCAGGACTGAACGGGAAAAAACAAGCGATGAGTACGGAATCACGCTTCTGAACCTGTTTGCCCACTCCCGCGTTGAGGTGAAAAAGATAAAATCCGTTCTCGTCTCCAGCGTTGTCCCTCCGTTGACTCCAGCCTTTGAAGACCTGAGCCAGAGCCTTTTCCGCATCAAACCGCTTATCGTTGGACCGGGATTGAAGACGGGAATGGCCATTCTTTACGAAAATCCGCTCGAAGTAGGCGCCGATCGGATTGTAGCTGCCGTGGCAGCCTACGAAAAGCACGGCGGCCCCTGCATTGTGGTTGATTTCGGCACAGCCACGACCTTTGATGCGATTTCATCCAGAGGGGAGTACCTGGGAGGAGCGATTGCCCCGGGAGTACAGATTTCCGCCGAAGCCCTTTACCTCAAAACTGCCAAACTGCCCCGCATAGAAATAAGGAAGCCCAAAAAAGCGATCGGCCGCACCACAGTGTCCAGCATGCAGTCAGGACTCTATTTTGGCTACATCGGTCTTGTTTCCAACATTATTGAAGAGATGAGAAAGGAATTGGGAGGCGAAGCCGCGGTTGTCTCCACGGGAGGCTTTGGGGCACAGATCAGCCATGAAATAAAATCCATAGATATTTATGAGCCTTTTCTTGTTTTGGAAGGGCTGAGGATCATTTACGAAAGGATTAAAGCATAATCAATTCTATCTTCAGCGAGGTAAGCATCGTTTTTTGATAAAGGACATCGTTATAGATCACGAATTCCAGGATGCGTCCTTCAGCGGGAGAGGCGTTGTGAAAAAAGGAGAAAAGACGAGAGAAGAGTATTTTCAATCCATTGCCCGCCATTTTTTCAAGCTGCGCGGGGCCCCTTTTTTTCTTTCTTCCAAAGAGCTCGACCTCATCACCGGATGGGAAAAGATGGCAATCCCTCTGCCTATCGTCCTGGAGGGAATAACAAAGTCCTTCGAGAAATACAGGTCGAGACCCGGGAGAAAGGCCAAAGTCCTGTCTCTGTCCTTCTGCAATTTTGAGGTTTTAAGAGCGTTCGAGCAATATATAGAGAGAAAGGTCGGAGTCAAAAAGAGAATAGTGGAGCGTGAGGCGAAAGCAAAAATGGCTTTGGCCGAAGCTCAAAAATTCTTGAAAGCCATTCCTCTTCAGCTCTCTTACCTGAAAGACCCTTACGCTCGAGCCCAGAAGATTCTCTCCGCGGCCCTTGACGAAGAGGAGCTCGAGCGGATAGAGAACAAGGTCGAAGAGGTTCTCTGCAAGAATGCCTCTGAGGAAGACAAGGATCGTGTTCAAAGGAAACTTAAGGCTGAATATCCGAACATAGACGAGGAGGAATTCGACAGGATTTTGAACATAAAGCTGGTGAAAATTTTAAGGGAAAAATACAAAATCCCTTACATTTCCCTTTATTATTATTGATATGGATTAAGCCAATGGACAACAGGATCATAGCGCTTCTGCAGAAGAGAAAAGAGGGCATGGGCTTTCAGAAAATTGCCGTCGAGCTTCATCTCTCCCGCGGAGAGAAGCTCAAGTTGAGAAAAAGCCTTAAAAGATTGGAAGGTCAGGGCCTGGTCCTGAAGCTGAAAAGGCGGTACCTCATTCCTGCCAAGACTAACCTGGTCAGAGGAAAATTCGTCACCTCGCTCAGGGGATATGGCTTTGTCAGCCCTGAGCATGGCTCTGCAGAGGATATTTTCGTTCCTGCGCGCTACGCGGGGGGCGCCCTCCGGGGAGATGTGGTCGAAGTCCTTTGTCGAGACAAAGGGAAAAAGGGAAAGCCAGAAGGACGGGTGATCCGGGTCCTGGAGAGAGGAAGAAAGCGGATGATCGGGTTTTACAGCGAGCGCTTGGGACATCCTTTTTTCCTGCCTCTTGACTCGCCGTCTTCCGAAGAGCTCCCCATAAGCATGGAGAGAAAATTTTCTCCGAAGCCCGGGATGATCGTTACGGTGGACAGGACCACCAAGCATTTGACAGAGGTCCTGGGCATGCCCGATGACCCGGGTGTGGATAGCCGGGTTATCATCGAAAGATACAACCTGGCTTCTTCCTTTTCCGAAGACGCTTTAGCGGAAGCGGAAGAATTTTCTTCAGAACTCATGGCTCAAGAAAAGAAAAGGAGAGAAGATTATCGCAGCTGGACGACGATGACCATCGACGGCGAGAACGCTCAGGATTTTGACGATGCCGTCAGTGTGAGGAAGCTTTCGAGCGGCAATTTTCTTCTCGGAGTCCATATTGCCGATGTCTCCCACTATGTCAAGCCAGGCTCATCCCTGGATGCCGATGCTTATGAGAGAGGAACTAGCGTCTACTTTCCGGACCTGACTCTTCCCATGCTGCCGGAGAGACTCTCCAACGACCTTTGCAGTTTAAGGCCCAGAGAGGAGAGGTTGACCTTTTCCGTCTTGCTCGAAATAGACAGCAAAGGGGAGGTAGCAAGGGCAGAATTTCATCCTTCCCTTATTCAGACGGCAGAGCGGATGACCTACACTTCTGTTTTCAAAATATTAGAAAAGGATGAAGAGGAGAGGCAGAGATTCAGGGCTCTTGTGCCTGATCTGCTGCTGATGAGGGAGCTGGCCCGGCGTTTAAGAAAAAAAAGACTGGAGCAGGGGAGCCTGGATTTTGACCTTCTCGAGCCAGAGCTTGTCTACAAAGAAGGGAGCATTCACTCAATTATCCCTATTGCCCGCAACGAGGCCCATCGGCTGATCGAAGAATTCATGGTTGCGGCCAATGAGGCCGTGGCTTCCTTTCTCAGTCAGAAAAATATTCCCTTTATGTACAGAGTCCATCCTCCTCCACTCTTGAAAGACCTGGAGAGGCTGAGAGAGATTCTGGCCCATTTTGGCCTGACCCTTCCGTTGCCGAAAAATATGACATCGAAAGACCTCCAGCAGGCTCTGCACAATATGGAAGGAAAGCGTGAGGAAAAATTTATCAACCTGCAGATTTTGAAATCCCTGAGATTGGCTGTCTATTCTGACGAAAACCTGGGGCACTACGGCCTCGCCAAAAAATTTTACGCTCATTTTACCTCCCCTATCAGAAGATATCCGGATTTGGCTGTTCATCGTGTCTTGAAAAAAGCTCTTAAACAAGAAAAAATAGAGGCTCCCTCTCTATCCACTGTCGCCCATCATTGCTCGGAGCAGGAGAGAAAGGCCGATGAGGCAGAAAAGGAACTCTTGGAGTGGAGGATTTTCCGGTTTCTCAAGAGGAAGATCGGGGAGGAATTTGAGGGGACGATCGTCGACTTCACCAGGGCAGGCTTGACAGTCGAGCTAGACGATTATTTTGTCGACGGAATCTTATCCTATGCGGATCTGAACGGAGATTATTATTTGAAAAAGTCAGAAAAGGCCCTTGTTGGGAAGAAATCAGGGAGAAAGTTTGAACTGGGAGACAGGTTGAAAGCTTTTTTGATCTCCGTTGACCCTGTCCTGCGCCGGATGGCCTTGGCTTTGAGCCTGGAGCCAAAGAGAAAGCGACGATGAAAACGTCCTGTTTTGATGCGGTCGTCAATTTTCCTCCTCCTGAGAGGACTAAACGCCTGAATGCGCGAATACTTTTTCAGGGGATGGCACTTCCTGTCTCTTTCTATTACTACGGAGTCGCCCAAAAGGATAAAGGACTCTTCTTTGTCCAGGCTCAGACGCGGCGATCCCTCTGGCTGAAATGGAAGGACCGGTTTATAGCCGAGCGCTCAGGAGCTAAAGAGGCGTTGGGAGAAGGAGAAGTCCTCATACCCTTCTCGGAGAAAATAAGCAGAAAGAAGGTGAAGAAAAGAATTGAATTTTTAAGCCGCCTTCAGGGAGACAAAAAAGAGATGCTTTTTGCGTTGGCCCAAGACAAAGGGCTGGAGGGCTTGAGAGTAAAAGAGATGATGGTTTTTTCTTCTCTGAAGGAGTTCGCGCTGGGACGTTTGAGTCAAGAATTGGAGGTCGAGGGGAAGATAAGAATTCTTTCTTTTGCTCCCCTGTTCATCCTCGCCCAGGAGAGCCTTGATTTCCTTTCTCAGAAAATTCTTGTCTTTCTGGAGAGTTTCCATCAAAAACATCCGGAGCAGATGGGAGCTTCCTTGGAAAGAATGAAAAGGAGGTTTGATCTGCAGCCAAGGATTCTCCATCTGGCCCTTAAACACCTCCAGCATGCGGGGAAGATCAAGGAGATAGATGGCAAATTTTTCCTTTCCAGTTTTAGAGTGATTCTCTCTTCTGAGGAAGAAAGAATATTGAAGGAGCTGGAGGAGATGTGCCTTAGAGGAGAATTTCGTTTGGCTTCTCTGCGAGACATCCAGAAGCGGTTTCATCTCTCCTTGAGCAGGCTCAACAAGATGCTGGCTTTCCTCATCGAGCGGAAAAAGATTGTCCAAGGAAAGGATGGATTCATAGTCCATTCCCGATGGCTGGATGATGTCATATGGCAGATCAAAAAATCAGGAAAAAAGGAGCTGACCGTCTCAGATTTTAAAAAGATGACCGGGCTCACACGGAAGTACGCTATTCCTCTCCTTGAGCTGCTCGATCAGATGAGAGTGACGCGAAGGAAAGGTCCGCTGAGGGAAATATTGTGAGGCGAGCCAGGGCCGGACGGGGCTTGGGGCAATGAGAAAAATATTTTTTGCGCAGTCCGTTTTTTGTTTAGCAGTCCTGGTCTTTTTAGACTCCGGATGCTCAGAGCACAAATCCAGGCAGGTTGTCATAAAAATCGACCTTTGTATTGGAGTGGAAGATGGCGACGAACGATGCATGTTTGCCAGCATCGAGAATATTGCGCTCGACGGAGAAGAGAATATTTATGTCCTGGACAGAAAAAACCTGAGGATTCAGAAGTTTGACAGGTATGGCAAATTTTTAAAAAGCCTTGAAATCTGGGAAGGAAAAAGCGCCAAGGAGATTCCCCGGCTTTTTGGAATGGCCGTAACCGAAAAGGGAAAAATTTATGTCATGGATTATAACGGAACGAGAATATTTCTCTTTGACGAAGATGGTCTGTTGCTAAACATGTTCAGGATAGATTTTAAAGGGGTCCATATCATTTCTTATTCAGAAGAGATGGCGGTTGTTCTGGGATTTAAAGATAGACACATCTTTCATGTCTTCACTCCGGAAGGAACACGTGTGGATTCTTTCGGAGACCCTTTTGAGGTTCCTGAGGAGTATGCGGAATACGATTATATTGATTTTTTAAAAACTCCGAGAAGAGCTGACAGGTCAGTTGACGGGAAGATGTTCGTCATGAATCCCCATCGATACGAAATTCGGGTCTATGAGGGCCGTGAACTCACGCGTCTCATCAGACATGAGTCAAGATTTTTTCAACCGGTCAAAATCAGAAAGCGAAGGATTTACGTCAGTATGCTTTTTCCCTGGGTTCCTGTCTTTGAGCATGAAAACAGGCTGTACGTGACCATGAGGGCCATGGAGGAGGATGCTCAAAACCAGCTCGACGTATTCGAAGATTATGAGTGCGTTGCCTCTTTAAAAGTCGAGGGCCTTCCTTATGCCATAGACAGAGAAGGGCGCCTCTACTTTGCAGAAGAAGAGGGCTTCCCACGGGTCGCCAGATATTCGGTGGCATACCGATGAACGAGGAAAGGCCCGGAGGTTCGTGCAGAAGGCTTTTCTGCGTTTATCCTTAACGCCTTCTGTGCCGGGAAAAGCTTGCCCGTTGCCCCAGAGAACGTGGGCCTTATGAGTCGGAAGAGAATGATTTCAAGCGGGAACCGGGTGTCGAGCCTTTCAGCTTCCTCAGGGCCTTGGATTCGATCTGTCGGATTCGCTCCCTTGTGACTTTGAACCTCTGGCCCACTTCCTCCAAGGTGTGCTCGCGGCCATCCGCCAGCCCGAATCTCATCTTCAGGACCTCTGCCTCCCTTTCTGGAAGATGGCTCAACGCGGCTTGAATTTGCTCCTTCAGGCTGACAAGAACGGCGGCGTCATCGGGCGAAGGAATGACCTTATCTTCGATGAAGTCGCTGATGAAGCTGTCCCCGTATCCCCCGACCGGCGTCTCGAGCGAGATGGGCTCCTCGGAAGCCTTCATGATTTTCCTGACTTTGCTGACCGGCAGGTCCATCTTCTCGGCTATTTCCTCCAGCGCCGGCTCCTTGCCCTTTTCCTGGACAAGAAACTGAGAAACTCTCTTGAGCTTATTGATGGCCTCTATCATATGAACCGGGATTCGGATTGTTCTTGCTTGCTCCGCAATGGCCCGTGTTATAGCCTGTTTGATCCACCATGTCGCATAGGTTGAAAATTTATACCCTCTCCGGTACTCAAACTTGCTGACAGCTCTCATCAAGCCCAGGTTTCCTTCCTGGATCAAATCGAGGAATTGGAGACCTCGGTTCATGTATCTCTTGGCGATAGAAATTACCAGTCGCAGGTTGGCGGCGACCAGCTCTTTTTTCGCCTTCTCGCTCGTCTTTTTCGCGCTGGAGATGTCGCGAAGAATTTTTCTTAATCGATGAGAATCAAGGCTGGTTTCTTTCTGCCGGCTTCTCAAGAGCCGTTCAATTCCTCTGATTTTTCGCCTGATGTCCTCCTTTTTCTTCCTCTCCCTGGTTTTGGCCAGAGCCAATTGCAACTCCTCTCTCGTTTCTTCTAACTCATCGATGGCCCTGATTTGTTCACGGAGCCTGCCTGCGATTTTTGCCCAGAAAGCTGGGCGGAGGCCGAGCCCTCTTGTGAGAAGGCTCATTTGGACCATCAAACGGCCTCGGGAGAAGGCGGATTTTTTTCTGAGAGGAATACGGTTTACCCGTTCAGCCAATCTTTGAATGTCATGAATCTTGCTCAGGACGTCTTTCTTCATTTGCCGGAGTTTTTCTTCGTTCTGTTCTTCGTTAAGCTCCAGCATTTCAGGAATGATCTTGGGCGATTTCTTCAGTTTCTCCCCAAATGAGAGAATTTCTTTAAGAACAAGTTGCGTCTTGGAAAGGACTTTGAACACAGCCCTCTCGCCTCTTTCGATTTGCTTGGCCAGGCTGATCTCTCCGTCACGGGTGAGGAGCGAGACTTTTCCCATGTCCTTCAGGTAAAGCCGGACCGGGTCAACAGGCCTTTCGATGCCACCGGAAAAGAGCCTGGCCTTCTCCTTTCTCCTGGGTTGGATGAGGGTGGGAAGGTCCTCCGCAGGACTCAGGGATTCGTCCAAACCTTCATCAGGAGCCGAATCGAACATATGTTTTAGATAGAGATAGTCCTCTGGCGACTCAACCTGGGAAAGATCCCGGATGTCCTCCTTATGTTCGTTTTGGTATTCTTTATACATTCTCATAACAATCCCTATGTAATAACTAAGAATTAGGGCTTTTCGTTGCAATATGCCCTTTTTTCTAAAAAGAAGGAGGGATTCCGGTCAAGGTCAGCGAGCGAAGAAGACTTGAATAGCAAGCGGGCCTCTCAGGATGGCCTCGCTCCCCTTCAGGTTTTTAACGCCGTTCCCTCGCAGCTCTTCTCGGCGGCTGCGTAACGCTCCGGCTAAGCGGTTCAAAAACACGCGGGATTTCTATCACATGGCGAAGGCAGAGCGGCGAGAAGGTCGTGGGAAAGGCTGAGCGGACATGGTGTAGAAAAAGGGGAAATGGTGGGGAAAGTTTACTTTTTTTCTTTCTTTTTCTTCTCTAAGGCTGTTTTGAGTTTTTCCGCAAAAATTCCAAAAACCGGCTCTTTGGAGACCAAGGGCTTGGCCTCTTCTTTCTTGGGCAGAGCCTCTTCTTTTTTCTCTTCTTCTTTTTCCTTGGTTTTGGCAGCGAAATAGGCCTCTTGCTCGGACTCCTCAAGTTCAATCTTTTCTTCGATAATTTTTTTGGCTCCCTTGACTGCCCGCTTTTCACGCTCTGCCTCCATTATCTGCCTCTTTTTCTTAGGGAGTTTTTCTTTTTTGGGTGGCCTCCGTGTTACTTCTTCTTCAATTGCCGGCCTCTGAGGCTCAACCCGAGCTTCGAGTTCTGCCTCTTCTCCTCTGATCTCAGGCATTTCCAGGGCGGAAGGAAGAGCTTCCTCGAGCCTTTCCTCAGCAGGAACTTCGAGAGGAATCTCCGGAACCTCTTCAGGCACGATTTCCTCTTCGACTTTTATTTTCTCTTTGTAGAAAAAGATTCCTTTCTTTTTCTCGGATGGAGAGAACTCGGGTGTGCTGAGCAGAGTCCTCTCGACATCTTCCTGAATCGTTTGCTTGAGAATGTCAACCAGATGATACGCTCTGAGGTAATGGAGGGAGAATTTTTCCCCTTCCGCGCCAAATTTTTTGAAAATAAGAATCAGAAATTCATGAAGATTCAGATTGTCTCGTTGCTGGTAATAAAAGAGGAGTTTGTTCAGAGTTTCTCTTTCCAGATGGATGATTTTGTTGGGAAGAGCGAAAGTGAAAACCTCCTCACTGCTCAGGTCAAATCTATCTTCTTTGGGGTCGTAGGTCATTTTCATCGTTGTGAGTTTTTTCTTGGATTTTTTTAACCAGAAGTTGAGGTGGTTGTGCTCCTTTTTTTCTAAAGTCAGGCTTGCACCCTGAGGAACATTGTTGGCTTCGTAAAAACCTTTTAGTCCCAGGAAGAAACAGGAAGAGGGGTAATAGTAGACCGTGTAGTCTGTTCCTGCCTCGACATCATGGAAGATGTACTCCCTGGAGTTCGAAAACTCTTTGTTGAGCGCTATCGGAATTTTTATGCCTCCAGAGAGAATTTCTCTCCAGGTCAGGTATATTTTCAGCGGAAAACATTCCTTCAGAACAGGCGGCTCCTTCTCTTTTTCGACGAATTCAGGAAGTTTGGCCATGGGTGCAGACAGAGGCAGCTCCTGCGGAAAAGAATTGATTATTGTCTTGAGATGCCATTTGCCCCAGCCATAGGGCGAGACCAGGATAAAGTCCTTCTTGAATTTTTTTTCAAGAGTAAAATTGAGACTCATGCAGGAAAGGTCGAAAAGCTCATCAGAACTTGAGAAGCTAAAGAGCTGCGTCACAAGCTCCGATATCTCTGCGGAGGCCTTTGTCTCCGTGAGACGCTTTTCCATGTCCTCTATTTTCTTATCCTCGATCTTGATATTGTTCTCCGCGAGCTGCCAGTATTCATTCCAGTTGAAGAACTTCCTCGACTTGCTGAGTGCCGTTCTCAGGTTCCTTTCCAAGGTCTTTATATCTTTATCCGTCATGGGGAGATCGCTGAGCCTTGGGTCTTCTTTTTTTTCGATGATTTCATGGGTTTTGGCCTTCCCTTCGAAGTTGGAAGGAAGGAGAACCTGAGTCTTGGCTTTTTTCATGTAGTCCATGTATTTCCGGAATACGCCTCCGCCGGTGAAATCCACTTCGAGCATCTCGTATTTGAAACTCGGATAGGGGATTTTCTTCGTCACTTTCAAGACGACGGCGCCCTTGAAGTGCTCCACGCCTTTGCTGCTGACGGTCAAGGGCTCATCGTATTCTTTGAGGATAAAGTCGCCGACCTCATAGTTGCATTCCGGGTCGTATCTTTTGACCTCCTGGCTCAATTGACTGGAGGTCTTCTTATAGACCATTGTTTTGGTCATCTCTTGGATAGCGAGCGGCTTTTTTGTTTTCGACAATTCTTTTTCCAGAGCCAGAAGATCCTGTTCGGTGATTTCTGTGATTTTATTCTCTTTGATCATTGCCTATTTTTTCCCCAAAAGTAAAAGCAGAATAGCCTTCTGGATGTGAAGCCTGTTTTCTGCCTGATCATAGACTATGGATTGGGAAGAATCGATCACCTCGTCGGTGACTTCCTCGCCCCTGTGAGCCGGGAGACAGTGCATAAAGTGCGAGCCTTTTCTGGCTTTGGCCATCAACTCGCGGTTGACCTGGTATGGAGCAAAGATTTTGGCTCTCTTGCCTTTCTCCTCTTCCTGCCCCATCGAAGCCCAGACATCGGTGTAGACAGCATCAGCATCCCTGACTGCTTCAAAGGGATCATGGGTGAAAAAGAAAGCGGCCTGAGTCTCTTTGGCATCTTCTTCGGCTTTGTGCACGATCTCAGGCTTGGGCTCATATCCTTGGGGCGTGGCCACGCTCAGTCTGCTTCCAGCCTTGGCTGCGGCGAAGAGAAGGCTGTGACAGACGTTGTTTCCGTCGCCGACATATGCCAGCTTGAAAGTTTTCAGGTCCCCTCGCTTCTCTTTGAGGGTGAAAAAGTCTGCCATGGCCTGGCAGGGATGAAGGAGGTCGGTCAGAGCGTTGATGACAGGAATGCTTGAAGCTTGCGCAAGGTCGAGGACATCCTGATGGCCAAAGGCTCGGATCACGATGCCGTCAACCCAGCGCTCCAGATTTTTCGCGACATCATAGGGAGATTCCCGTGTTCCCACCTGGATATCCGAAGGGCTCAAATAGATAGCTTCTCCTCCCAGCTCGAGCATGCCAACTTCAAACGTCATTCGTGTTCGCAAGGAAGGCTTCTGGAAGATCATGGCCAGGATTTTGTCTCTGAGCTTCTTGCGGAAACGCTGGGGATTCTCTTTGATTTCCTGGGTCAGGTCGAAGATTTCACTGAACTCGTAAAGGCTTAAATCGTGGATGGATAGAAAATTTTCCACATCTCCTCCTCTTAGCCCGAAGCCCTGATTCTCGTCCCTGAACGGCTGATCAACGCTGCCTTGAGTTTGTTGGCTGAGGTGATCAGCACTTCTTTTCCGCTGCTCTGGACGAACTCGACCGCAGCCTGGATTTTAGGCCCCATGGAACCGGGCGGGAATTGTCCCTGAGCGGAATAGTCTTCAGCTTCTTTGACGGTCATGAACGGAATCGGCCTTTCATCCGGCGCACCGTAATTCAAATACACCTGATCCACACTTGTCAAGATGATGAAAAGGTCCACGTTAACCTCGCGGGCGATAAGGCTTGCCGCATAATCTTTGTCGATAACGGCCTCCACACCCTGGAAAAGCCCTCGGCTGTTGATAATCACCGGAATACCTCCTCCCCCAGAAGCGATGACAATCTTTCCCGAGTTGACGAGCTCCCGGATGATTCTTTTAGGAACGACATCGATCGGCCTGGGAGAGGGCACAACCTTGCGAAAGCCCCGGCCCGCATCTTCGATCATCGTCCATTTTTTCTCTTTGGCCAGCATCTGGGCTCTGTATTTGGAGTAGAAAGGGCCGACGGGCTTGGTCGGGTTTTCAAAGGCAAGGTCTTCCCTGGCGACAACGACCTGGGTGACGAGTGTCGCCACTTCCTTATCCAGAGAATTCTTCCGGAGCTCGTTGATAATCGCTTTCTCCAGCATGAATCCCATGCTGCCCTCGGTCATGGCGTCACAGACTTCCAGAGAAAAAGGGGGAATTTTGGTGATGGCTTCTTCCATCTGGATGAGCAGGTTGCCGACTTGAGGGCCGTTGCCATGGACGATGATCAGTTCATAGCCTTTTTTGACCACATGAATCATCAGGCGGGCGGCTGTCTCGGCGTTTTTTTCCTGTTCGACCTGGAGTCCTCCCTGGTTTTCAGGGAGAATGGCATTCCCGCCAAAAGCGATCAAGGCGATTTTTTTCTTCATCAGAACTTCTGCAGGACCTCCTTCAGGTTGGGCGAGCCGATTTCTTCCAGTTCATAGGTGACGCGAAGGATTTTCTTGTTCGTCTGAACGAGCCGGCCGAGGTCGATAGGCGTGCCGCTGACAACAAGGTCGCAGTCGACTCTGTTGATCGTCTCGGCGAGTTCAGCCGTTTGTTTTTTGCCATAGCCCATAGCCGGGAGGACTTTATCGAGATGCGCGTATTTTTGGAATGTCTTTTTGATGCTCCCTACAGCATAGCGCCTGGGGTCGACGATTTTTTTGGCCCCGTACCTTGAAGCCGCGATGATCCCCGCGCCGTAGGGCATTTCTCCGTGGGTCAGAGTCGGTCCGTCTTCGATGACCAGCACTGTTTTGCCTGCGATTTCTTTGGAGTCCGAGACAAAAATCGCGGAATTGGCGCGGATGACCGTTGCCTTTGGATTGACCTCTTTGATGTTGTTGAGGAGCTGGTTAAGTTTTTCTTTTTCTGCGCTGTCGATTTTGTTGATGACAATGACGTTAGCCATTCTGAAGTTTGTCTCTCCCGGGTGGTAGAGAAGCTCATGGCCAGCCCGGTGAGGGTCGACGACCACAATCTCTAAGTCTGGCAGATAAAAAGGGAAATCGTTGTTGCCGCCATCCCAGAGAATGACGCCTGCCTCTTTTTCAGCCTGTTCAAGAATAGCGCCGTAATCCACACCGGCATAGACGACAATGCCTTTTTTGATGTGAGGCTCATACTCTTCCATTTCCTCGATGGTGCATTCTTGATCGAGCATATCTTCGTAGGTGGCAAAACGCTGCACTTTCTGCCTGTTCAGGTCGCCGTAAGGCATGGGATGGCGGATGACAACGACATTTCTGCCTTTTTCTTTGAGAAGGAGGGCAATTTTGCGGCTTGTCTGGCTTTTCCCGCTTCCTGTCCGGACAGCGCAGACCGATATCACAGGCCGTTTGCTCTTGATCATCGTCTCCCGTGGCCCGAGGACGGTGAAACTGGCTCCGGCCGCTAAAACCTGAGAGGCTTTGTGCATGACGTACTCATGGGAGACATCGCTGTAGGAGAAAAAGACTTCGGCGATATCGTGTTCTTTGATAAGGGACTCCAGCTTTTCTTCTGGATGGATCGGGATTCCGTCCGGATAGAGTTTTCCGGCAAGAGCCGAAGGGTATTTTCTGCCCTCGATGTCCGGAATCTGTGTGGCCGTGAAAGCCACAACGCAATACTCCTCCTTGTCCCTGAAAAAGACGTTGAAGTTGTGGAAATCTCTTCCTGCTGCTCCCATGATGAGAACGTTCTTCATACGACATGCTCCTTAAAATTCAGGCTGGTTTCCAGCTTTTTTTTCAATAAAATGTTGAAACAAAAGTATAATACAGGCCTCTCATTTATGCAAACCACTCCGCCTAATAAAAGGGGACAGTCCCCTTTTTCTTTTAATGGAGTCGCTTATTCGGGTTGTTTTTCTATGGCGTCGAGGTTAAACAACGCCCGAAATTGCGGGTCATTCCGGATGGATTGATAAGCGGGAAGGATCACAGGAAAGAAATAATCCGGGAAGCCTGATTCGAGCGCTTTCTTGAGCGTCTCTATGGCCTGTGCTTTATCTTCTAAGAGAGCGTAAAGCTCGGAAAGGTTCTGCAGTGTGTAGGGGTCTTTAGCCCCGAGATTCAGGGCTTTGCTCAAATACTGTCTCGCTTCGCTTGTTTTCCCGCTGACAGCCTCAAGCTGGCCCAGGATGATCAGGTTCTGGGGGCTTGGTGAAGCGGAGCCCAATTCTTTTTGCAGATATTCCCTGCCCTCTGCTGCAATTTCTTTGGCCGCCTCCTTCTCTCCTGCTTCGGCCAGAGCAAAGGCTAAGTCAAAGCAGCACTTAACGAAAGTCCCTGTTACACGTCGTTGGCGAGCGAGTTCACGGACTTCCCGGTATACAGGCACCGCCTCGGCTGCCCGGTCAGAGGCCAGGAGGGTATGCGCCAGGTTAGGGAGTCCGTAGGGATGCTGAGGCTCAAGCGCAACGGTTTTCCTGAGAAGCTCGAAGGCTTCATCGAACCTCGCCTGAATCGCTAAGCTGTAGGCCAAAAAATTCAGGTAACCGGCAATTTCGGGTCCAAGATTCACCAGCTTCCGCCCCACTTCTTCGGCAGCACGTGCGTCATGGGTGAAGAATATGTATGTATACCAGAGATTGGCCAGGGGAATGCTGCTCCGGGGAGCGACTTCGGCCGCCTTTTGGTACATGGTCATGGCTTCATCGTATCGGCCGAGACCCCTGAGAATCATTCCCGCATTGTTGTAGGCTGGCATGAAATCAGGGTCGATCTCTCTCATGAGCCGATACTCTTCCAGGGCGCCTTCAAAGTCCTCATCGACAAATTGCAGGCTGGCGGCCTTGATTCTGAGGCGCTCAATTTGTGGGAGACTCTGAGCCTCTGCATCCTCCAAGGCAAGCTTGAGCATCTCTTTCCCTTTCTCTTTTTGTCCCAGGAACTGGATGAGCAACAGGCCCAGGGAGCCCCTGGCTGAGACAAAATGCGGGTCTTTCTCCAAGGCCAGCTCGAAGAGAGGCGCAGCCTCAGCGAACTTCATTTCATTCCACTTGACCATTCCCATGGACAGGTATTTGAGCGCTTCCCAGGAGGAAGTGGTGACTTTGATCACAGGCTCATCCGCTTTTGCGATGGATTCGATCGACTCGCCCAGGCGGGAACGAACCTGAATCGCCAGCTTGTCGATGGCATGGAGCAGGACCTCTTCCCGGCCACGGGCTGTGACGCGGATGCGGTCCACATGGCGCCTTTTAACCGGGTCGATCAGAATCGCCTGGAGTTCGTAGGCTTCTCCAGCAGAAAGGATCCGGGGAAGAATCAAGGCCCGCACGCCGGAAAAGCGGCAAATATCGCAGCCCAATTCTTCGTCAACCTTGGTGGTCGGGGCTTTTCGCATCAGACGCAGGGTGTCAGCCATTTGGGCTTTGTCGAAGATATTGGCATAGGGTGATTGCTGCAAATCGGCTTCGATGGCTGTCCTAAGGGCCAGGTCGAACACCGAATCCCCTGTCAGGTTGTCGACATCAGCCACGAGCAGCCTGTCCCGCTCCTGGAAAGCAAGGCTGGGCCGGGTCAGCACCCAGGTCAACATGATTGCGGCCAGGACAGCGACGCTGACCGCTCCCGCAATGAGCATGCGCTTTTGAGGCCTGGCAAATACGAACTTTCTGGTGATAGGAGTCACGCCGACAGCCATTTTTGACTTTAAGGCCTGAAGGGCCTCGGCCAACTCTTTGCCTGAGGCGTATCTTTTGGCAGGGTCCTTGGATAGAGCTTTGTGAATTATTTGTCCCAATTCCCGCGGAACTCCAGAGGGCATCGCTTTTATGGGCGCTGGCTCTTCCTTCAGAATGGAATAGACAACGGCTTGCTCCTGCTCCCCCTTGAAGGGCATCTGCCCGCTGAGCATCTCATAGAGAACCACACCCAGCGACCAGACATCGGTTCGCTGGTCGACTTCTTCTCCGCGAGCCTGCTCCGGCGACATGTAGGCCACGGTTCCCATGGTTGTTCCAACCTGGGTGATACGCGTTGTTCCGGCAAGCTTGGCCAGGCCAAAATCGACGATTTTAGCCAGACCTTCCTGGGTGGTCATGATGTTGGCAGGTTTGACGTCGCGGTGGACGATGCCGTTTTCGTGGGCTTTGGCCAGACCCTGGGCCGCTTGGAGAGCAATATCGACGATTTCTTCAGGCTTTAGCGGCCCTCCTTGTATTTTCTCCTTGAGGCTCTCCCCCTTGCAGTAAGCCATGGCAATAAACATCTGGCCGTCTTCTGTTTCACCGATTTCATGAATCGTGCAGATATTGGGATGGTCAAGGCCAGAGGCGGCCTGCGCCTCATGGATAAACCTCTCCCGAGCCTTCAGCTCCTGGGTCAGCTCCAGTGACAGGAATTTCAGGGCCACTGTCCTTTTGAGCTTGACATCCTCGGCTTTATAAACTTTGCCCATGCCCCCGGTGCCCAGCTCTTCGATGATCTTGTACTTTCCGGCAATGATCGTTCCTGAGGTCGTTTCTTTTGAAGGGACGCGGAGTGTCTTAGTCCGGAGCTCGGGAATTTTTTCCGTAACAAGCGGAGTCGCGCATTTGGCGCAGAAGCGCGAATTCTCAAGATTTTCGTGCTGGCATTCAGGGCACTTCATCTTCCTTCCTATCCCCTCCGTAAAATTCGGTAATAAGATAACTGTTCATACAGAAATAGTCAAATTAAAAATCGCTCCGGCTAAGTGGTTCGAAAACACGCGGGCTTTCTATCACTTGGCGAAGGCAGAGTGGCGGGAAGGTCGTGTGAAAGGCTGAGCGGGCATGGTTCTTCGACCGAAGGGAGAGGAGAGCGAAGCCTTGAACCGAGCCGCTTTGGACTCGCTGGGGCAAAAGCGGCGTACCTTCGAGCCAATCTGCCTGAGCTTTTCAAACGGTTTTCTCACCGCTTAGCCTCCACGGGGAATATCCTCAAGAGCGAACTGCTAAGGCTAAATTCGATATGGTCGCTGCAGCTATTTCGCCAATTTTTTTGAAGGAAAGACCCGCAAAAAGCGTCTTCATTCGAGCTATTTTTTCTTGGCCGGGCCTCTTTTCCCTTCCCTGCGGAAAGTTGGCCCGGGAGGAGGGAGAGGCCTCCGGTGTTTTTGCCAGGCGGGCTTTTGGCGTCTTTCTATTCCTCGAGCCATTTTTTTCACAAAGAAATAATCTCTGTTGAGAGCGTCTTTGCGTCCAAAAGAACAATAGTATTCTTTCCTGTCAGCCACCCTCCAGTCTCACCAGGGTTGATGAGCAAAGAATTTTTCTCTTTTCTTATCTTCGGCCTGTGAGTGTGGGCGCAGATGACAACGTTGTATTTCCCTGAAGCCAGGTGAGTATTAAGATCTGAAGGGACATGCATGACCAGGAAGCAGAGCTTTTGGCGATTGAAGACCAAAGGAGCGTCTTGAATTTCTCCAAAGGCGGAAAAGGTTTTTTCAAGGCCGGCCTTTTCCCCATCGCAGTTGCCGAAAACAGCCTTGACCGGGCAGCCGAGATGTTCGAGCTCTTTGGCCGCAAAGGGGGCGATAATGTCTCCAGCATGGATGACCAGGGAGCAGCCTGCATCCTTGAAAATGCGGACTGCAAGCTTGATCGCATTCAGGTTATCGTGCGAATCCGCCATGATCCCGATCATTTGTTCCTTGCAGAAATCAACTCGTTTTTATTCTAGAGGATTCGGGCCTGCTTGTCTAATTTTCTTTGGAAAAAAACAACCTTATCCGAATCTCTGTTCATAGGAAGCATCTTTTTTCCCCTGGCGAGAAAAGAGATTTGGTAAAGTGAGGAATGGAGGCGCTGGTTTCCGTCCGTCCGAAGCCCATGGTGGTGGGTGGGAGGGTTTTTGGCGAGGAGGGATGGAAACCAGCACTGTTATAGTTGGCTCTTATCATCATAGATCTTCACGTAAAAAAAGACGCTTTACCTGTTCCTATTGACACCTGGAGCATAATTTTTTTAAGATATAAACGCTCAAAAAGGCGCGTAGCTCAGTGGTAGAGTGCTTCCTTGACGCGGAAGAGGTCGAGGGTTCGATACCCTCCGCGCCTACCATTTCGAATTCTAAGGAGTAAGTATTCAGGAGGAAAAAGAGCATCGAGGCTTCGCACGCCCTGTTGAATACAAATAAATTTTAATGGCTGAACGAGTTAAGGTTAAGGCAGAGGGGTCTTTTTTTTCGGTCGAGAAAGGCACGCCGCTCTCTGGCCTGATTCCCCGGCTCAAGCTGCGCGATGAGCCTCTTCTGGCCAAAATCGACGGTCAGCTCGCAGGATTGGAGACTCCCTTG
This sequence comes from uncultured Eubacteriales bacterium, assembly GCA_964550165.1. Lineage (GTDB taxonomy): Bacteria > Acidobacteriota > Aminicenantia > Aminicenantales > Aminicenantaceae > CAZJYC01. Next base: position 27,191 of record CAZJYC010000015.1, read on the forward strand.
GAAAAAGATGCGGAAATTCTGTTCCTTGACGAAGGTTCGGATGAGGCGATGGATGTCTTGAGGCACAGCACGGCCCATCTGATGGCCCATGCTGTCCTTGAGCTTTTTCCCGGGACAAAAACCGGAGTCGGGCCAGCCACAGAAGACGGGTTCTTCTACGATTTTTTGCGGGATGAACCTTTTACCCTGGAGGATCTCTCCAAGATCGAAGCCAAAATGAGGGAAATCGCTCAGAAAGACGTCCCCATCCAGAAGCTCATTCTTTCCAAAGACAGGGCCCTTCGCCTCTTTCAAGAATTGGGGCAGGAGCTGAAGGTTGAGCTTATCCGGGAAAAAGGCGGCAAAGAGGTGACCTGCTACAAGCAGGACAACTTCATCGATTTCTGCCTGGGCCCCCACCTCCCGTCCACGGGTGCCATCAAGCATTTCAAGCTTCTTTCTGTCTCAGGAGCCTACTGGAAAGGAGATGAGCGAGGACAGCAGCTCCAGAGAATCTACGGGACAGTCTTTTTCAGCACTAAGGGCCTGGAAGAGCACCTGAGCTTACTCGAAGAAGCCAAGAAGAGGGACCACCGCAAGCTCGGCCCCGAGCTTGACCTTTTCAGCTTCAACGAGGACCTGGGGGCCGGCCTCGTCCTCTGGCATCCCAAAGGAGCCACCATCCGCCGCGTTATCGAGGACTATTGGAGAGAAGAGCACCTCAGGGATGGATACGACTTCATCTATGCTCCCCATTTAGCCAAACTCGACGTATGGAGAAGAAGCGGCCACACAGAGTTTTATGAGGCCATGTATCCCCCCATTTTGAGTGAGGGCATGGAGTATGAGCTGAAGCCCATGAACTGCCCTTTCCATGTCATGGTCTACAGATCCCGCCAGCGAAGCTACCGCGAGCTTCCCCTCCGCTGGGCAGAGCTCGGCACGGTCTACCGCTACGAGCGGAGCGGAGTTCTTCATGGACTCCTGAGGGTGAGAGGCTTCACCGTAGACGATGCTCATATTTTCTGCCGCGGAGATCAGCTCGAAGAGGAAATCAAGAGAGTCCTCTTTCTGGGCATGAGGCTGATGAAAACTTTTGGGTTCGAGGAGTACGATATCTTTCTTTCCACCCGGCCTGAAAAGTACGTGGGAAGCCTGGAAGATTGGGACAAAGCAACTCGCTCTCTCGAGCAAGCCCTGAAAAATGCAAAAATGAAATTTCACGTCGATGTCGGAGAAGGAGTCTTCTACGGACCCAAGATTGACATCAAGGTCAAGGATGTTCTCAAGAGGTCCTGGCAGTGCACCACCATCCAGCTCGACTTTAACCTGGCTGAGAGGTTCGACCTCCACTATGTGGGCGAGGACGGGAATTTCCACAGGCCTTTCCTCATTCACCGCGCGCTCCTGGGTTCGCTGGAAAGATTCTTCGGGATTCTGATCGAGCACTACAACGGAAACTTCCCCGTCTGGCTTGCTCCGATTCAGGTGACCGTCGTTCCGATTGCCGAGCGGCACGAGGATTATGCGGCGTCTCTGGACAAGACATTCAGGGAGAACGGCTTGAGGTCTGAAAAGGACCTTCGCCGGGAAAAAGTCGGCTATAAGATCAGGGATGCAGAGGTCCGTAAGGTTCCCCTTATCCTCGTTGCCGGCGACAAAGAGGTCAAAAATGGTACAGCCTCATTGAGAGTCCATACTCAGGGTGACCGAGGTGAGGTTAAAGTCCAGGATTTCCTTGAAAAAGTCAAGGAATTGGATAAAAATAAGTCTTTATTCATCAATCTTTAAAGGAGGTCAATCATCATCAAAGGCAGATTTTATCGCGGAGGAAGGGCAGAAAGACCACACAGGATAAACGAAATGATCCGAGCCAAAGAAGTCAGAATCATCGACGAGGACAAAAAACAGATCGGGATTCTGCCCTTGTCAAAAGCCCTATCCATTGCCGGGGAAAGAGGCCTGGACCTGGTTGAGATCGCCCCCCAGGCAAATCCCCCGGTGTGTCGCGTTATGGATTATGGCAAGTTCCTTTATGAGTTGCACAAGAAAGCCCATGAGGCCAAGAGGCATCAGAAGCAGATCCAAATCAAGGAGATTAAGTTCAGGCCAAAGATCAGCATCCATGATTACAACTTTAAAATGAGGCATATTCAGAGATTCCTGAATGACGGCAATAGGGTGAAGATCACAGTCATGCTCCGTGGGAGAGAGAGGGCCAGGCCAGAACTGGCTCAGCAGTTCTTAGACAGGGTTCTCGAAGACACCAAAGATATTGCTTTCCAGGATGGAGATGTCCGGAGACAGAGTTGGTCCATTTCGGCTCTGCTCAGTCCCGGTAAGGCAGGAGGAAAAGATGCCAAAACTAAAGACGCACAAAGGGGCAAAGAAAAGATTCAGGGTGACAGCGAAGAAAAAGATCGTTCACCGGAAGGCCTATAAGAGTCATATTCTCACCAAGAAATCAGCAAAGAGGAAAAGAAACCTAGGGAAGAGTGATCTGATTAAAGGGCCGGATAGAAGCCGAATTAAAAAGATGCTTCCCTACGGATTTTAAGAATCCTCAGCGCACCGCAGAGACAAGGAGAGGAAAATGCCGAGAGTTAAGAGAGGAATGAGAAAAAGAGCGAGACGCTCGAAAATCATGAAATTGGCCAGAGGCTATTGGGGAGCCCGCAGCCATAACTACCGGACAGCCAAGGAGGCCGTCGAGAGGGCCTTCCTCTATGCCTACAGGGACAGGCGCGCCCGGAAGAGAGACTTTAGAAAGCTGTGGATAATCCGAATCAAAGCAGCGGCAGAGAACAACGGACTCTCCTACAGCCGGTTTATCAGCGGCCTGAAAAGGCTGAATATCGAGCTCGACAGGAAAATCCTGGCTGATCTGGCTGTCAACCATCCGCAAACTTTTTTGCGGATCATCCAAAAGGTTAAAGAGTCAAACGCTTGATGACATATGAAAAATTTCAGAGCAAAAATAGAACATCGAAAAAAAGAATTTGACATAGCTCTGGCTCGAGTGAAAGATGCAACGTCTCTCCAAGAGCTCCGCGACCAGTATTTGAGCCGGAAAAGAGGACACCTCAAACATCTTTTTGAGGAGCTTGCCTCCTTAAAGCCTGAGCAAAGGCCTGAGGCCGGCAAACTCATCAACGACCTGAAAGGCTGCGTCCAGAAGAAGCTGGAGAGGCTCAAAGACCGGTTCGCCGTCCCCGAGACATTCATCAGCAAATTCGACCTGACTCTGCCCGGAAAAAGAGAATATGTTGGCGCCCCCCATCCCATCGTTCTCTTCGAGCAGGAGGTTGAAAACATCTTCATCGCCATGGGATTTTCCGTCGAAGAAGGGCCTGAGATCGAAACAGACTACTACAATTTCGGAGCTTTAAATTTTCCTCCATATCATCCGGCCCGAGACGACTGGGACACGCTCTACATCACCGACGATCTGCTTCTCCGGACGCATACCTCTCCGGTTCAGATTCGGGCCATGGAAAAGCGGAAACCTCCTATCCGTATCATTATTCCTGGCAAAGTCTACCGCAAGGAGGCTCCCGACCCCACCCATCTTCCCATGTTCTTCCAGGTCGAAGGACTTGTCGTCGACCGCGGGATCACCTTTGCCCACCTCAAGGGCACGCTGGAACACTTTCTCAGAACCCTTTTCTACGAAAAGATCAAAATCAGATTTCGGCCGAGCTTTTTCCCGTTCACCGAGCCCTCTGCTGAAGTGGACATCGAGTGCACAGTCTGTGGAGGCAAAAATGAGGGATGTTCCGTCTGTAAAGGGACCGGCTGGATCGAGATTTTGGGCTCAGGAATGGTCGACCCGCAGGTTCTCAAAAACGTCAACATCGACCCGGAAAAATATTCTGGATTCGCCTTTGGCATGGGGATTGACCGCATAGCCATGTTTGCTTATCAAATCCCCGACATGAGGTATTTTTACGAGAATGATTTGAGGTTCCTAAGGCAATTTGCACTCAAATGAGAATAAGTCTGGATTGGCTCAAAGAATACATCGCGCTCGATCTCCCTCTGTCTCAACTGATCGACACCCTGAACATGATCGGGTTGATGGTGGAGGAGTGGGAGGCAAAAGACGGCGATATCATCCTTGAAATCGAGACCTACTCCAACCGTCCTGACACTCTTGGCCATCTGGGGATTGCTCGAGAGTTGGCCGCCGCACTCGGCTTGACCCTGAAGGAGAAAGGTTGGCCCTTGGCCGAGTCTGAGGAAAAAACCTCTCTCCTCGTCGACGTCAAAATTTTGGATGAAGATCTTTGTCCGCGTTACACGGGAACGATCGTCAGAAGCATCAAAGTCGGACCTTCTCCCGATTGGCTGAGGAAGAGAATCGAAGCCATGGGCTTAAAGCCCATCAACAACGTTGTGGATGTGTCCAACTATGTGTGTTTCTCCACGGCTCAGCCGATCCATGCTTTTGACTTAGCCAAAATCGGGGGCAGAAAGATCATCATCCGCAAGGCCAAAAAGGGCGAGGCCCTAAAATCCCTGGAAGACAAGGACGTCTCTCTCTCCCCAGAAATGCTGGTGATTGCGGATGAAAAAAGACCGGTTGCCCTGGCGGGGGTCATAGGCGGATGGGAGTCCTCAGTCCAGGAAGCCACCAGGGATGTCTTTATCGAGAGCGCCTATTTTGACCCCATCTCCATCCGGAAGACGAGCAAAAAGACAGGAATCGTCACCGATGCCTCCTACCGCTTCGAGAGAGGCGCTGACGTCTCTTTCCCGCCGAGAGCCGCTTTGATGGCAGCCTCGCTGTTGAACCAGCTGGGAGGCACAGTCACGAAAGGAATTATCGATGTCTATCCCAATCCCAAGAAGAACAGGACGGTCATCCTCCGTCAAAATCGTGTGACCGAGCTTCTGGGAATTGAGGTGGATGAGGCCTTCTCGCTTCGGACTTTATCCAGGCTGGGATTTCAGGTTGAGTCTCAACAGCAAGGCGTATGGCAGGTTAAAGTTCCTTATTTCCGGGTTGATATCGAAAGAGAGGCTGATCTCATCGAGGAGATTGCCCGCTTCTACGGGTATGATAGGATTCCTTCTCACTTCCCGCCGCTAAAAGTTCTGGAGCCGCCTCCCGACCCGAAAAAAAGATTAATCCATAAACTGCGCCAGCAGCTTTTCAGCTGCGGTTTCGACGAAGCGCTCAATTTCAGTTTCGCCGATCCCGAAAAGCAAGCCATCTTCCAGACCAAGAAGCGAGTTGTTGAAATCCGGAATCCTGTCTCTGCGAAGTCATCAGCGCTCAGGACAACCCTGGTCGCAGGCCTGCTGGAGAACATCGTCTGGAATAGAAACAGAGGGGCTGAGGGCGTTCATCTTTTTGAGGTCGGGGATATTTATTTCTGGGAGAACGACTCCACCCGGGAGGAGCTTACGCTTGGCTTGATAAGCATAGGCGCCATGGGCACAGCGCATTGGCAGCAAACGGGCGAAAAGGCTGACTTCTTTCACCTGAAGGGAGCCCTGGAATGGCTGATGACTCAGCTCCGATATGTGCCTTTTGTTTTCAAGAAGAAAGCGCATGCTTTCTTCGAGCCGGAATACTCCGTTGGCTTGTCTTACAGGGGGGAAGCCATCGGATGTTTCGGTTTGCTCAAGAAGAGAATCCTCGATTCCTATTCCTTAGAAGATCCTGTCTGGGCTGCAGAGCTTGATTTGGCCAAGCTCTTCGCCAAAAAGCCTCAAGCGTTTCAGTATGTGCCAGTGGTTCGCTTTCCGAGCGTCAGGCGGGATGTCTCTTTCATCGCTGACCAGGATGTGACTTACCAGGATATCCGAGAGGCCGTGGAGAAGCTTTCCATTCCTTATCTTTCGAGTTTCGAGCTTTATGACCGCTTTCGAGGGCCTTCGATTCCAAAGGGTAAAATCAGCCTTTCCTTTCGTTTTGTCTTTGTGAATCCTCAGAGGACGTTATTGGCAGAAGAGGTCGACCGCCTGATACAAAAAATTATCGATGCCCTGAAAGCAAATTTTAAATTTCAACTCAGGAGGAAAAATTGACAACAGAGCTGGAAAGAATTAAAATACTCGAAAGTAAAATTTCTCATGTTATCGATTTCATAAATAAGCTCATGGGCGAGAATGAGAAACTGAAGCAGCAGATCAAAGAACTCAGGGCAGAGAAAAAGAATTTTGAGGAGCAAGCTCAAAGAGCCGGAAAGCTTGACGAGGATTTGAAAGTCTATCAGAAAGAGAGAGACGTTATCAAAGGAAAAATAGAGACGATCATAGGCCAGATTGAAAAGATCGGGATATGACTGAACGAATCATAGAAATCGAAATTTTCGGACAAAAATATAAGATTAGGGTCAAAGGAGAGGAGGATGAAAAATACATAAGCAGCCTTACTTCTTACGTTGATCAGAAGATGCGCGAAGTCGGTTACAGGTCAAAATCTGCGGACAGCTTGAAAATTGCGGTTTTGGCCGCTTTGAATATCGCAGATGAACTCTTTCTGTCTCAGAAGAAGCTGGATCAATTGAATGAAGTAATGGCTCATATGGAGAGTAAAATAGAAAGTTTGGAGGATTATCTCTTTAAAGATGAGAATACATACAAAAATATCGAGGAAGCGACTGAATAAAGCGAGAATTAGAGTTCGAGAGTTTATAGATGACTTTGGGGGAATTCGAAAACTCCTGAACGGACAGTTTTTGCAGTCGGTTGTTCCTGAAGTGTTTCGAAGTCTTTTTCGCGTGGGTCTCTCTTTGAATTTGCAGCATAGAGCATAATCATCGATTAACCCTCCTGACTTTCATCTCCTTTGATTCACCTATTGAGGAGGTGATCAAGTTGAATTCAGTTATGCTTATTGTCATTGCCGGGGCCCTCATTCTTGGCGTTGGCATCATCATCTTTTTGTGGATAAAGAAGGCTTCTGGAGCCCGGGCTGTTTTTCGGGCACACCAGGAAGCCAAGGAAATTCTGGAAAAAGCTCAAGAGGAAGCAGAAAAGATAAAGCGGGAAGCGGCGATCGAGGCTAAAGAAAAACAGCTCAACCTGAAGGCTGAGTTCGAGAGGCAAACGCGCGACAGCCGGAGAAAGATTACCGAGATGGAAAGGATGCTCATGCGGAAGGAGGAAAACTTAGAGCGGAAGTTCCAGAACCTTGAAAGAAAGGAACGGGAATTTTCCTCAAAAGAACAGAGGATTTATCAGAAGGAAAGGGATGTGGCCGAGTCCGAGAGGAAATACAGCGGGCTTCTCAAACAAACCATGGCCGAGCTGGAGAGAATTGCAGGTATGACTCAGGAAGAAGCAAAAAATATGCTGACCAAAAAGCTGGAAGAGGAAGCCAAGCTTGATGCGGTTCAGACAATACGAAAAATTGAAGAAGAGACGCGAGAAAAAAGCCAGCTCATGGCGCGCGAGATCATCAGCCAGGCCATCCAGCGATCAACGGCCGAGCATGTGGTGGAGACGACGGTCTCTGTGGTTGACCTGCCTTCGGAGGACATGAAAGGACGAATCATCGGCAGAGAAGGCCGCAACATCCGGGCTCTGGAGCTGGCCACCCAGGTCGACATCATCGTCGATGATACGCCAGAAGCCGTCATTCTTTCCAGTTTTGACCCCATTCGCCGAGAGCTGGCTCGCTTGGCTATCGAGAAGCTGGTCATCGACGGCAGGATTCATCCCGCACGGATTGAAGAAGTTGTCGAGACAGTCAAAGCGGAGCTGGAAGAGAAGATCAAGCAGGAAGGAGAATCGACAATCCTTGAGCTCCGACTGCAGAATGTCCACCCGGAGCTGGTCAAACTTCTTGGCAAGTTGAAATACCGGACAAGCTACGGCCAGAATGTTCTCCAGCATTCCAAGGAGGTGGCTTACTTGGCGGCTTTGATGGCCACTGAGCTGAGTGCGGATACCAACATTGCCCTGAGAGCCGGACTCCTCCATGACATCGGGAAAGCCGTGGACAAGGAAGTCGAGGGCACGCATACCGAACTGAGCGTTGAGCTTTGCCGCAAATACGGCGAATCTGAAGCGGTTGTCAAGGCCATCGCTTCCCACCACCGGGATGTGGACTTCCCTTCGGTGGAAGCCGTGCTGGTTCAGGCTGCGGATACACTTTCCGCCGCCCGTCCCGGGGCCCGTCGTGAGCTCCTGGAAACGTACATCAAGAGGCTGGAGAAACTGGAAGAGGTCGCCAATTCCTATGAGGGTGTCGCCAAGTCCTTTGCCCTTCAGGCAGGCCGCGAAATCCGGATTATCGTCGAAAGCCAGAAAATCTCGGATGAGAAAGCAACGGTCATGGCCAAAGAGATCGCCAAGAGAATCAAGGACGAACTCGATTATCCAGGACAGATCAAAGTCACTGTCATCCGCGAGATGAGGGCCGTGGAGTATGCCCGATAAGGTTGGCGTTCTTTTTATAGGTGACATCATCGGCCGGCCTGGACGAAAAGTGTTGAGGGAATACCTGCCGGCCGTCGTCCAGAAGCGCTCGCCGACCGTGATCATCGCCAACGGCGAGAACGCAGCGGGCGGAGTGGGGATTACGGAGAAAGTGGCTCAGGAGCTTTTGACGCAGATTCATGTTCTGACTTCAGGCAATCATATCTGGGATAAGAAGGAGGCCATCGATTATCTTCAGCGAGAGCCGAGGCTGCTCCGGCCCGCGAACTATCCTCCCCAGAATCCGGGGAAAAGCGCCCATGTTCTTGAAGGCGGCGGCATTAAGATCGCAGTTTTGAATCTTCAGGGCAGAGTCTTCATGGAGCCCATCGATTGCCCTTTCAGGGTAGCGGATGAGGAGATTGAAAAGCTCAGGCTGATCACGCCTGTCATTGTGGTCGATTTCCATGCCGAAGCGACCTCGGAGAAGCAGGCCATGGGCTGGTATTTGGACGGGAGAGTTTCGGCTGTGGTCGGAACCCATACCCACGTGCCCACGGCTGATGAGCGAATCCTTCCCAAGGGGACAGCCTTCATCACCGATGTGGGCATGGTCGGCGGCTACAATTCTGTGATCGGCATCCGCAGAGACCAGGCCCTCAAGAGATTCCTGACGAGCCGGCCCCAACGCTTTGAGCCGGGAAAGGAAGGAGCTTTCTTTTCCGCTGTTTTCGTCGAGATCGACTCCAAAACAGGGAAAGCCCTTTCCATCCAGAAAGAAATCATAGCCGAGGAGAAAAGTGCGGACTGAAAGCCTCGTCAAGCCGGACAAGATTTACACAGTGACTGAGGTCACGCGGCTGGTCAAGCTGGAGCTGGAGACCTCGTTTCCTTTTCTGTGGGTTGAGGGAGAGATCTCCAACTTCCACCGCCATCAATCCGGACACCTCTACTTTACCCTGAAGGATGAAGCCTGCCAGCTGCGGGCGGTCATGTTTCGCTCCGAAGCGCGGAAGGTACTTTTTGAACTAAAAGACGGCCTGCAGGTTGTCGTCCGGGGCCGGATCAATGTCTATGAGCCCAGAGGCGAATACCAGCTTTTGGCCGAGGTCTTGGAGCCAAAAGGCAAAGGTGCCCTCCAGTTGGCCTTTGAACAGCTCAAAGAGAAGCTGAAAAAGGAAGGCCTTTTCGACCCCGCCCACAAGAAAAAGCTCCCCCTTCTGCCGAAAAAAGTCGGGGTGGTCACCTCGCCCAGGGGAGCCGCGATCGTCGATATTCTCAGGACGCTGGAGAGAAGGTTTGCCCGGCTTCATATCCTCATCTACCCCGTCCGGGTTCAGGGCGAAGGCGCAGCCGAGGAGATCGTGGAGGGAATCGACCATCTGGGAAGCCTCCCGGGTCTCGATGTTCTCATCGTCGGCCGGGGAGGCGGGTCGATCGAGGATCTGTGGGCCTTCAACGAAGAAAAAGTTGCCAGGGCGATCTTTCGCTGCCCCATTCCCGTCATTTCTGCGGTGGGTCACGAGATCGATTTCACCATCGCCGACTTTGTGGCGGATGTCAGGGCATCGACGCCCTCGGTTGCGGCGGAGATTCTGGTCGAGAAGGAACAATCGTTTGTGGAGCGCATCGAGAGCCTCGAAAAGCGCATGCTTCATCACTTGAAATATTTCCTCCAGGAGCGAAGGCACGAAGTTCTGAGCCTCTCCCAGCACCGGGCCTTCCAGAATATGAGGGTCAGGCTCTTAAACCTGGAACAGACCGTGGACAGCCTGGAAACGCGCGCCTGGGAGAGCATCCGCAGCACCCAGCGGAAAATTGCCGAAGACAGGTCGCTGGCTGCGCTTCTTGAAGAGAGGATGCGCAGCCTCCTGCGAGGAATGCTCCAGCAGCTTTCCGGCCGATGGGAAAGCCTCTCTGCCCAGTTGCACAGCCTCAGTCCGCTGAATATACTGAAAAAAGGCTACACCCTCTGCTGGAGAGACGGCGGACAATATCTTGTCCGTCGCATCGATGAGGTCAAATGGAATGAAGAAGTGACCGTTTCTTTCTATAAAGGCGAATTCACCGCCATGGTCAAAGCCGTCGATAAAAAAAGGCCGATCGAGGCACATCTGGAAAAGAAGCG
>CAZJYC010000015.1:37770-45312 GCA_964550165.1 uncultured Eubacteriales bacterium
TGGTCAAAGCCGTCGATAAAAAAAGGCCGATCGAGGCACATCTGGAAAAGAAGCGGTGACGCTTGAAAGAAAAGTTGATGTTTGAAAAGAAGCGTTGATGTTTTGGACTCATACAGACGCATTAAAGTATGCAGACGCCATAAAAAATGTTGACGCACTAAAAATCATGTGGACGCCATAAAAAATGTGGACGCATTAAATAATAAATGTAATAAATAATAGATGCATTAAATAAAATGTCATTGCGAGTGAAACGAAGCAATCTCATACATTTTAAGAGGTTGCCGCGCTCCCTTCGGTCGCTCGCAACGACTTCGTCGGATTGCTACCTTCTTCGAACTCGCAATGACAATGTAAAAGCACTTGATGCGTTTGTATGAATAAAAAAGGAGAAGAGATGGCGACGCTGAGCTTTGAGAAGGCGTTAGAGGACCTGGAGAAAATCGTCGAAAAGCTGGAAAAAGGAGGGCTTCCCTTGAACGAATCGCTGGCTCTTTTTGAGAAAGGGGTCAAGCTGGCCAGATATTTAAGGGAAGAGCTGGGGAAAGCGGAGAAGAAAGTCGAGGTTCTCCTCAAGGATGAAAAAGGCGAGCTCAAAGAAGAGCCCTTTGAGCTCGAAGGAGAGGAAGGCTCCTCAGAGAGAAATAAGGAGCCAGGAACGGGAAGCGACGATGAAATCCCTTTTTGATAGGATTTAATTTCATCTCAGAAAGAGATGATAAAATGTGGATTATTTTTAGCTTGATATCTCGCGATACAGATTTTTGACAAGACGGAAATGCTTAAGACAGTCGAAGAGAGACTCTTCGAGAAAAAGAAGGCTGTGGAGCAGGAACTCCGCCGCATCCTGCCTCAGGAGGACTCCCTTCTTTTCGAGACGATGAGGCACGCTGTTTTCTCCGGCGGCAAGAGGTTCAGGCCTCTGCTGGTTCTTTGCTCAGGGGAGTGCTTTGGCCTTCCCCGGGAGGTCCTTCTTCCCTTTGCCTGCGCCATCGAGCTCATCCACAATTATTCCCTGATCCATGACGATTTGCCAGCCATGGACAACGACGATTTTCGGAGGGGCAAGCCGTCCTGCCACAAAGCCTTCGGCGAGGACATCGCGCTTCTGGCGGGAGATAGCCTTCTGACAATGGCCTTTGAGGTATTGGCCAAGGCTCCTCTGGATGAGAATTTAAAGCCGAAAAGAGAGCAAGTTATTGGAGAAATCAGCCACCTGGCGGGTGTTGATGGCCTGATCGGAGGGCAATTGATGGACATCACCCTCCTGCCCAAGGAGCTGACAGAAGAAAGGTTCTATGAGCTTGTCCTCAAGAAGACAGGCGCCTTGATCTTGGCTTCGGTCAAAACAGGGGCGATCCTCGGCGAGGCCGGGACCCCGGAGCTTGAAGCCATGGTCGGCTACGGCCGGAATCTGGGCCTTGCCTTTCAAATTCGGGATGATATTCTCGATGCAGCCCAGGAAGAGCGGGAAGACCGGCCTCCCCGGCCTAACGCTGTCTCTCTTTTTGGCCTTGATGGCTCGAAGCGGAGACTGAAGCAATTCGTAGCGGACGCAAAGCTGGCCCTGGATGAGGCGCGCCTGGAGTCAGGGGAGCTCCGCTACCTGGCATCAAGACTTTTAAGGCTGAAGGATAAGAAAAACAATGGGTAAGTTGCTTGAGGCCATTGAAAGCCCTAAGGATTTAAAAAAGCTCTCGGTCAAGCAGCTCTCAAAGCTTGCCCGGGAGATCAGAGCCCTAATCCTTGAAGTTGTCTCCCAGAAAGGAGGCCATCTTTCGTCCAATCTCGGGGTTGTCGAACTGACTCTGACCCTTCATTATGTCTTTGATGCCCCTCAGGACAAAATGATCTGGGATGTGGGCCATCAATGCTATACCCATAAGATCATAACCGGGAGAAAAGATGCCTTTTCTTCCATCCGCCAGTATCAGGGGCTCTTGGGATTTCCCTGCCGGGAGGAGAGCGAGTACGATGTTTACAACACCGGTCACGCCTCGACGGCTCTTTCGGCAGCGCTGGGCATGGCTGTCGGTCGGGATAAAAAGAGGGAAAATCACAACATCATCGCCGTTGTCGGCGACGGCAGCCTGACCGGAGGCGAGGCCTGGGAGGCTTTAAACCAGATCGGGCATCTCCGGGAGAGGCTAATCATCGTCCTCAACTATAACGAGATGTCGATCTCTGAGAATGTGGGAGCCATGTCCAAGTATCTTTCCTACATTGTCTCGGGTCAGTATTTCCTGAAGATGAAGGACCTTGTGAAATCCATCCTCAGGGCCGTCCCGGCTGTGGGCAAGCCGATGATTCGCGTGGGAAGGGCTGTGGAGCAGGCTGCCAAAAAAATGCTTTTCCCTGGCCTGGTCTTCGAGGAGCTTGGCGTGAAGTACCTTGGGCCTGTTGAGGGCCACAACATCAGGTCTTTGATCGAGGTCTTTGAAAGGGCCAAAGCTTATAGCGGGCCCGTGCTCATCCATTGTGTCACCCAGAAAGGGAAAGGTTACAGCCTGGCCAAAGCCGACCCGGAGAAATTCCACAGCGCCAGCCCCTTTGATACCCGGACGGGTCAACGCCTGGCCAGGGATGAAAGGCCGACTTATTCTGCGGTCTTTGGAAAGACAATGGTCAGGATAGCCAGAGACGATGAGAGGGTGATGGCCATCACTGCGGCCATGCCCGACGGAACAGGCTTGAGACCGTTTGCCAACCAGTTTCCCGGGAGATTTTTCGATGTGGGGATTGCCGAGCAGCACGCTGTGGATTTTGCCTCTGGTCTGGCCCTGAGCGGCTTCAAGCCCGTGGTGGCGATTTATTCCACCTTCCTTCAGAGGGCTTATGACCAGCTTTATCACGATATCTGCCTGATGGACATTCCTGTCGTCTTTGCCCTGGACAGGGCTGGGATTGTGCCCGATGACGGCCCTACCCATCAGGGAGTGAACGATATCGTCTATCTCAGGCACTTGCCCAACATGATTGTCATGGCTCCCAAGGATGAAAACGAACTCCAGCACATGGTTAAATCTAGCCTCAGCTACCCTCACCCGGCCGCAATCCGCTTTCCCAAAGGAAAAGGGCTGGGTGTTCCCCTGGATGAGAGCTTCAGGCCAATTCCCCTCGGAGAAGGCGAGCTGCTTAAAGAAGGAAAGGATTTGCTCCTTGCCCTGGGAAGCATGGTCTATCCAGCTCTGGAAGCGGCGCAAAGGCTGGAGAAGGAAAAGATAAGCCTGGCTGTGGTCAATGCCCGGTTTGCCAAGCCTCTGGATGAGAAGCTAATCCTCGGTTTTGCCGGGAAAGGAAGAGCGATCATCACCGCCGAGGAAGGGGTAACAGCCGGCGGGTTTGGCAGCGCTGTTCGCGAACTCCTGGACAGGGAGAGAAAATTCGGCGTCCGCTTCAAGACGATCGGCATCCCTCTGGAGGTTTACCCTTTAGGCAAGGTGGACCAGATAAAAAAGAAGTACCGGCTCGACCAGGAAGGCCTCATCAGACAGATCAGAGACTTCTACCGATCCACGTGACGAATAATTTCAATTATTTAAAATAATAATATACAAAAAAAATCCGGTCCCCCGGGATCTTTTCGATAGCTATTATTTCCTGAAGCTGGGCTTTAAATTGAATGAGAGATTGATCATGGAGAGAACGGGGAAAACGCTAAAGGAGTATATCGGGTTTTTGATTCAGTTTATCGAGAGGACTTATAGCCGCAGGAATGTCCTGCATGGCCTGGGGGAGGTCTTGGAGGAAAGACAGAAAGAATGGGTCAAAAAAGAATTGATTCAGGACATGGTCAGGGAATTGAAGAACTTGGTTGAATAAATGAATAAAAGGGGACAGTCCCTTTTTAAGAAGAGACTTAGTGACACATGGCTAACGATTAATGCGGCTAATCCAGGGATAAGGCCTGTTATCAAGAAATGATGACGACACTATTTTCAAGGCAATGATTGAAAAAGAAAGAGCGGACAAGCTGCTTCTCAACCGGGGCCTGGCAGAAACCAGGCAGAAGGCCCAGGCCTTGATCATGGCCGGGCAGGTTTGTTCCGAGGGGAAGAGGGTGGAGAAGCCCGGCCAGCTGATAGCCCTGGATAAGGAAATTTCGGTCAAAGAAAAAATGCCCTTTGCGAGCCGGGGCGGGCTTAAGCTGGAGGAGGCGCTTCGAGCCTTCAAGATTTCTATCCAAGGCAAAGTGGCTGCGGATTTGGGCGCTTCCACAGGAGGCTTTACAGACTGCCTTCTCCAAAAGGGAGCCAAGAAAGTCTACGCCGTGGATGTGGACATCAAGCAGCTGGACTGGCGCCTGATAGAGGACCCGCGGGTTGTTGGCATCGAAAAGAATGCCCGCCATCTCAGGAAAGAGGATTTTGCCGATTCTCTGGATATCGTCACCATGGATTTATCCTTCATTTCTGTGCTCAAAGTCCTGCCAGCCATCAGGGAATTCCTCGGATCCGGCCTGCTTCTTTCTTTGATCAAGCCTCAGTTCGAGGTGGGAAAAGGCCGGGTGGGGAAGAAAGGTGTGGTCCGCAATCCTGCTCTCCATGAGGAGGTCCTGGTCAGGGTTATCGAGGATGCGCAAAGACTCGGTTTTTCCCCCAAAGGCCTTGTCAGGTCTTCGCTCCGCGGCCAGAAAGGGAACCGCGAGTTTTTTATCCTCTGGGCTCTCGATAAACAGCCCTTGAGCCTTAAAAGGGTTCAGAGTATGGTGAAGGAGGCGGTTTGGGATGAAAAAGATTGAAAAAGTCGGTTTTGTAATCAAGCCTCATGCTCCGGATATCGAGAAGATTCTGGAAGAGCTAATCCAGCGCCTGGAAAAAAAGGGGATGGAATGCTTTTTGGAGAGAGCTGCTGCGGAAAAGCTAAAAAAAGGGGAAGGGATAGCGAGAGAGGAGCTTCCAGGCAAGGTCGACCTGGTGATCGTTCTGGGAGGCGACGGCACGCTCCTCAGCATCGCTCATCTGGCAGCCCAGAAGGATGTTCCTGTCCTCGGCGTCAACCTTGGAAAACTCGGATTTCTGACCGAAGTGCCGCTCGATGAGATGTACCTGACCCTGGACGCTTTTTTAAAAGGCGATAAAAAAATTGTCAGCGCCAGGCAGATGCTTGAAGCCGCAAACCGGAACAGGGTCTATTACTGTCTGAATGACGTCGTTATCACCAAAGGCGCCTTGGCCAGAATGATTCAATGCCGCATCTGGATCGATGAAAAAGAGATCGTCACCATCAGGTCTGACGGGCTCATCATCTCCACACCCACAGGCTCCACAGCCTATTCTCTCGCAGCCGGCGGCCCGATCATCTCTCCCAACATTTCCGCCGTCATCCTCTCGCCGATCTGCCCTCATACCCTATCCTTCAGGCCCATGGTCATCTCCTCCTCATCCAGGATCAAGATCCGTCTTCTGACCGGCGGCGAAGAAGTCTACCTCACTCTTGACGGCCAGCGGGGAAACTTGCTGGAGAAGAATGACGAGGTGGAAGTGAGACGAAGCGGTTTTGCGCTCCGCCTTATTTCCTCCCCGAAAAGGAACTACTTCGACCTGTTGCAGCAAAAGCTCGGCTGGGGCGAAAGATAGCTCAGGCCAGTGGGTTCAAAAACACGCAGCTTTTGCCCCAGCGAGGCAAAAGCTGCTCGGTTTCAGGCCTCGCTCTCTCCGCGCCACGGCGCTCCGCGCCTCGCAACGACAACTTCTGCCGCGCTCTCTGCGGTCGCTCGCATGTATGACATTATAAAGGATTTCGTTGATCTCTAAGCAACTGTTCTCAGAAGCGACTGTTCCTTAAAGTGATTGTTATCAGAAAATGTCTGTTATTGGCTCTGGATACAGGAAAAACAGAATCAGGATTTGACATTTTTTGAGGTAAGTTTTAATATTTTTATCTCGAAATGAACCAGAAACTCAAAGTGATTTACGTCTCGTCTGAGGTATCTCCTTACGCCAAATCAGGAGAGCTGGCTGAGGTGGCCAGCTCTCTTCCCAAGTATCTTTCCTCTTTAGGCATGGAGATTTCCCTCTTCATGCCCAAGTACAGAAGGCCCGAGATTGAATCCCTGACCATGGAGCTGGCTATGCGCGACCTCCTTGTCCCTGTTGGAGAGCAGAAGGTCAAAGCCAGTATCTACAAGAGCGAGCAGGGAAAGTTTGATATCTATTTTGTCGATAATCCCATCTATTTCTGGCGAGACAATATCTACGGTGTTGGCGAGGGCGAGTATCTGGATAACGACGAGAGGTTCATCTTTTTCAACCGGGCTGTGCTTGAGTTTATGCTCAAAGCAGAAATGCCCGCCGACATCATTCACTGCAACAGCTGGCCCACGGCCCTTATCCCGGTTTTACTCAGAACCCTCTACGCCCACAAGGCCCATTTCAAGAAGACAGCCACGGTTTTTACGCTTCATAACATTGCCTATCAGGGGGAATTCCCTCCTGAATCGCTTGCCTTGACCGGATTAAGCTGGAATTATTTTAACCCGCAACAGCTGTCCCTCAACGGCAAGTTCAACTTTCTCAAGGCAGGAGTGATCTTTTCGGATATCCTGACCACGGTCAGCTCAGCCTATAAAAGAGAAATCCTGACCGAGAAACATGGCTTCGGCCTGGAAAGGATCTTGAAAAACAGAAAAGACATTTTTTTCAGCATCCGCAACGGCATAGATTGCGAAGTCTGGAACCCGGCGACCGACCCTTATCTTGCTGTCAATTACTCGGCTTCCAAGCTTGAAGGCAAGACAGAATGCAAGCTTGACCTGATCAAGGAATTTGGCTTATCCATTTCCCCCCAGACGCCCCTGATGGGGATTGTCTCTTACCTGAGCTCTCAAAAAGGTTTTGATATTCTGCTGGAAGCCCTGCCTGAGCTAATGGGAATGGATATCGGCCTGGTCATTCTGGGAAAGGGGGATGAAAAGTACGAGAACCTGCTGGCGAACATCCATAAAGAATACCCGGAGAAAATCGGGATAAAATTCGAGGTCAACCCGGCCCTGACCCATAAGGTCGTGGCCGGTGCAGATATCTTTCTCATCCCTTCCCTTTACGAGCCCTGCGGCCTGAACCAGTTGTGCAGCTTCAGGTACGGGACTGTGCCCCTGGCAAGGGCAACAGGGGGTTTGGGCGAGACGGTCAAGCGCTTTAGGCCTGCCGCGATGAAAGGCAACGGCTTTGTCTTCAAAGACTATTCGTCTCAAGCCCTGGTCAAAGCTTTGAAGGAAGCCTTGAGCTGCTACGAGAAGCCCGAACTCTGGCAGAAGATCATGGAGGCAGGCCTTCAGGAGAACGTTTCCTGGGAGTCTGCAGCCCTAAAATACGCCAAGCTCTACCAGAAGGCGCTGGAGCTAAAAAGAAGAGGTTGAATTGGCAGAGAATATCCTCAATGTTTCCGATGAGACTTTTGAGCAGGAAGTCGTGAAAAATGCTCTTCCGGTGCTGGTTGATTTCTGGGCATTCTGGTGCGCACCCTGCCTGGTGATCGCTCCTGCCGTTGAGAATATCGCCCAGAACTACAAGGACAAACTGAAGGTCGTCAAGATGAACG
>CAZJYC010000016.1:0-44821 GCA_964550165.1 uncultured Eubacteriales bacterium
AGAAGACAATCTTCGATTATACATTTTCCTCCCTCTCCCCCGGAAAATACGAGTGCCGGATGATTATAAGAAACCTGGATACGGGCAGAGCAGCTGTGGCATCATGTTCCGTCGAAATTCCTGAACCTTTGGAATCCGGGTCGAAACTGTTTGAACCTCTGCTGCTCATCCCGGAGAAGAACTCTTTTTACCTGAAGCTCTCAAAGGAAAAGAATAAAGAAACTCAAGAGCGAGAATTGTCCATAGCCGATATTTACTCTTTTTTAACCAACGAGCATTCACCCCTGCTGGAAACGATAGACCAGGGAACAACGAAATTGCTGGCGATCATGCGAAGCTCGGTTGTGGGAATCCAAAATCCCAACGTGGAACTATCTGCCTTTCTTGGCCAAAAGCCCGAAGCGCAGAAAACACGCCTCAATTTTTCCATTCTCTCCTCAAAGAAGGATAAAGACACAGACATCCTTTTTCTCGAATTTCAGCTTCCGCAGTTGAAGCCGGGAATCTATTCCTTAGATCTTGTTGCCATGGAGACGTCAACCCAGGCCAAATCCCAAATAAGCCGGAGTTTTCAAGTCAAGTAATTTTTATTTTTTGTTGGAAATAACTAATCTTTTTCCACTGCTTTTTTCTTATTTGACATTTAATTTCTCAAGATATAGATTTAAAAACTCAATAATGATCTCAGAGGAGTGCGATATTCCGAGTAAACAACAGATTGCAAAAACCAAAACTCCGACTCAAAAAGACACTCTTGGATGGACCCTCGACTATAACAAAAAGGAGGATAAAGTGAAGGCTAAAAAACTCTTTTTCGTGGCTCTGATTTTGTTTGCTGCTCTGGCCATAATTCGCATATCAATCTTCAATCAGCCAGGCAGCAAGGACTATGAGCCCTCTAACCCAGTCCCGTTTCCAGACGGCTGCACAGTCATCATGGTCGGCAAAAATGCGTCTGTCGATGGCTCGGTCATGAGCACCCATACCTGTGACTGCGGGCTGTGCGACTGGACCTGGCGTTATGTCCCGGCAGCAGACCATGCACCCGGTTCCAAGCGCACCATTTACCATATCGACCAGTTCAAGAGCTTGCCGCCGAGCATGGGTTTGAAATGGGATAGGTATAAGGATGACCTGGCAGGCCTGGAAATCCCAGAGGTTCCCCATACCTATGCCTATCTCAACGGCTCTTTCGGCTACATGAATGACCAGCAAGTGGCTTTGGGTGAATCGACCATCGGCTGCCATAAAAAAATGTTAAATCCCACTCCCACTGCCAAATTCGATATCACCATGCTGACCCTGATCGCCATGGAGAGAGCCGGGACAGCCAGAGAGGCGATTAAAATCATGGGCGAACTGGCTGAAAAGTATGGATACGGATTCACCGATGAAGGAGAGATGCTCTCTTTATCCGACCCGAAAGAGGTCTGGGTTTTCGAGATCATGCCGGTCGGGCCTCTCTGGACTCCAGAGAGCGGAAAGCCCGGAGCTGTCTGGTGCGCCCAGAGGGTTCCTGACGACCATGTTTGTGTCTGCCCCAATGAATCCCGCATCGGAGAGATCGATCTCAAGAATACGGACTACTTCATGGCCTCACCGAATGTTGTCTCTTATGCCATTGAGAACGGCTTCTATGATCCCAAGAGCGGAAAGCCATTCAACTGGAAGAAAGCCTATTCTCCGAGCGAATACAGCGCCTCAAGCAGCAAGGGTTCCCGGGTCCGGCTCTGGCGCTTTCTTGACCTCGTCGCCCCATCCCAGAAGTTCAGTCCGGATACGCCGAACATGGAGTTCCCGTTTTCCGTGAAGCCGGATAAAAAACTTTCGGTCTATGATGTCATGATAATGACCAGGGATAAATGCGAGGGAACTCCCTTTGACCCGGCCAGAGGGCTTCAAGGAGGGGCCTTTGCCAACCCGAACTTCCTTCCCTATGGCTTCAGGCTTGAAGACAAGACCTACAGCCTCCCGCGCGTCATCGGTGTCAACCGGGCCGAATACGTCACTGTCACCCAGTGCAGAAGCTGGCCGCCCAATCCCATCGGTGGAATTGTCTGGCTTGCCTGGGGTAGCCAGGACACGTCCTGTTACATGCCCCTTTACGCGGGCATTACCCAGATTCCGAGGTCTTTTGAAATCGGAGACCACTGGGAGTTTAACCGCGATTCTGCCCGATGGGCTTTTGATTATGTGGATTTCCATACCCAGGTCCTTTATTCTGTGGCTATCGAGGATGTCCGGGAGGCCCAGAAAAAATGGGAGAAGTCAGCCGTGGACCGGACTCCGGATATCGATAAAGCCGCCTTAGAACTCTACAAAAAGGACCCGGCCCAAGCCCAGCAATTCCTGACCGACTACTGTCTCAACAACGCCAACCGGGTCACTGGTGCCTGGTGGGAACTGGGGAACCAGCTGCTGGTTAAATACAATAAGCTCTGGATCTACGATGTTAAAACCCGGAAGAGAAACGCCCTGAAATTCCCGGATTGGTATCTCAAAGCACTGATCGAATACAATAAGCTCACCCCTCAGTCAGAGAAGAAGCAGGAATAGGATCTCATTTTTCATAAAGGCTTTTTTCTATTGGATTTTTTCCGGAAAGAATGAGAAGAGCCTCTGCTTTTCAGAGCCTGCGAATGGGCCCATAAAAATATCTGGCTTTAGCGGACTGCAGGCCGAAAAAATTCATCATTTCCAATTTAAATCCATTTTTATTTCGCATTTAGAGAAAGAATTTTATACATTGTTATTTTATTGATAACGTTTTTATATTAATTCTCTTGACATCTCAAATTGTATATTGTATACGTTACGCTCTTAAGGGGAAGAGGAGGAACGTGAGGAAAGTATGTCACAAGCCAAGGGATAAGGGAAGAGCTAAAACTCCCTGCTCAAAAAAATCATCACTTCCCAAACATAATCCAAATCTCTTTCTTCTTTTCTCCTGCTTTCTTTGGTCTCTATCTCCAATTTTGAAGCTGAGATTATTGAGACAAAGAAAAAGTTTTTAAATTCTTGAAAGGAGTACAACCATGCCAAAACGTCTTTTGTATTTCTGCCTGCTCGCTTTCATCTTTTTTCTGCAAGCGTCAAGATCGCCATCAAATTCCCTGTCTGCGGGACAAAACGAAGCATCGGATTCGAGTCTGATCGCAGGGCGAAATGTGAACATGGTTTCCGGGACGAAACTTCCCTATGGAGACCCCTGGCTCCAGCGCCAGAACGAGCCTTCGATTGCTGTCTCAACAAGAAATCCGTTACATCTGCTTGCAGGAGCAAATGATTACCGGACAATCGATATGCCAGACCCGGAGAAAATCATTCCCGGCCAAGAAGAAAAAACGGCCTATGCCCCACGGGATGCGTGGTTAGGAGTATTCAAATCGTTTGACGGAGGTCAGTCCTGGATCAGCACTCTTCTGCCTGGATTTCCCCAGGACGCTTCAGTTGAAGGATTGGCCTCTCCACTCCGAGGGGCCGGTTATTATGCAGCTGCCGATCCTGTGGTTCGTGCCGGAACAAACGGACTTTTCTACTACAGCGGCATAGCCTTTGAACGGGAAACAAAGAAAGGCGCAGTTTTTGTCGCGCGGTTTATTGACAACAACAACAAAGAAAACGGCGACCCGATAAAGTATATCGATACCGCCATTATCAGCAGCAGCGCTAACGGCGAATTCATCGATAAGCCATGGATTGCTGTTGATGCTCCAAGAAATGCCGCGCACACTGTTGCTATCATCGCGTCTGATACACCAGCTCAGTATATTCCTGCCAGCGATGTTTATATTTCTTATAGCGTATTCTCCGGTGAAGGAGATAACCGCAAGAGCAAAATTCTCTTTGTAAAATCCAACGATTGTGGCACAACATGGGATACGCCTATTGAATTGAGCTCAGGTCATGACCTCAACCAAAGCGCAACAATCGCCGTCGACCCAAGACAAAACGGACAAATTTATGTCGCCTGGCGGCGTTTTACTAAAGGAAGCCAGACTGATGCCATCATAGTCGCTTCATCAAAGAATGCAGGCAAAAGTTTCAGCAAAATCATTGAGGTGACATCGATTGCTCAGTTCGATCAGGGAACAACTGCCGCTTCCTTTCGAACAAACAGCTATCCCTCCTTAGCTGTGGATAATAAGGGAATCGTTTATTTGGCCTGGTCACAGCGCGGCATTGGCCCAGGAGGAGACGCTCGCATAGTTATTTCCACATCAAATAATGGGATCAATTGGACCTCTCCAAAAGCGGTCGACAACCATGCAGGCCGCGGCCACCAGTTTATGCCGTCATTGACTTATGCTGCAGGCAAGATTATCGCAGGCTGGTATGACGAGAGAGACGATATTTCTGAGCGCTTTACATATTACATCAATGATATCCCGGGAGAGACGCGTCATACAACTGATGTCCGAGTCGCCCAGGCGGATGCAGGCAGGAACCCATTTTTTGAAGCATCCCAGCGCGTTTCCCGGTATTTACATGCCATCACCAGCTCAGGCATTAAGCAAATCCGATTCAATCCGCCCAATTATCCCCTCTTTCAGCAAGGCACCAGGCCTTTTCATGGCGACTATATCGATATTTCCCCTTCGCCCATGTTCCTGCCTGAGCACAAGTGGCGGTGGACTTACAATACAGACCCTTATCAATCGCCGGTCTTTCATGTCAGCTGGACCGATAACCGCGATGTGAAGCCGCCGGCAGACGGTAATTGGACCAACTACACGCCTCCAAATTCGAATGCGATTCAAGACCCTGAGTTCCAAACTAGCGAAATCTGTTCAGAAGGTCAAACCGGAATGCGGAACCAGAATATCTACACGTCCTGCATTACTCAAGGTCTTGTGGTCGGCTCACCCGGAAACTACAAGCCCCTAGGCATGATCCAACGCACATTTGTGGTTTTTGTGAAAAACGCGACAGATTCAATCCGCAGTTTTAAGTTGACGATCGATGCTCCGCCGGGCGTGAGAGCATCCTTCCTGCAGTTTAAGGTTGTTGACGAGCTCATCGTGGACATTGCTCCTTCTTCATCCATCTCAAGGACGGTCTTTGTCGATTCCACTGACCCGAGTGCCACAGTGAGGGTTGATGTCAGTGAAGTTGGCGGCCTGCTGCGAAGCTTTGTCCTTTTGAATCCAGATAGCACAAATCCAGAAATTATCAATCCAGACATGGATCCCTTGAATCCGGATATCGAAAACCTGGAGGTCCACAACCCGGACATCGAAAATCCGGACATTGAAAATCCGGATATAGAAAATCCGGACATCGTCAACCCCGATATCGAGAATCCTGATATCGTCAACCCGGACATCGTCAATCCAGACATCGAAAATCCGGATATCGTTAATCCGGATATCGAAAATCCAGACATCGTCAACCCGGACATCGAAAACCCGGATATCGAAAATCCGGACATCGAAAACGGCTCTTTGACTGACAACACCTGGATTGTAACAAACGACGGCAATACAACCTCAGCCTACACCTTCAAGATGCTCGCCGCAAACTTTGACCCGGCTGACTATCCGGGCTTTGGATTCCAGCTCCTCATCTACAGAGTCCACAAGAATCCTGTCGCTGTCGGTTGCGAGCTTAAAGAAGAGCATCACGACGAACTCATCGCCAATATTGTTAATCCCTACATCAATCCTGATATCGAAAACCCTGATATCGAGAATCCAGACATCGAAAACCCAGACATTGAAAACGCTACCTTTTATGTTGCTCCTGGCGACCAAATCTGGGTCACCCTCCGAGTCTATGACCCAAATAAAAATGATGACATCACGTTTAATCCGAGGACAGTCAGCGGTGTGGTCACTGCCCAAGCAGTCAACACAGAAGATGCTCAGGCAGGAATAACATTTCCTCCTGTAGCGATGTCGCCCCTCAAAATCCTCACCGAATCGCTCCCAGACGGAGTGATAGGCCAGTCTTACAGCACAACCCTGACCGCCACAGGCGGGAGCGGAGCATACACCTGGAGCTTGGACTATTATTCAAACCCACTGCCGCCCGGTCTGATACTCTCCAGCAACGGCATAATCAGCGGAACTCCAGAAGAAGAAGAAACATCATATCCTCATTTCTACACTTTCATGGCCCAGGTCACTGACACAAGCAATCCGCCCCAAACCGTAACCAGGGAATTGACGATACAGGTCGCCAAGCCGCTTGAGATCACCACCGAATCGCTCCCAGACGGAGTTAACCATCTTTTCTACAGCACAACTCTTGCGCAAGCTGGTGGAATAGGGCCATTCACCTGGAGCGTTACATCTGGTTCGCTGCCGAGCGGGCTCAGCCTCGGCATGAACTCAGGCACGATCAGCGGGACACCTGCTGCCACAGGAACCTCCAGCTTCACCGTTAGCGTTACAGACTCGACATCCACTCCCCAATCCGACTCTCAAAATCTCAGTCTCACAATCCTCTCCTATGGCACTGCCTCTAAACTTGTCTTCACTCAGCAACCAGGAGGAGGCGCTGCGAATGATGTCTGGACACAACAGCCAAAAGTAGAAGTTCAGGATGCGGCTGGGAATACCGTAACCTCGGATAACAGCACTCTGATTAATTTGGCCATCGGAAATAATCCTGGCAGCGGAGAGCTCTCTGGCACGATAGGCGTTACTGTGATTTCTGGTGTAGCCACATTCATGGATCTGAAAATCGACAAGGGTGGATGGGATTATTCTCTCGTCGCTTCAGCTTATGGGCTTGACCCAGGCTCTTCAAATCCGTTTGATATCGAAGGCTTTTCTGGTACCCCAGGCAGCATGAGCACTCCTCGAACAAGCCACACGGCGACACTCCTAAACGGAGGAAAAATACTCATAGCCGGAGGTCATAACGGAACAAACGCTGTAGCGAGTGCTGAAATTTATAATCCTGCTACAGGAACATTCTCCCCAACACCAGGAGGAATGAATGAAGCCCGCTACGGTCACACAGCTACACTTCTTCCTGACAACAAAGTCCTTATTACAGGTGGCAAAAATCAATATAATTTTGAGTTAGACTCTGCGGAGATCTTTGATCCGGCCTCCGGTACTTACTCGGAGATCACAAACAAAATGTCTGCAGCGCGCCACGGTCACACGGCAACGCGCCTGGTGGATGGAAATGTTCTTATTACTGGAGGTTTTAACGGGGAAAGCGGTAATTGGAGCGCTGAAATCTATGATGTTGATGAACAATCTTTTTACAGCGTAGGAAATATGACAACTCCGCGTAACCAGCATACAGCTACACTTTTATCTGACGGAAGAGTCCTGATTGCAGGTGGTGATGATGGAGCTGGCAATGTTCTCTCCAGCGCAGAAATCTATGACCCTGTTTCTGAATACTTCACAGCCACAACTGGCGCCATGACCGTAGACCGCTGCATTCACACGGCGACAAAACTGTCCGATGGGACAGTCCTTATTACAGGCGGCAACACCGGATATGGTTATGCCTCAAGTGCAGACATCTTCAATAAAGATACCAGCCTTTTCAACAGCACCGGAGCCATGAGCACTGCCCGTGCATACCATACAGCCACATTGCTATCTGATGGAAGCGTGTTCATTGTTGGAGGTGCCAGCAAATCTGGCTTTCACTCGAGCGCAGAAGTCTATAACCCCGCAGCTGCTGGTTTCACCAGCAAGGGCAGTATGAGCGCCGCTCGCGGACGCCACACTGCCACTTTGCTCTCAGATAAAAGGGTGCTCATCACCGGAGGTCATAACGAATACGCTACTCTTCAGAGTGCGGAAATCTTCTGGCCAAAACGCTAAAGCTGATTCATCGCGAGGCGATCCGGCGGCGGGCATCTTTGACCAGAGGGTTGCCCTCGTCCTTTTCTTTGATGGTCAGAAAAGTTTTGTAAGATCCTGAGGCAGCAGGGCTTTTTAGTCCTTCCTGAGCCCGGCCAAGGTAGTAATAGACAGGAGGAAAATAGTGGTAAGAAGGAGAATCGTCGAAGAAGATTGAAGCAGCCTCGCCCCGGCGCTTCAGACAAGTCTCAAATTCCGAATGAGCCTCAGTAAAGGCTTTGGCCTCAAGATAAGCTCTTCCTAGAGCAAAACGGCCGACCCACGTATCAACCAGCTCCTTGGCCTCTTGAAAGAGATTTATCGCTCCTGAGAAATCCCCTGTGGCCAATCTTATTTCGCCCTCAGCCAACTTGGCATAAGCTCGAGGCTCCGGCTCAAGACGCTGACTGAGTTCAGCAGCCAGGCTGCGAGCTTTCTCTATCTGGCCAGCCTCGAGATAGACCTGAGCCGCTGTCAAGAGCAAGCCTTCCTTTTTGCTCATTTTAACTGCGCGATCAGCAGCGCTCAAGGCCTGTAATTTTTGGCCTTGAAGAAGATGAGTTCGAGCAAGCATCATCAGTTTATTGGCAGCAAGTTCAGTCCGGCCGCTTTCAAGATCTTCAGGGATTCCCTTCTCAAGGAGCGTCTTTGCCCCAGCCGGCCGGCCTTCAAAAAGAGCAAGATCGGCTAATCCAATAGCGGCCAAGGATTCTCCATAAGAGCTTACGGCCTTGAGTTTTTGAAAGAATTCATTGGCTTGGCTGGCACGGCCCAGGGCAAGCTCTGACAAAGCCAGACAAACGTAAGCTTTTTCATGTCTGGGATTAAGTTCCAGAACCTTTTGCGCCTGTTTCTCTGCTGCATCGAAATCTCCAGCCGCAATGGAATACCAGACCAGATTATAGTTGGGAGTGATATTTTTTGGATAGAGCTCCACAGCCCGACGGCCAGCTTCAACCGCATGGCTCATGTCTCGGGCATAAAAATAAGCAAGGGCAAGATTCGAATTTCCAGCCGAATCAGCCGGAAACTCTCTGACAAGCGCACTGCATTCTTCGATAGCCTTTTGATAATTTCGGGTCAGCAAATACCAGACAGCACGGGTCCTGTACTTTTCCCGCTCGGACATCCTGTCGATTCGGGCTAAAGCCTTGGCATGATAATCCTCTGCTTTCTTTTGCTCACCGAGGCCATGGTAAATCACAGCCAGTCCGCTAAAAGCTCGTCCAAAATCCGGGTCTAAATCGATGGCATGCAGATACTCTTTGATGGCATCGTCTCGCCTACCTTGGTGAGATAGCTCCTGAGCACGGGCATAAGCATTCATCGCCTCCAGCGATGTCGCAGTGAATGTCTCCCCTGAAAGCACCCGGGCTGAATCGGCTGGAGTGCCTCCGAGCTTGGACTGCACATCTGCCGCAAGTTTGCTTGTGGCATTTAGCATCTCGAGCTTGGAGCCGACCTTTTTAGAGACCTCGGCGAGCTTTTTGGAATTGACAGAATCCAGGGCGTTGATTTTAATCATGTATCCCTGGCCGCTCGGCTCTATGGAACCATCTATAACAACATTGATCCCTTCACTTCGAGAAACAAGCTGCGCCAGCCGGGAATCAAGACGCCCCTCAGCGCTTGGATCCAGCTCGCCGGCCAGCTTTCGTGCTTTGGGCCGTCGATAAACATCGATAAAGGAAGCGTCCTCTAAACCGATACTCAAGGCCTGTTCAAGGGCACCTTCAAAGATAGACTCACCTGTCTTGTTCTGAAAATCGGCAATAAGAACAGAGACAGGTGCCGGTGTAACTTCAGGTTTGCTGACTAGACCCCGGATGAAAAACCACCAGATACCCGCAAGAAAGAGGAGAACGAGCGCAACGCCGCCAACAATCAGAGGCCATCCTCGAAAAAAAAGCCGCTTTCCCAGGCCTGCCTCTACTTGGATATTGCGAATATCCAAGGCAAGCTCAGCCACACTCTGGTAACGCTGGTTTGAATCCTTGGCCAGGGATTTCTTCAAAATGTGTTCTATCGCTGGAGTCTTTTTCTTCATCCTCTCATGGATTGAGGGCGGAGCATCCCTGAGAATGGCGCTCAGTGTCTCCACCGGACTGGGCCGCATGAAGGGATGCTCTCCGGATATCATTTCCTGAAGCATAACACCTAAAGAAAAGATATCACTGCGTGAATCAAGATCTTCTCCCTTGGCCTGCTCAGGAGACATATAGGCCAGTGTGCCGACCAGAGTCCCCTGTTCTGTGACCGGCGCCTGAGTCAAAGTCCGGCTCAATTCCTCACCCGAAGGAATAATATGCTTGGCCAGCCCGAAATCCATGACTTTGACATGCCCTTGAGGAGTGATCATGATGTTATCCGGTTTCAAATCACGGTGGACGATTCCCTTTTTATGTGCTGTTTCCAGAGCCTCGATGATCTCAAGGGAGATGCGGAAGGAATCTTTGAGAAAGAGCGGTCCTGACTCCAGTTTTTTCCTCAAGCTCTGTCCTTCCACATACTCCATGGCGATGAAAGCTTTGCGGTCGGCCTCTCCTGTCTCGTATATTTTGCAGATAAACGGATGGTCCAAGGCTGCGGCAGACTTGGCTTCATGGAGGAACCGCTCCCGCGCCTTGGCGTCTTCTTGCATTGTCTCGGGCAGAAATTTCAGGGCGACTTCCCGGTCGAGGACCGTGTCTTTGGCGAGGTAGACTTCGCCCATCCCTCCTCTGCCGATCAAACGGAGAATCTCGTAGTGCTTTACTTTTTCGCCTGTCGCAAGCATTTTCTTCCTGCTAATACAAACGTATTAAATTTTATTACTATGTCATGGCGAGCGACCGAAGGGAGCGTGGCCATCCGACGGAGTCGTTGCGAGGCGCGGAGCACATTGGCAATCTCTTTAGATTATGAGATTGCTTCGCTACGCTCGCAATGACGCGCTTGAGGCTATCCACGTCGCTTTACGCCAGGCTACACTCGCGGTTTCGGCTCATCCTCGCGATGATAATTTTATTAATGCGCTTGTATTAGATGTTTGAACTTAAGGTTGGCAATAAAATGATATTCTTTTTTTGGAAAATTTTAGTCTCGGCCCTTGATCGTATTTCTTCCTCTTGAACGAACATCTTCTCCAAACAGCTTGAAAATTTATAGCATACAGAAAATGGGATGTCAATTATTCAGGACTGACGTTATTTAGAATTGGATAGAATTGAGCCCAAAAGATTCACATAAACGCAATACTCCAGTTTTAACCGCAAAAAAAGCCAAAGCTGCGAGCAAAGCGCGGCGGGAGGGGATATCGCGATCTATGAAATTTCCATTATGTCATTCTGATTTATTTGACGAGCCCTGCTTTTTTTAATATTAATTTACTGATGGATGAAGAGAGGGAACATTCCCAGCTTTTAGAAGACTTTTCTTTGCAATCCGTGCCTATAAGCCAGAGAAAGAGCTGGATCAACCTGGCTGTTGTCTGGATTGGAATAGCCGTTGTCATGTCAGCCATCTTCCGGGGAATGATGATCGGCCTGGGGCTGGGCAGAATCTCAAGCGTGGCGGTTTCCTACCTTCTTGGCGAAATGATCCTCATCGTCATCATGGGACTCACCGGATATATCGGAGCCAAAACTGGATTTTCCACTCCGCTGGTCGCCAATTTTTCTTTCGGCAGAATCGGAGCCATCCTCATCTCCCTTTCCATAGCCCTTTCGCTTATCGGCTGGTTTGGCGTCCAGGCCGCATTTTTTGCCCGAACCGTCCAGTTTTATTTCAAAACCGACTTTCCCCTGCCCGTTTTTTCCTTCCTCTGCGGCATCCTGATGATGATTCCCGCCCTATTCGGTATCAGGGGACTGAGCGCCCTGAGCTGGGCAGCCTCTCCGTTCATGCTGGTCATCTTTTTATGGGGAATGATAAAGATGGGATTCCATTTTCTGCCTTCTCAAAAACTGGTTGATTTAGCCCTCAGCCACCAACCCGATCCTTATCCTATCACGGTCGGAGCAGCAGCTTCGATCGTTGCCGGAGGATTCATCGTTGGAGCCACAACCAGCGCTGATATCTTCCGCTACGCGCGGCCGCGACTCAAGGATATCTTTCTGGCGGCCACACTGGCCATGCTGGCCAGCGCCTTTCTCCACTGCGTCGGTTCTGTCCTGGCCATGAATACCGGAGTTTATCACGAAAGGCTTCCAGAGCTCATCATCGGTAGAGAGTATCTGGGATTAGGATTTATCGGCTTTCTCGTTCTTCTCCTAGCCCAATGGACAACAAACGACAGCAACATCTATTCCTCTGTCTTGGCCTTGAACAATATTTTCCGGACGAAACGATGGATCATAACCATCGTTGCCGGCATCTTCGCTTCGGTTTTCGCTGCCCTGGGCATCCTGGAAAGACTCGAGCTTTTCCTCATCATCCTGACCGTGAGCATCGGCCCGATCGGAGGCATCTTTATCTGCGACCATTATTTCTTAAAGAGATTAAAAAACCAGAGTCAAGAAGGAACGTCCAAAATAAAGTTTAGAGCTCTTGCTGTCTATTTTGTCTCTTTTCTCATCGGGTGGATAACTTCAGGACACCCTTTCACCATAAAAATCTTCCCCTTTTCTGTTTTTGCTTTCAACGGAATCATCTCCTCGATTATCCTCTATTACGCAGCGATGAAAATTTTCCCTGAAAAGGAGTAAAGCCATGGCCTTCAAACAAGTCATCGAAGTCTATGAATTTCTGGATTCAGCGACCATAGAGGAAAAAGAAATTAGAGAATTCTTTCTCAACCGCGGATTGAAAGAATCAGAAATTGAAACCCGGAGAGTCAAAGAAAGTCAAGGAGAGACGACGTTCATCAAAATTCATCTCAGCGGCTATGAAGGCAAATCCAGGGGAGGAAAAGCACCGACCCTGGCAATCATCGGCCGCCTGGGAGGAATAGGCGCCAGGCCACATAAGATGGGCCTGGTCTCAGACGCGGACGGGGCTATAACCGCCCTGGCAGCGGCCGCAAAAATCGCAGACATGAGAAAAAAAGGGGACGAACTGAGCGGCGACGTCATCATCGCCACCCATCTCTCGCCCCACTCGCCCATCATCCCCCATGAGCCCGTGCCTTTCATGGGATCACCTGTCTCGATGGAGACCATGAATAGATTCGAAGTTGACGAGCGGATGGAGGCCATTCTTTCGATAGACACAACCAAAGGCAACCGGATCATCAACCAGAAAGGATTTGCCATCTCCCCTACCGTAAAAGACGGTTATATCCTGCGGGTGAGCGAGGATTTGCTGGATATCATGCAGATTGTGACTGGAAAATTGCCGATTGTCTTTCCGATTACCACTCAAGACATAACTCCTTACGGGAATGAAGTCTACCATCTCAACAGCATCATGCAGCCAGCGACTTCGACCCATGCGCCTGTGGTCGGAGTGGCCATCACGACTGAGGTTCCTGTGCCAGGATGCGCCACGGGCGCCAGCCACTGCGTGGACATTGAGATGGCAGTCCGGTTTGTAGTCGAAGTGGCCAAAGCCTCAGGCGAGGGAAAATGCGCCTTTTACGATGGGGGAGAATTTAAAAAACTCGTCTCTCTTTACGGCTCGCTGGAACATCTAAAAACAATAGGAAAAAAGAACATAGCTTGAATATTTCCTGTTTTAACTTTTAATGGAATATCTGAAAACTTCTATGAGATGAAACTGAAATGAAAAAAGCCAAAGTAGGATTTCTGACCATTGGTCAGTCTCCGAGATTTGATATCATCTCTGAGATCAAACCTCTTTTGTTCCCCCAGATAGAAATATCGGAAAGAGGATTGCTGGATAAACTCACGCTGGATGAAATCGAACGGTTAAAGCCCGGAGCCAGCGAAACACCGCTGGTGACGCGCTTGAGAGATGGAAGCCAGGTCGAATTGAGCGAAAAGAAGATAACTTCTTTACTGCGCGAGGTCATTGATTCCATGCAAAAAGAGATGAAGATAAGAGCCATAGGAGTCCTTTGCACCCATGAATTTCCGAAGAAAGAATTCGTTCTTCCGGTGATTTTCCCCATTGACTACCTTAAGTTTATCATCAACAACGTTATAGGAGTTAAGAAGCTAGGAGTAGTGGTTCCTCTGGAAAGTCAGGTTATGATGGCTAAGAAAAAATGGAAAAAAGCCTTGGTCGAAACCAAATCCCCTTATACTGAAGGAAAAAAGTGGGGTGAAATTGCCAAAAAATTCATTGCCGAAAAAACCGACGCCGTCATTCTCGACTGCATCGGCTATAAAATAAAAGATCGGAGAGAGGTGCAAAAATTCATTCGAGTGCCCATTCTCTTGCCCAGGATTACTCTGGCCCATGCCATCAATCAACTTTTCTGACAAAAAAAGGACAGGTCCCTTTTTGAATTGAGGAGGTCCATTCAAAATGAAACGTTCGGAAATAAACAGCCTAATCAGCGAGGGAATAGCCTTTCTTAAGTCCAGACAGCGCTCGCTTCCTCCACAAGCATTCTGGAGCCTTAAAGATTGGCACAAGAACAGAGATAAAGTCGAAGAGATTGCAAAAAGACGGATCGGCTGGGATTTAACAGATTTCGGCTCAGGGCAATATGAGAAGGTCGGTCTGTTGCTCTACACGCTTTCCAACGGGATAATCGGCTCCGATGGCCAGCCCTTAGACCAGTCTTACGCCAACAAGCTCTTGATCGTCGATGAAAACCAGGTCACACCGTTACACCATCACGGCCGGAAGATGGAGGACATCATTAATTTGGCAGGAGGAAACTTGCAGATTAAAATTTATCATGCGGACGAGGAAGGCAGAGTCGATAAAAAGTCTTTGGTCAGGATATTCCATAACGAGATGTGGGAAAATTACAAGCCAGGAACAGTGATTACCCTTGAGCCTGGTGAACGGATAAGGCTCGATCCCCATCACTTCCATGAATTCTGGGGCGAGCCAGGAAAAGGAAAGGTTCTGGTTGAGGAGGTCTCATCGGTCAACGACGATCTCACTGATAACTATTTTTCCGAGAATGTCGGCAGGTTTCCGGAAATCATCGAAGACCAGATGCCCAAATACTTATTGTGCTCCGAGCTTCCGGGCACAGAAAGATTTGAGATACTGGTCCGGAAATATTTGAAAAATTGATTTATTCTGACCATTCGCTTTCATCTGTGAGTTCCTCAATTGCGTGTCATATGAGGAACGAAATGATAGAGCAAGGCTATACACAAGAGGAAGCAACCGATTATCCTTTTCTCCATGAGAATTTCGCTTCTTCCAATTCTTGCTCTGATCAACGAGGATTCTTACCATCCTCCTTCGATCCATTCCCCTGCAGGACACAGCCAATTTTCACCAAAAAAGGATAAAAATGCAGCACAAGGCTTCGCCAAAAAACATATCTGAGCTGTCCGTTCTTGTGGTCGGCACGACCTGCTGCGATATGACGAACCCGGGCTTCGATTTCCTGGACGATATCGCTGGAGATGGGCTTGTCGTCGACAGCGCCATGATGGCGACAGTCCATCCTGAGTGGCTGGAGCCGCGAGAGCAATCTTATGCTCTGGGCGGAGGCTCGCTGAACATCGCTCCCCTGATATCCCTGGCCGGGGTGCCGGCGGGAATCCTGACCTCTCTCGGCAAAAGGAACGGCTCTTACGACATCCACGGACAATTCATGATCGACATCATGAAAAAAACTGGAGTTTATCCCGTCATCATTCCTCACGATAGACTTCCCTCCAGCGCTTCATTCATCCGGCCGGCCCAGACTGGCAAGCGTGAAGCCATCCTTCATGCGCCCAACGCCGTGGATGACCTGGACGTCGAGCGTGAAGATACACTCGAAAAGATTACTCAGCTTGCTCCGGATTCTATCGTCCATTATGTCTATTCAGGCCTGGCGAGGAGGATGGATAGCGAGGGCGGCAATAAATTGGCAAGAGTGATGGTCAAGCTTAAGAATTCTGGATACACGACAATGGTCGACCCCCACACTCTTTCCAGGAATCCTAAAGAATCCATCCGTAAAAAAGAAATTATCGTCGGATACAAGCTCTTGAAGCCAGTCTTGCACCATCTCTGCTTTTTCTTTGCTTCTGAAGCGGAGGCGATGATGATCGCCAACACCTTTGGCTACGATTTGAAGGGCAAAAGACAAAATGAGAGGAACTTCGAATGCCTGCTGAAGCTAACAGACGATTATGCGAAGGACAACTCCCCAAGAATTTTCGGCATAACTGCAGGAACAGAGATAAGCATCGTGTACGTCAGCCCGAAAGGAAACCGAATCGGCCCCCTTACTGTTAAATCCCGTTATGCGATAGCCGATGCCGAACGGTTCGTCGGCGCCGGCGATTCATTCAGGGCTGGGTTTGAGGTGGAGTGGGCTAAAAATAAAAACTATCTCGAAAAATTTAAAGCCGGTGAAATCAAGGAAGCAGACCTGGAGCGCCTTTGCCTGATGGGGCATCTGATGAGCGCCTGTTATGTTACCAGGACTGTTTCTCAGCCTTATGGCAATATTCCGGATTACGATCATATGGAAAAGGTCGTCAATTCTGAGCAATTTTTTTCAAATAAAAAAAGCCTCCTCTTCGCCTTGAAGATAAGTCCAAAACATCCAGGCCATGGCCGAAGCTGAACATGCATAATAAAAAAAACACGCCCAAGGCTCTATCCTCGGCCGGTCTTCAACAGCTCTTTTCCCTTTCGTGCAAACTCTCTTTCGGTCCGGGGAGAGGCGGGAGTGGCTTCGCTCCTCTCGGATTGATAAAGCCAGCCGCACGGCGCATGTTATCTTCCTCGATTGACAGCGTCAATTCTGGCGTGCTATGCTCAATCGAAAAATGAACGGGTTGACGTCACCTGAAATTGCACGTTCCCGGACAGGAAGGGGATAATTCCGAAGGATTCTATGTTCCGTTCGCTGCGTTCTGAAGCGCAAAAAACGACCCTCGCGGTGACAGAAAATGTTTGGATATGAAAATCAAAAGGTCGAATATTAATTATTTTGTGCCGGCAAAGGGCCGGCGTGATTTTAAACGCCAAATAACCATGAAGGGAGTCAAACGATGAAACTATTCAGCAAGCGTTGTGTGTCGATCCTTTGCATCTCAGGAGCACTGGGCGGCTTTTATTTCCTCAAAGGCAGCGCCTCTCCGGAGGAATATTTCTTCCGAGTGGGCCCAAAGCCTGGAGACAGAAAAGTCATTCAGCTCACAATCAAGGAACCCTCCCGCATCCAGGCGACAGCGAACTGGACCCAGGAAAATGTCAAACTGGCGCTTATCCTGAACGGCCCCGGACAAACCGGTTTTTATGCTCGAAAGGATGGCTATCCTCCGTTGTCACTCGAATTTGAGGTGACGCCAGATTTGGCCAACAAAGGAAGCGGATGGTCGGTCTCGGTTACGAATATGAATCAAGCCAAAATCGCCAGCGGCAAACTGAACATCTCTGTCTCCAAAAAGCTCCCTCCTTTAGCCTCTTTCCCTTCAGTCAGGATGGAAGCCCAGAAAGTTGTTGGGGTAAGAGGAGACTTTTCAGAAATTCCAATATCCAAGCTCAAGGCAAAGGTCGCAGCCAATTTTGGGAAAAAAGAGATTCCAAAAAACATAAGGGCCAGAGGCTATTTCTATCACGACCGCGTTCCTCTAATCATTTCAGACCCTGAACTGCTGAAGGTCGACTCCCCCCTCCCCGAAGACAGCTATGTTGTGCTTAAAGGCAAAGTGCCGCCCCGGTCAAGCATCGGCCAGATGGTGGAGGTATCCGGCAATGTTCAGCAGGTTGAGGAGAAGGTATTCCTGAGCTCGCTGGATTATTCTTTTACGACCCGGACACCCGCGTTTGCTTTTAAGGTTGAAAAATTGGAGATGGCGAAAAGAATTGCCTCATTACTTCCCAAGAAATACGCCGTCCTCATCAGCGGGGGTGTCAACGAAGAAAATAACCACAGTCGCTACTGGAACAACCTCAAGTACATTTCTAACGTCCTGAAATTTGATTATGGATTCTCGGATGAAAATACTTATGTGCTTTACTACGACGGCACGGCTGAAGACGACAGTGTCTCAGTCGATTATGCCTGCACCAAGGCCAACATCCAGCAAGTTTTTAACGAGCTCCGAAACAAAACGAAAAAGACTGATCTTTTATTTCTCTACACGACGAACCACGGCGGAGGGTACAAGAGGCGCGGAGCCCCAGGCTCCCGGGTGGGATATTGCTCCGGAAGGATCGTCTTCACCGGGAACGAGGGGAATGAGGTCAGGGAAGACAACTTCATCATCGACGGCCATTATTCAGACGGGACAACACTGGCGGAAGGCGAGGGCTTCTGGCTTGATTTCGACGGCGATGGAATCAGAGACGATGTTCTCCTGAACAAAGATGGAGACCTGGTCATGTATGTCAACGGTGACCCTGATGCTGACGGTTTCATTGAAAACGATGATGTCGACGGAAAAGATACTGACGGCGACTTCATCATAGATTCAAGCGACGGCGGCGTGGACTTGAACGACGACGGCGATAAAAACGACTGGGTGGGAATCGATGAGGTTTTGAATTTATTGGGAAGAGAGAAACTCTACGACGATGAGCTCCAACAGATGCTTCAAGGCCTGCAGTATCGAACGATGATTGTCGCCATGGGGCAGTGTTTCAGCGGGGGATTCATCGACGACCTGGCCGGCGATGACAGAATCATCATCGCCTCGGCCAGCCCGTGGGAATATGCCTGGGCAACGGATGACCTGAACTACAGCGAGTTCATCTACCTTCTGAGCTACGGCCTCAACAAGATGGCGTTTCCCATATTCAGAGAGGGAAAACTTAAACCGCTTACACTCTTTCCTGGCGATGCAAACGCCGATAAGAAGATCTCTCTGGTTGAAGCCTTTAATTTTGCCCTTTCCAAAGTCACACAACCGAGCACTCCTTTATACGAGGATGACGGCGCTTTACCTTCACGGTCAGGCCCTATGCCGCAGGGCAACGAAGGCAAGCTGGGCCAAAAAACCTTCTTGGATTGAAATGAAAATGAGTTTCTGAATCATACAGAGCGGAAGAGAATCGCTAAAATGATGCTGAAGTTGCGATTTCAGAGAATAGCCAAAAAGCGTGTAAGCTTGTGAACAGGCTTGACATCATACGGTTAACCTGGCAGTTTATGTATAAAGAAATTTAAAAGCATGATCGGCAAAAAACTCTCTCACTACAAAATCATCGAAAAAATAGGCGAAGGAGGCATGGCCGTTGTCTACAGGGCTGAAGATGTCAAGCTCAAACGGACTGTTGCCCTGAAATTTATCTCTTCTCAGGCCCTGGGCAGCCCGAAGGAAAAAACGCGTTTTGTGCGCGAGGCACAGGCTGTGGCTTCTCTGGACCATCCCAACATCTGCACCCTCTATGAAATCGACGAGGCCGAGGGCCAGACTTTCCTCGCCATGTCCTTTATCAAGGGTCTCAGCCTGGAAAAGAAAATCTTAACATCGCCCCTCAAGCTGGAAGAAGCTTTAGACATTGCTATTCAGGTCGCAGAGGGCCTGGAGGAGGCCCACGAGAAAGGCATCGTCCACCGAGACATCAAAAGCTCCAACATCATGATCACCGAGAAGGGTCAGGCGAAAATCATGGATTTCGGCATCGCGAAATTGGCTGAGAGGACAAAGATCACCGAAACCGCCACAATCATGGGGACTGTGGCTTACATGTCCCCCGAACAGGCCTTTGGAGAGGCTGTCGACCAGAGGACGGACCTCTGGTCCTTGGGCATTGTGCTCTATGAGATGGTCACGGGTCAGCTTCCGTTCAAAGGTGAATATCCGCAGGTGGTCTTGAATTCTATCCTCGACAAGAAACCAGAGCCGATCACCAGCTTGCGGAGCGGCATCCCTCTCCAGTTTGAGGCTATCGTCAACAGATGCCTGGAAAAAAGTGCGTCCGAGCGTTACCAGACAGCCGCAGACCTGAAAGCAGACCTGAAGCGCCTGAAGCGCGATTTGGAGACAGGGCAGGTCACATCGACTCTGCCGACTGCAGCAAGACGTGCTCGCAAGTCCGCACTCAAGGTCGCCCTGCCTCTTGGGGCTCTGGCAGCTGCCCTTTTCTTTCTGTTGTTCCTTCCCTCAACCAGGGATATTGTGAGCAAGTGGCTAAGTTTCAAGATACCCCAGGAGAAACATCTGGCCGTTTTCCCTTTCACCTTGATCGGCGGAAGCGAGGCTGACCAGGCATTTTGTGACGGCGTGGCGGAGATTCTCAGGCAAAAGCTCGGCCAATTGGGGCAGTTTCAGAAATCGATGTGGGTGGTTCCCCTCAGCCATATCCAGTCATGGCAAATCAGAAGCCCTGGCGAAGCGAGGCAGGTTCTCGGAGTCAATCTTGCTCTGAGGGGAAGCATGAAGCGCATCGGCGACACGGTCAGTCTGACGTTAAGCCTTGTTGAGCCAAGAAATCTTCGGCAACTGGGATTCCTGGAAAAGACCGATCATATCGGAAATCTCTTTGCCCTGGAGAAAGAAATCATCGCCAAAACAGCAGAAATCTTAGGCATAAAGCTTAAGCCTCAAACCAACCAACTGCTGGATGCAGACAGCGCCACAATCCCCGGCGCTTATGAGTCCTACTTGAAGGGCCTTGGCCATCTCCTCAGCCCCGAGAAAGACAGTTATCTCGACTCAGCCATAAACTCTTTTGCCCAGGCCATCGAACAGGACTCTTCTTATGCCCTGGCCTATAACGGCATGGCGGAAGCATACTTGAAGAAATATGAAACGAGCAAAGAGCCAGAGTTTGCGGAAAAAGCCCAAACCTTTTGCAGGAATGCCATTGAGATGAATGACCGGTTTGCACCCTTTCATCTCACGCTTGGAGCCATTTACAAAGGAATTGGACGTTATGAGGATGCCATCGAGGAATTCAAAGAGGCTTTAGAACTGGAGCCAGCCAACTACGATGCCAAAATTTATCTGGCCATAGCTTATGAAGAAAGCGGAGATTTCGAAAACGCAGAGAAGGCCTATCAAGAAGCCGTTAGATTGCGACCCAATTACTGGTCAGCTCAGGGCAATCTGGGATTCTTTTATTTTTTCCAGGGCCGCTATGAGCAGGCGAAAGACTCTTTTCTTAAAGCCGCAGAACTGAGCCCGGGCAATATTCTCAGCCTTAACAACCTGGGTGCGGCTTACTTCAAGCTGGGGCAAAATGACCCGGCAGCGGCCATGTTCGAAAAATCCATCTCCATCAAGCTCAATGCCGATGCGTGCTCCAATTTAGGCTATCT
Organism: uncultured Eubacteriales bacterium; assembly: GCA_964550165.1. Lineage (GTDB taxonomy): Bacteria > Acidobacteriota > Aminicenantia > Aminicenantales > Aminicenantaceae > CAZJYC01. The sequence goes on from CAZJYC010000016.1 coordinate 21,094, forward strand.
CTATTATTTTCAGGGGCGCTATGCGGATGCCATGAACATGAGCGAAGAGGCGATCAAGCTGGGCAGGAACGAATACTTGATCTGGGGAAATCTCGCCGACGCCTATCACTATACGCCAGGATATTCAAAGAAAGCTTCGGAAGCCTATCAAACCGCCGCTCAACTCGCTGAAAAACAGTTATTCACAAACCCCAACGATGCCGAAGCCCGTTCCAGCCTGGCCGTCTACCAGGCGAAATTAGGCAATCACGAAAAAGCCCTGTCTGCGATTTCAGAGGCCCTTCAACTCAAGCCAAACGAATTATCTATTCTTATCAAGTCTATTCAAGTCTATGAAATCGCAAATCAACGGGCCCAGGCCCTTCAAACCTTGCAGAAATATATAGCGCTTAACGGGCCTCTGAAGGAGGTGCTCAAAGATCCTTATCTTTCCCGACTGCGGACAGAACCGGGATTCCGGAAGCTCGTCGGGGATGCGGCTTCGGCTCAGGATGAGCGCGGCAAAAAATGAATAGGCTCTCTTCCATTATGGATGTCTCCTCTGAAAGGTCTCTCCAAGATGGTCTCGCTCCCCTTCACATTTTTAGCGCCGTTCCCTCGCAGCCCTTATCGGCGGATGCGGAACTCGTATCTGGCATCTCTGAGAGGCTTTGCTGAAGAGATCCAAAGAATAAAAACGGAGTGTACTCTGTAATAAGAATCAAAAAATAAACCTTAATCCCAGATACTCTTGGGATAAGGAAAGGAGAAACGATGAATAAATCCGCTAACCTGAAATCTCACACAGTGACGATCACCGTTGACGACCAGGGAAACTTTCGCTATGGAAATCCTTTGGTCTGGGTCAGAGCAGGAGAGACTATTGTTTGGGAATGCACAAACAAGTATCCTTTTGCCGTTCATATTGGCTGGGACTCCCCTCTCGAATACGGCCGTTACCGGTCGTCAGGGGATCCCATAAAGGCCAATGTCATGAAGGATGCGCGACCGGGTTATTTCAGATATTCAGTGGCAGTTTTTGACGGGAAGAACATCTGGACCGACGATCCTGAGATCATCGTCAGGCGCCCTCCCCTGCCCTAAAAAGGGGACTGTCCCCTTTTCCTAGGCGATTTTCTTGATCACAACGAGGGTCATGTCGTCCATTTGTGGAACGCCGGCAGTGAACGAGTCAAGCTCCTGGTAAATTTTTTCCAAAAGTTTCTGCGCAGGCAATTTACAATGTTTCTTGACCAGGTCGATGAGTCTTTCTTCGTTGAATTCTTCCTCTTTTTTGTTGCGGCATTCGGTGATTCCATCGGTGAAAAGCAGAGCTGTATCTCCAGGATTTAGTTGAACTGCTTTGACTTCATAGGAAACAGAGGGGAACATGCCCAGACATAGTCCACAACTCTCCAGGCGGCAAATTTTTCCTTTTTTATCGAGGAGAAACGGCGGATTATGGCCGGCGTTCAGATATTTCAACTCGCCAGTCTCCTTGTTGAGCTCACAGAAGAAGAATGTAATAAACGTATTGGGCGCAGAGCTCTTATGAACAAAGTCGTTGAGCTTGGCTGCCATTTTTTCCAGTTTATATCGAGGAACGATCTCTGAATGGATGGCAGCCCTTAAGGAAGCCATCAGCAGAGAGGCACTCACACCTTTTCCTGAAACGTCGGCCACAACGATGCCCAAGCGCGTCCGGTCGATGTTAATAAAATCGTAATAATCACCGCCAACTTGATAACAGGTCACATTGGAGCCTGCGATCTCAAAATTCTTGCATTCCGGGCCTTTTTTAGGCAAAAAATCTTCTTGAATCTTGGCGGCCAGGTCAAGCTCTTTCTCCATCTTTTCTTTTTCGATCGCTTTCTCGATAAGCCTGGCGTTTTCGATTTTGACGGCGGCTAAATTGGATATAAGCGTCAGGAACTTCAGGTCATTGTCTGTGAACTGTTTCAGGAGAACAATGCGGTCCGAGTAGATGATACCGATGATTTCCTTGTTGTTCCAGAGAGGGACACACATGGCAGAGTGGATGTTGAATTTGATAATGCTGTCTTTAGAGCTGAAACGGGGGTCGGCCTGAGCATCATAGCTCAGGACTGAGGAGTTCTTATCGACAGACATGTTGATGATGCTCTGGCTCACTTGTATCTTTTCACTCCTGAGATTGGCGTTATTGACGCGAATCACTTTTGGGATGAATTGCGGCGGGTTGCCCTCTTTGAGCATCAGAATCCCTCTGTCCATAGGGAGATTCTCGCAGATGAGATCCATGATGCTCTCCAGGAGTTCGCTGAGGGGCTTATGAAGGATGAGAGCTTCACTGACATCGCTCAGTATCGAGAAAGCCTTATGCTCGGACTTGACTTTTGCCAGATCGACAGGTGTAAAAGAAGCTTTGAGGGTCGTGTCGACGTCTGTCTTTTTGAGAATTTCCTCAACCTGAATGATGGTGTTGACATTCGCTGCTGACGTTGGCGTCTCTGTCATTTCGACGTTTGCCGAGAGCTCCTTGTCAAAGATGATCCTTGTCGAGCCGACAAGGATTTCATCGCTTTTTTTCAGTTCTGTCTCGGTTTGAATCTTCTTGCCGTTCAGGAATGTCCCGTTTTTGCTGGAATTGTCCCTGACAAAATAGCCTGAATCCTTGGGATAGATAAAAGCGTGATGCCCTGAACAAAAGGGATCAGTCAGAGGGATGTCATTGTCCGAGGAGCGGCCCACAGAGATCTTTTCTTTTTTGAGGATGAAGCTAAACTCCTCTCCTTTCTTAGGATAAACATATAGTCTCGGCATTGAACTTAGTTTCTAATTATAATCCCAAGACGGATAAATTTTCAAGGGAGATTGGAAGTATCGTATGCATTTTTTCCCATGACGGAAAATCATGTTATGAATCAGGCTTGGTGGTGAAAAAAACACATAATTTCAAGAAGCTTTGCTTTTCTCCAGAATTTTCAGCAGCTTTTTGCATTTTCGGGCTTTATCCTCAAGGGGGATATCGTCGATTAGAGGCAGGAGAATTTCCATAATATCTTTTTTGATGACATTATCGAGGAGTTCAATGGAGTAATCAATCGATCTCTTTGTCCCTGCACATAAATTCTGGTAAGCCTTGATCATATCTTGCGGGGGATAGATGAGACTCAACATCTCAAAAATGCGCTTGAGAGATTGGGCAAGATTATTCTCCAAATCTTTGGCCAGGAATTCTTTTTTCTTATCCTCGACCAAATTGTGGATTTCAATCAGAATGATATAGGATTCTTTTATCTTCTGACTTATCTCAGAAAACACGAATTTTTCCTGAAAATGAATTTGAGGATTTTTAATCCTCATCCTGTAGACAGCTTCGACGATTTCAGATTCAACATCCTTATTCCCCTTTCGGAGTTCCATGGCCAACGAATCTGCCGCCCTTTGAGTTCCTATCCGGGCTAAGATGTCCGGAATAGCTTTGCGCAAGGGCATATCTTCCTCTGGATCACCCAAATAATCCTTTAATGCCCCTGTGATTCTGGAGCCATATTCGGTCAAGGCCTCAAGGGCCACTTCCTGCGTCGAGGGCTTGCTGAGATGCTGGATAATGAGAGGCACAAATTCTCTCCTCTTCAGCTTCCCGGCACTCTCAATGGCATACCGGACAACCTCTGACGATTTATCCCTGAGCAGCTTATTCAAATTCTCAATAAGGGATGATGTCGGCTCCATCATCCCCATGACTTTGGCTGCCTCCATCCTGGAAACCTCTGATTCCTCGCCGGGCCGGCTTACGACCTTATCGATGTGATCCTTCATCAATTCCTGGTAAACACCGAGGGACATGATCTCTCTTACCTGAGAATCAAGGCTTTCATCCTCCAGAGAATCATCCATTTCTGGAATTAATGCCTCGCCTTCGACTTCAAGAAGAGAATCCATAGAGCTTGCCTTTATCTCGTCCGATTTACGGGAGATGATCTTTTTCAGCATTGGACTTAGTCTTTCCTTTTTGACGAGGTCAAAAAGATTCATGGCATACAAGACTGAGCTCCTTTTCCTGCTCTGGAGGGTGTCGAAAACGAGCTTCGTCATGTCCACATCAATCTTTTCCGAGACAAATTTGTCAGCATCCGGCCATCTCAGCTTCAAGTTTCTTTTGACGATATTCACGTATTCTCTGGTTATCGAGTGATTGAGAACGATCCAGATAAAGAGCAAGAAAATGGCAATTACGCTAATTTGCTTGAAAGAAAAATGCAGGATGGTGAAAAACAAAAGAATGAGAATAGCTGCCAGTCCTTTAGCCACTTTGTTGACAAACATATCGATGAAGACTTTGGCCCTGTACTTAATCTCAGGAGAGATAGGAATGTAGAGCAACTCCCTGACAGACTGACTGAGTGAATGGGATAGACTTATATCCGTGCCTTTGATGAAAACAGCCCAATAAATCAGCAAATATAAAGGAACAAAGAAAACGGAAATAGACCCGATTAACAAAAATAAGGGAGTAATGGACAGAGCGATCCGGATTCCGAAATTTCTCAGGATGCGGTTGGTGGCGAGAACATGGAGTAAATAGGAAAAAATCAAAAGGATTGTGAAGAAAATCCCGAGAAAGGCTGTCTTTTCATCCTTCAAACCGGCGAAGGTTACATCGATCTGAGAATTGAACTGAAAATCCACCAGAGTTGTGACCACAATATCAACAATCATTATGCCGCTCAGGAGCAGCAAATGGCGATTCTTTTGCAACAATTGAAAGCTTTTGATATAGCCAATCCTTGGCTTCGCCTCCCCGGAGGAAGCCGGGAACTCCTGTCGTTCTCCTTGCCCTTGGACTCTATGGGCAGAATTGACGATGACCAGACAGGCAAACAGCATCAAAGGGCAAATCAAAAGAAGATTCTCAGTCCCGACTTTTTTGGCTAAAAAAGTGGCAATAAGGGAACCTGCAACTCCACCCAACAGACCGCCGCTGACTAAAAAGCCAATCAGCCTTTTCGCTTGACGCGGGTTATAAATATCATTGATCAAAATCCAGAACTGAGTGACCAAAGTCACCAAATATATTTCTGACCAAAACCAGTAAATCAGAGAAAGCCACTTCCATTGGCTTTTAAAAAGAACCCAAAACACATAGAGACAAAAAATAAAAAAAATCAGGCTGAGAGAGACATACCGTTTCCTCTTCAGACTATGCAATAATTTTGTGTTTAAAGCGACAACAAAACCCATCAGGAATGCAGTCAGGAGGTAGGCATAGGGAAGTTTATCCTTTGTCAGCGATTGAAGGAAAAGAGAAATCTTGACCGGCTTGATGATGTAGGCTGAAGTTGTGATCAGGAAGAAATAAAAGAACATAAGAATAGAGGACGAGGTTTCCTCATCTCTTATGTCCACATAACGCGATAGGACTTTATGGACAAAGTTTTTCGTCATGTCACCTGTCTGAAGACCGGAGAAGTCTTAAGAAGATTTCTACATCTCTTTGCCCTTTCTTCAGGCGAAAGATCTTCAACAAGAGGAAGAACAATGTCTTTGACATCCTTGTGCAAGATATTGTCAAGAAGCTCAACCGCATAAGCGACAGAATTTTTGGTGCCGGTTCGAATATTCTGGTAGGCTTTGGCAATGTCCTCATGGGAATAGACGACTCCCAGCAGCTTGAAGATGTTCATCAAGGATACATCAAGATTTTTCTCCGAAAACATAGTCTCTGCCCGGCCTTCGGCTCTCGACTCACAGATTTGAATGAGAATCCGATAATACGTCTTTATCTCTTTGATGATTTTAGCCTTTACGATATCCTCCTGGAATTGAATCTCTGGCTTTTCCGAGCGAATTTTATCCAAGGCATCGATGAGTTCGGTGTTCATCTCCTCTTCATCCTGGGATAATTCCCAGCATAGGAAATCCGCAGCGTCTTGTGTCCCGATGTGCGCCAAGACAGAAACGACAGCTTTTCGCAGCTCGATATCCTCTGTTGCATCTCCAAGATAATCAGATAGAGTCCCGACAATTTTTTGGCCGTATTTTTCAAGAGCGCTAATTGAATCTTCCCGCGTTAAAGGGCTTTGCAGTTTATGGACTATGGCAGGGATATACTCTCTTTTCTTCAGATTCGCCGCACTTTCAATGGCATACTTGCTCACCTCTGGCGATTCATTCAGGAGGAGTTCCTCAAGTTTCTCTGCGAGCGGAGAATGAGAGTCCATCAGTCCTATGGCTTTCGCCAGCTCCATCTTTGCTGTCACGCCCTCTCGGCTTTTATCTCCTACTGCTTCTTCAAAATAGTTCTTCATCAATTCCTGGTAGACATCAAGGGACATGATCTCTTTAACATCTTTTTCAATGGATTTATCACTGATAAAATCCTCTGTTTCTGGAAATAGGGTTGTATCCCGAGACTCAAAAAGTACACCTAATGAAGACGCCTTCATTTCATCGGACTTATAAGAGATCAACTTTCTCAATTCTGGAGTAAGCTTATCCTGCTTGATCAAATCGAAAAGATGCATGGCATACAATACCGAACTCCGATTTTTGCTCTCTAAAGTGTCGAAGACCAATTTTGTGTAGTCGATGTCCATTTTCTCAGCCACTGTCCTATCGGCCCGCTCCCATTTCATTTCCAATTTTTGTTTAACCGTGTTGGTGTATTCCTTACTCACTTTCAGATTAAGGATGATCCATCCAAAAATGAAAAGTGCGGACATAAAGCTTACAAACTGAATTCCTCGATGGAGCAATGAAATGATAACCAGAAGTAACACCGCTCCGATGCTGTCGGCAAACCTGTTGAGAAACATGTCAATGAATATTTTCGCCTTATATTTCAGGTCTGGAGAAACAGGAATATAGAGCAGCTCGCGCGCTGACTGGTTGATGGAAAAGGAAAGGCTCTTGTCACTGGCCTTGATGGCGATGGCGAAGCCAAGTAGCTGCCAAAGGGCAACTCCCAGAGAGCAGAAGAGGAGGATTAAGGGATAAAGCAATAGAGTCAAACGGATGCCATAGCGCTTGATTATGCTGCTTGTCATCAAAATTTGGAGCAAAAAAGCAAAAACCAAAAGCCCTGTATTGAAAAGCCCGAAAAAGGCAGTCAGATTGTTCTTCACGGATGGAGAGACTTCAATAATGCGTTTGGATTGCCAGTCGATAAAAATTGAAACAACTCCTGTGAACAGCACAACCAAAGCCAAAAGCTTCAAATAATAATCCTTTCGGACCGTATCGAAGCAATCCTTAAAGCCCACTCTTTGCGGTTCTTTCCCACGATTATTTTGAGTATTTTCTTCAGGGAGAATTTGTCTTTTTTTCTGCCAGAGAAATATAGAATTGACGACAAACACACAGCCGATCAGGAGACCGGAAGCGATGAGCAGAAGGTCATAATTGGAAACATCGGGCTCAGCTAAAAGATAAGTGATCATGCCTCCAACTATCCCACCCAGTATCCCTCCGCTGACAAAAAAGCCGATCAGTCTTCTCGCTTCCCTTGGGTTGAAGATATCATTCACTAAAATCCAGAACTGAGTCACAAGAACGACGACCAAAATTTGCGCCCACATCCAATAAGCAAGAAGCAGCCACTTCCCTTTTGGGAGGAAGAACCAAAAGAGAAGACAGGTGCCAATAAAGAAGATAAGGCTTGAAGTGAACAGAAGATGCCTTCGAATTCTGATCTGCAGCTTGGAATGAAAAGCGACAACAAGGCCAACCAAAAAAGCTGTGGCGTAAGCATAGGGCAGGTTTTTTGATTTCAGGACATCTAAATAGCGCGCGTCTCTTAGGGATTTGATGATGGTGAAGGGTGCCGTAATTAAGAAAAAATAGAAAAAGAGGAAAAGAGATATAATTTCCTCGCCATGCTTAACCTCGACAACACGCGAGAGAAATTTGTAAAGGCGCCTCTTGCCCATATAACAGCTCTATAAAAAATGGCAACGAAAACTATCCCTTATAAAAGCTACCTAACGCAATATCTTCATCCTCGAATATCTCAAAAACCTTGGTCAGCATCGTCACCTGAAAGACGAGGTAGAGCTTTTTGGAAATCTTTGCAATCTTGAGCTTTCCTCCCAAATTGTGAGTGGAGATATAACTTGCTAAAATCTCCCCCACGCCAAAACTGTCGATGAATTCAACATTCTGAAAATTGAGGAGAATGTTCCTCTTTCCCGAATCCAACTGATCCTTGACAAGCTGATGAAGAGTGACATCGGTTATATCCGACCTTCTGATTTCGCCTTCGATGTCAAATATCACTACATCGTCTTTCTCTCTGGTATTTATTTTCATCTCTCCCCTTCCTCTTTTTAAATTTTAATCTTAACGGATTGGCTCCTTTTCCAATCGCTCCAGATTATCTTTGCTATCCTTAGCTTTTATCAAAAGAAAAATTTAAAGTCAATCCATTATTGGTCGGAGTGAGTGTCCCAAATTCCGTTATTTGAAGAGATTTTGGAGACAGCCTCGCTCCCCTTCGGATTTTTAACGCCATTCTCCGTTCGCTCTTCTCGGCGGCTGCGTATCGCTCCGGCTAAGTGGTTCGAAAACGGTTTTCTCACCGCTTAGCCTCCGCATGCAACCTTTTCAAGAGCGAACTCCGAAGGCTAAATCCTCAATGGTCGCTACGGCTCTTCCCAAGGTCTTTTTTTTTCAATAAAATCCATACGTTAGAGGGATTATGACGATAGCATCTTTTTTTCCGTGAAGAAAAACCCTTTTATGGATTTGCGGATGCCTCCGATTATGACTCTCAATATCTATGGAAATCTATCTTTTCTCGCTCAAAAATAGCGTAACGAGGACAAACCTGTAAAGTTTCGGCTTCTCGGAAATGTCGAGTTGGGTAAACTTTATTCCGTATCGAAAGGTATCTGCTTCTCTTTTCTGCCAGATAATTTTGCCATAGATATTGATTCTGAGCTTATCCGGCAAGATAAGGCTAAAAATTAAGTCGTTGCCGATAAAAGAATTAAGACTTGTCTCAATACACATGCCTTCAAGGCTGATATTCTTGATGAATCCCTTTGCCTTCTTCTCAACTTTGGCGTTTTCCCAGAACTCAATATTCACTCTAACCGGAATTCTTGGGGTTTTTCTTCTCTCTTTCCGCTTCCGGGTCATGTTCCTTTTTGACCTCAAAATAGAAACAATATTGGGCCTACGCCCTCCTCTACCTATTCATCAGCTTTGCTGATGTTACATCCATTTAATTTGCTAAAGCTGTTACCAAAAGTAATTCTTCGAGGCTTCTCTCTGTATCTACCTGAAAGCAAACAATTTGGCGATTCCCTCCAATCCACGACAAAGAACTTATAGCACAGGATCTGGCTGGTGTCAAAACTTTTTCTCTTTCTTGACATTCCCTGGGGTTAGTTTATCATTGTAAATGACTTAGGTAACATTGAGGGGACAGAGAAAGTCCCATTTAGGATTTGCAGCAAAGAGACATGAAAGACAAATTTAACGGTCTTTCCAGGGATATCAAGACAATATTCCTCATCGGCCTGTTTACCTTTGTCCTCTTCGGCAATCTTTATCCGGCGGCAATCCAATGCGTATGGACGGGCGTTGAAAAAATTGTTGCTGTCGGAGACATACACGGCGATTATAACAGCTTTGTGAAAATCCTGAGAGGGACGAGAATCGTCGATAAGGATCTCCACTGGTCCGGAGGCAAAACTCACCTCGTTCAAATCGGCGATATCATGGACCGAGGAGATGACGCCAAGGAGATTTTTGACCTGCTGATACGATTGGAACAAGAAGCCGAAGAGGCAGGCGGCAAAGTCCATATGTTGCTTGGAAACCACGAAGAGATGAACATCACAGGCATTGCATTCGGTTATAAGGATTATGTCACCCTGAAACAGTTTCTCTCTTTTCTACCTGTAAAGTTCAGGGAGAAGGAAGAGAGGAAAATCAGAAGAGGGACAAAGAAAGGTTCCCTGGAAGCTTATTTGGATTATCCTCTCGATAAGGATTTGATGGACCATTGGGAAAAAATTCGACAGAAAGCTATCAAGGACCCGAATGAGCCGGCTCGAAGAGAGTACACAAAGAACTTCAACGAAAAATACGGCAAATGGCTTCTTCAAAAAAATGCGGTGATTAAGATCAACGATGTCATCTTCGTCCACGGTGGAATCAGCGAAAGGTACTCGCGATGGAAACTTGAAGATATAAATGAACGCTTGCGCCTGGAACTCCTCAGTCTCATCAGAGGATTTCCCATAGACCGGCAAATTGTCTATGACCCTGACGGGCCCCTCTGGTATCGGGATTTGGCCCAACCGCAAATCAAAGACGAAGATTTAAAAACAGAAGCTGACCGAATCCTCCAAAATCTCGGCGCTCGATATATGGTCATCGCCCATACGCCGCGGTTAATTAGGTCAAAGGATGACATGAAACGGTTTGGCGGAAGAATATGGGTAATCGATACAGGAATCGGTGAAGCCTACAGGTCTATGGGAGGCCGTCCAACAGCCCTGATTATCGAGAACGGGGATAAATTTTCCGTATGGCCATTTGACTTCGGGGACGAAAGCTCCTCTCCAGAAGAACAAGGCAGATATTTTCAAGATAGAATTGTCAGTGCGTTTCCCTGCCTTCGGGCAGACCCTGGCTTTTTTCTGAGAAAAACGTCTGATGAAAGAGCTTTTATTAATTGGGGGTAAACAATGAAAATAAAGAATACTTTGTCTATTTTATTTTCTTCCTGTCTTCTGTTTGGCATTTGGACTCATTGCAAGTCCTTGGCCATCCATCAAGACAATATAACTCAACAGGAACTGGAAAATTATTTGAAAACAGCCAGCATCGGCTCTGACTGGAAGCCCATCGGAAGAAGAACAGAGGCTTATGTCGTCAACCTGGACGACGGCAGGATTAAGCGCCGGGGTGTCTTGAAGCTGACCGACCGCACCAGGCCCTCTCATCCTATCCCTGACAGCTACAAATACGGGATTGCTGCCTACGAGCTTGACAGGCTCCTTGACCTCAAAATTGTCCCGCCAACCGTTGTCAGAGAAACAGACGGAAGAAAAGGGTCCCTGATGATATTTCTTGAGGACTCTTTGAGAGAGAGTGATCGCCAACGAAAGAATCTTGAGCCTCCCGACCCAAAGTCCTTCGAAAACGCCCTGGAAGAGATAAAAGCTTTTGAGAATCTCGTTTATTTCCATTCTTTATGCGGAATGAAAGACTTGGGTAACATTTTGATCATGGTCAAGGAGGATTGGAAAGTTTGGGAAGTCGATTTTTCCGAAGCCTTTGTTCCACGCTCCGAATTAATCCCAGAGTGTCCGATCATCCGCATCTCAAAAAAATTCTATAAAAATCTGATGAAAATGGACGATGAGGAGGTCAAGCTTAAACTCAAACCTTACCTCAACGACGAGGAAATCAAAGCGTTGTTTGAGCGGAAAAATGCCATCATAAAGACAATCCAGCAACTCATCCAGGAAAAGGGAGAGGATTCGGTGCTCTTCTCCAGGTCTCCCTAGGTCTCCCTGTACAGAAACAAGAAGTTTTATCCTCCCAGCCTAAAATTAAAGACGATCCATCGGATATGACTAAAAACGCAGGTCTTTGACCTTGATGATCGCCCCTGAATCCTGGGCGATGTAGAGGTAGCCTTCATCATCCCTGGCAATCCCCTCCTGAGTATCCCCTGGGAAAGCATACTGCCTAACCATTTTTCCCTCGAGAGTTATCTCAACCAGGATGTTATCCGCATCGCTGACGACATTCAAAAGCCTCGTTTTTGGATCATAAAACATGGCTGCAGGGTCATCCATTTTGAAGGGCAAAACCCGGATTATGCGCGCTTCGGCTGTCTTTTCCTGGCTTGATTTCAAGGGGATAAAAACTTCCATGATGCAGGGAGGGTCCCATTGGTTGCCCATATAAAAAGTGCCGCCCTCAGGATGGTTATTATCGGGCACAAAGGCAATGGATTCGATCCCGTTATCATAGCCTTCCTGCTTCTGCAGATAGTTGGGGTCGCCGTTGTATTCTCTGTTGACAGGAAATTCTCGTGTAATTTCTTTTTTGTCAGGGTTAAACTCGAGCACAATATCTTTTCCTTCGACCACGATATACAAAAGGCCTGATTCAGGATTCACCGTAATCCCTTCCAAATCTCCAGGGATTTTCTGGCTAAAGATAGGAGTCCCATCGGTCATGATTTCTGCCAGCTCACCCTCATCGCTCACCACGAAAAGTGTCTTTCGGATGGGATGGAAACAGATATCCGAAGGCTCAACAATGTTCTGCCGGTCAATATTCCCCCCGTATCCAGGAGGCCCCAGCCACTCGTAAGGAAAGCGAATGGTTGGGGCGTATTTTGCCCCTGAACAAGAGGCAAATAAGATTAAAATCGTTAATAATAGATATCTTATTTTCATTGTCTTTCCCTTCTTATTTTTTGCAGATTTAAAGAAATCCACGATCACTTCTAAAGATATTAATATGAATGCAATATTTCCTGTCGTCGCGAGTACGAGCCGAAGCCGCGAGCGGAGCGTGGCGGGAAGCGATATGGCGATCATAAAATAAAATATAGCCACGCTCCCTATGGTCGCTCGCCATGATAATGTCCCAGGATTCATTGCATCTCTATCAGATGCTTTTCTTTTATGTATGCAAAAAATTTACACTATTCAAGAAATTTATGTCAATTTGAATTCAATTTTCGGTTGATTTTCTAAAAAAATAGAGTTATATTACTCCAAAATCTCATGGGGCAAAGACAAAGTTAGGAGCTTAAAAAATGAGGCGAAAACGTTTCTTTTATATATTTATTTTATTTATTTCTCTTTTTGTAGCTCAAAGTTATTGGGTGAGTGGACAATTCACCCCTGAAGAAATTGCCCAAAGAGAAGAACAGGAAGAATTTCTCAAGACCGCTGATATCGTGAATTTCAAGGAAATTGGAGAAGGAGTGACCAAGCCGTTTAAGCTTTATTTAAAAAAGGGGGATGCGGAAAGAGCCGGCGCCTGGAAAAATCCAAGCGGCATCCAGCAAGGCTATCTTGAGGGATGGCATTATGAAATCGCTGCCTATCAGATGGATAAGCTCTTAGAGCTGAATATGATTCCGGCCACAGTGGAAAGGGAATTCAACGGCAAGAAGGGATCTCTTCAGCTCTGGATTGAGTCTGAAATGAACGATCTTGAAAGGATGGATAGCAATATCAGGATTCCTGTCTCAGCGTCCGATAACTGGGAAAAAATGAAATACTTGGCCAGGGCATTTGACAGCTTGATCGGCAACGAAGACCGGACGCAGCAGAATATTCTCTATACCAAAGACTGGCGCACAATACTCATCGACCATTCCCGCGCCTTCCGCTCCGGCAAAAAATTCACCGAGCAGCTCATGTTCGGGCAAAACGGCATAGCAGGCGACAAGCCCTTTCGGAAACTCCCGCGAGCTTTCATCAAAAAAGTCAAGGCTCTGGACTTTGAAAGCATCAAAAAAGCTGTCGGACCCTATCTGGAAGACAAAGAGATCAAAGCCATCCTTGCCCGCAAGGAACTTCTTTTAAAAGAAATAGAAGAAATGATCAAAGAAAAGGGTGAGGATAATGTCTTGTACTGATGTCTTATCATAAGATTAATCAGAAATTCTCGGAAAGAAGGAGGAAAGAAAAATGAAAAAAAGATTCTTCATTGTCTTGACTTCTGTGATTGTCCTGGGATTCTTTCTTCAGTCCTTAGCCCAGTTCACGCCAGAAGAAATTGCGGAACGAGAGAAATGGGAAGCATATCTCGAGACAGCAGAGATTGCGGGGCAGGAGCAGATGGGAGGTCGTGAAGCCGTGACCAATCCCTGGAGGCTCACACTGGAAAAAGATGGAGTCACAAGAAACGCCATCTGGAAAAATCCCGAGGGCCGGATGAAGGGCTTTATAGAGGGCTGGAAATGGGAAATTGCCGCTTACCGCATGGACAAGCTGTTAGGCTTGAACATGATTCCACCCACGGTGGAAAAAAGGTTTAGAGGAAACCGCGGCTCCTGCCAGTTATGGGTTGAATCCGAGAGGAGCCTCAAACAAAAGGAAGAGGAGAAAATCAAGGTCCCCAACATTAAAGTTTTCTACTGGAACAGGGCCACTTATTTGCAGCGGGCTTTCGACAACCTGATTGCCAACGAGGACCGTCATCAGAACCAGATTCTCATCACCAGCGATTGGCGGATGATTCTCATCGACCACTCCCGCACGTTCCGCACTTCCAAGAAATTCACCGATGAACTTATTTATACCGCGAAACACAAAGAAGGGCCAAAGCTGATGAGGGAACTTCCCCGGGCATTTGTGGAGAAAATCAAGGCTCTGGATTTTGACATGATCCGGAATGCGGTCGGCGAATACTTAACGGATGAAGAAATCAACGCCCTTCTGGCCCGAAAAGAGCTTATACTCAAGGAAATCGACAGGCTCATTAAGGAGCATGGCGAAGACCAAGTCCTATACTGAGAAACTTGAGGATTTGTCCTCTTTAATGGTTTTGTAAATAGTCAAGACATTCTGGTCATTCTCTCTTCTGTAATCGAATCCATCCATAAAACTGCGCGAGAGGAAAACTCCAAAGCCCCCTTTTTTTTCGCTCCGGATGATTTTTTTTATATCAGGTTTCTTTAACGTTCTGGGATCAAAGGGAATGCCATTATCCCTTATTTCAAAAAAGACTTTTCCATCATCCCGCCAGGTCTTGAGCAAGATATCACCTTTGCTTTGGGGATAAGCATAGCGGATAATGTTGATGCAGACTTCCAAAAGCGACAGTTCAATTTTAAAATGATCTTTATCGGAAATGTTCAATCCTTCGAGATATTTCTTCAAAAATGCTCTTATCTTATCCAGTTCGGCAAAATCACTGTCTATTTTCAATGTCTTCATCCTTGATTTATTCTTGATGTCACACGCTTCCTGGAACATCTGTCTACTTCTACGGCTGTCCGATAAAAAATTCTCTACTTCCTCGCTTTTACGTTCCTGCCTAATTTATAACAAAAGAAAAATCGATGTCAATCACAATCGAATATTCCATTCATCTCAAAAGATTTCTTTCGGAAGCAAACAGCAGCGCCCATCTGTAAGACGGGTCTATTTTCGTCGCTTCTCTCAAATAATTCTCTGATTGGCTCTTCTCTCCGAGGCCATAGCAGGCCATTGAAGCCAGAAGATAATAATAGGCATTTCCTCCCGCGCTACCCTCAATTTGACGTTCGCTCGTCGATTTAATTCTCAGAAGGAGCTCTTTCGATTCTTTATCCTGGCCGAGCTTCCTCAAGGCTAGAGCTCTGTAGAAGGATTGATCGGAGAGAATTCCTGCCTGAATTTTCTCAACATTTCTATAATACTCCTCAGCAGCTTTTCTGTTTCCGATTTTCTCCGAACATAAGCTTATGAAGTAATATTCTCTGGCAAAGCTTGGATTGGCGGGTTTGCCTGTGCCGAGATTCTCAGGGTAGTCCATGGCTGCAAAAAGCTCTCTTTTTGCTCTGTCATATTTTCCTTTCATCATATTGGAATAAGCATTTAACAGGCGGGCAAGCACATAAACTTCTCTGGCTCCTGTCCATCCCTCCCAAGGAAGGAATGTGTTTTTTTTCAGAATTTCCAAAGCTTTTTTGTGCTGTCCGGTGTCCACATAATACTGAGCCCTTTTCAGCACATAACTGAAGTTCTTTTTGACCTTCTGGGGGGCTGCTCTGTAAAGTTTTTCTCTTTGATTGTGTTTCTTATGGATGGCATAGATTTCGTCAAGAGTCACATAGAGGCGATAATCCTCTCGAGAATAGGACACTGCCTTTTCGTACATCTTTTCAGCTTTTTCATAATCTTTATCTTTTTTCCAGTGGATCTCACCAAGATTTCTGTAGAGCACAACGAATTCCGGCGAAAATTCTGCTGCCTTTTTGAAGCATTCAAACCCTTCTTCCCAGCGGAGCTTGGCTGTCAGAAGGTTTCCGAGATAATAATAAGCCTTCCAATCTGAGGGATTGTATTCAAGAGCAAGCCTCAGAATCTTCTCTGTTTCAACTCTAAAGGGAAAGACATAATCAGGGCTGCAATCCGCGGCTTTCCTGAAATATGTCCTGGCTTCTTCTTTATGTCCCAGTCTGCTGCTCAGGTATCCGAGATAATAATAGAGGAGAGGATATTCTCTGGGATTTTGATTCTCAAAATAAACCTCCAGAGTTTTTAGCGCATCTTCGACGAGGTTCATTTCCGAATAGTCGGCAGCCGCTTCCAGATAAAACTCAGGATCAGACCTCAAGATCTCAAGCTCGCTTTTGCCGAGCTGTATTCTTTTTTCTATCAGGGCGAGGGGATCAATCGGATTTTCTTTTAAGTCTTTTTCAATGATTTTTTCCGCCTCCTTCGCATTTCCCAGGTGTCTCTCCACGGCTGCAAGCATAGCCAGGGCCTTTCCATCATCGGGATTGACTCTGAGAGTTTCCCTCAACAAAGCTCCCGCCTGTCGAAAATCCTTTTCCTCCAAAGCCAAAGCGGCAAGGACATAGGATGCAACGTGCCTGTAAGCAGCTCTTCTCGAAAGCAGATAAAGGTCTTCTTTGACGCGCTCCGAAATCCCGGTATCTATCCGGCAAAGAGCTCTGTAATAGCGTGCTGTAGGATCATCTTCATCGCGCTTAAGAACCCTGTCGAAAAGCGCTAGAGCTTCACTGGTTTTGCCTGTCTTGTAATACAGAATTCCGAGCCATTTCAAGGCAGAGGTGAACTCCGGGTCTATTTCAAGCGCTTTCTTGAAATAGGTCATAGCTCCTTCAGCATCCCAAAGCTTCATGGCATAATAGCCCTTGAGAAAGATTGCCTCCGCTGAACCCGATTCATCCTCTGGAAAATCTGGCTGAAGCTCGGGAGGCGGAACCTGCACTTTTTCTGTTGAATGATCGATGACCCTCTCCCCTTTTTGGTCGACGAATTCCAGCCGATAAACGCCACAGCCTTGTTTGAGTTCAATTTCTTTGGCGTAAAACCCGGCTGGAGTGATATCCAGCTTTTCTGAAAACACCTGTTTATCCTTACAGAAAAGCCTGACTTCAGCTCCTTTGAACATCCTTGTGGTGTTCAGGGCAATAAAGACTCCGTTATCCCTCTTTTCGAAGTTCAGGGCTGCATCCGGATTGGCCTTGACAAACCCTTGCATCCTTTTCACCGGATACCACCATTCGTCCCACTCCTCGAGAAGGTGGGGTTCAAAAATCCAGGTGTCTCCCTGGGTGAGGAGCCTGCCTGCCTGGATTTCAATATATTGTCCCTCTGTGTCGGTGAGCAGCTTTTCCCATATAGCCCCGCTCGGAGCTGTGCCCCATGTCCAGAACTTCTTTCCCGGGCTTTCGTATCTTGAAGCATAGTGAACTGTGCCGTTATTCTTTTCATAGTTGTAAGCTCCGTTATAATCTCCGGGAGTTCCGCAGAAATAGTCATGGGGTGAAGCTGTATTTTTATACCAGGAGACATCTCTTCCGTTAGATATAGGCCAGGGCGTGGGATTTCTTCTCCCGCCGGCGAAAGTGTATTCAGCCGGCGGAAAAACAACTCTTGTATCCTCCCAGGCGTGGGTTGCCGCATTGGCCCAGAAATAGCCGTTGTTGTGGGTCAGGGTTCTGTTGAATAGGCGTATGGTCGTTTTAAAAAAAGACCTATCGGGAAAAAGAGTGATCCGCACTTCCCACCCCATCCTTCTCACCCATTCCAAAGTTCCGACAACACAGGTGACACTTCCGTCCTCATGACGCAGAGTCTTATGATTGACCGCAGAAAAAGTGTTCACCGTATGGCCGAGAGTCGGGAAGTTCCACTCAATCCCTCCCGAAAGCCAGGCTCCTCTGAGTGCCACAAGCCCCGGCTTTATGACATGATTGTAGTAGATGAAATCAAAGTCGTTGTTTGTCTTATCAAGCGCGGCCAGAATTCTTCCCCCGATATCGGGCAGAATCATGAGCTTGATGTAATCATTTTCGATGACAACAACTCTGTATTTCTTCATCACCTTTTCCCGGGTTATGTCCGTCTGCATCGGATAAGGATAAATCCTTGAATTCCAAAAAGGAGGGCTTGGGTCTTCGGGTCCTGTGAGGTAGGTGGGGATGACCATTTCGATTTCTTGCACGGTAACCTGGGCATAAACGGAAAGGAACATGAGGAGAGTGGCCACAACAGAGAAGATGACTTTTTTCATTTTTATCTCCTGTTCGCTGTTTTATAGGCTTCGAATGCTGAAACACATTCCGGATTTCCTGGCTTAGTATACATCATCAGAATGCCCAGAGAAAGCCAGGTTTTGACATCGCAGGTATCCTGTGCTATAGCTCTTTTCTGAATAAAGAGGCATGTTTCGAATTTGACCTTATATCAAATTCAAAAAATATTGAAGTCATATCTGGAGATGGAGAGAACACGGGGAAAATACTGGAGAAAAAAACTGACCTGCCTTGTCTTAGCACTTGGCCTCTTTTTTTTAAGCGACATGCCACTCGAAGCAGAGAAGATTGAAGTCGAGGCGACCTTAGGCCTTTACAAAGATTATGTCTGGCGAGGACTGGTTATCAACGACCAAGCAGTCCTTCAGCCTTCGCTGACCTTAAATCTGCCTTTTAGCAAAACAGGCGCTCTTGCTCTTGATTTATGGGGGAACTTTGACCTGACAAGCTTTTTAGAGACAAAAGGCAAGTTCTCTGAAGTGGATATCACCGCGTCCTACTTTCATTCATTAAAATCTTTTCAACTTGAGATTGGGTTTATTCATTATACATTCCCCCACACGGATTCTGATTCAACGACCGAAGTCTATTTTAGTGCAAGTTATATGCCTCGAGTGGTTCCACTCTCGTTAACCCTGGGCCTTTACTATGACTTTATGGAAATTGATGGGTTCTACGGCTCTGTCGGTGTCGAATCCAGTATAAATTTGACCCAAAAGCTAAGCCTCGCGACGAAACTATCCGCAGGATACGGCGACGCGGATTTTAACCTGGGATATTTCGGAGCATATTATTCAGGTTTTGTCGACGGTGTTGTTTCTCTGGCTCTGGACTACGAATTCTCCAGCTCCTTTTCTCTCGCCGCCGGATTGCAGTTCATGCATCTCATAGGAAGCGCGTTGAGGGCTTCGGTGCCAAACCAGCAAAGAGATAAACTCACTGCAAGCCTGAGCGCAGGTTATAGTTTCTGAGGGCTCAGCTTTGAATTTAACGATTAAAGGAATCAATAATCCTTGGAATTCTATAAAATGCAGGCTCCATCCTTTTCTGATGACGATAGCAAAATTAAGAGATATGCATCTCTTAACGATTTTGTTGGTAACTAAAATTCTAATTTTATCAGGAGGAAGAACATTCCTGGCTTCCTTCGATTCAATAAATACCACAAAGATCGAAGAGAGCTGGTTAATGATTAAGATAAATCAGGCTGGGTGGATCAAGGCTCTGACGAGCCCGGGGGCCCAAATAACTGAAGCCTGCTGTTATCCCTATCGATAACGTACACATAGCCTCTGCTGTCCACAGCGACACCGGCTGGATACATCATCTGACCATCCCCTGCCCCTGCACTTCCCCATTGGGCCATGAACTTGCCCTTCTCGTCGAATTTCAGCATTCGGTTGTTGCCAGAATCGGCGATGTAGATATAGCCGATTTGGTCGATGAAAATCCCCCCCGGCCTGTTAAACTCTCCCTCGCCTGTGCCGACTTTTCCCCAGGAAGAGAAAAATTCTCCCTCTGGCGAAAATTTCTGAACCCGAGCTCGGTCGACGACAAAAACCTTATCCCCAGGACTGATCGCGACTGCGACAGGATAAACAAAATTTCCGTCCGAAGTGCCTTGTATTCCCCATGTTTTCAGAAAAATGCCAGCTCCAGAATATTTGACGATGCGGTTGTTCGCTGAATCGGCAACGTAAATATCGCCTTTGCTGTCCACGGCAATTCCCGAAGGATTATTAAAATTGATCTTCCCACTGCCCATGCTTCCCCATTTTTTGATGAATTTGCCGTTTTTATCGAATTTCATGACACAGTTCAGCTTGACATCCGTGATGAAGGCATTGCCCTGATTATCGACCGCTATCGCCGAAGGCTTCTTTAAGCTCCTGAATTCTGTCCCCTGGCTTCCCCAGCTGATAATAACTTGACCTTCCGGGCTCATTTTTTTTGCCTTGATCGCGGCTGAATCGACGATGTAAATGTTGTTTTCTTTATCCACCGTTATGCCTAGGGGCTCGCTAAAAAATTTCGATTGAGGACTGCCCCATTTATAGATGAACTGGTACTTGATCACGGTTAAGGCTGCTTCAACAACCAGAGGTTCCTTTCCAATTCTGACCTCTATCTCTCGCTGCCACTCGCCATAGTTCTCTTTTTTTAAGCTTAGGAGATGACGGCCAAAAGGCACTGCCGGCAAAACACAGTTTGTCGCCTGTCCTGTATCCACGCCATCCAGATAGACTTTAGCTCCTCCTGGATCAGATTTGATTTCCACGTCCTTGCCTGCCATTTCCAAAACATACTCTTTTTTGAATGGACTCTGGGTGATAAAAATCTCTTCTCTAATCGGCTTGTAACCTTCTTTTTCAATCTCGATGACAAGTTTGGGTGTTGGCGTCCTGTAGATTTCAGGAGAAAGGCCTATCTCCTTTCCGTTAATTTTGACTTTTGCTTCCTTGGGCTCGGTGACAATTTCAAGCGTATATTCTGTAACCAAGCCCAGATATTCATTCTCAGCCTGCTGAATCAAGGCCATAATTTTGGAGTCAAGGATATTCCGGGTTATCTCCTTGGCATAGGCATGGTTAACCTCAAACATATTCTTGAATTCTTTCAAGGCCGAAAGCTCATCGCCTAAAGCCTCGTAGCCGAGGCCAATCCATAGAAAGATTTCTGTCGTCAGCTCTTTCTGTCTCTTCTGGTCTGTCAGGGCGATGGCCTTGGCCAGAAGGGGTCCTAGGGAATTTATTGCCCTTTCCACATTCTGTTTTTGTCTTACCAGCCTTTTGTTCTCTTCCATTTGCAGTTGGATCTCTGCGGCAATTTCTGCCTGGGATTTCCCCCCCCTGAGCTGGCCTCCGGTCTCTCTCGCTAATTCCTCTTCACTGACTTCTTCAACGAGCATCTCATGGATGTAGCCGCTAATGCCTTTTTCTTCCCATTTAACCCTGTACCACTCTCCCTGTTTTCTCTCTGCGTCTAAAATTGTATTCAGCGGACATCTTGTCAAAATCTTTCCTCCAATTTCCCGTGTAGCCTGAATGCTGGCATTATCGACTATGACTTTTAGCTTTATAGGGGCTGCTTCGAGCGCCATAACAAGTAAAAAGAGAAGAAAGATAAGGAATGGCTGTTTCTTTCGGCAGTGCTTCTTTAATTCCATTCTTTCCCTCCTCTTTTTATCTATTCATTCAATCAACTTTTTCTTCTTTGATTATTTTCCAGACCCCTCCCTGTTTTTCCATCGTCCAGACCTTCGTCCCTTCAAAAACTCTTGTCTTCTGTCCTGTTTTTTGGTAAACAGCCGTTGCCATATAGGAAAAACTGACCTCAGCATGGTTTCTGTCTTTAAATTTACAATCAATTTTGGAAATGCTTGACCATTTTATCCCATCATAATTGTTAAAAAGAAACTTGGCATACTCCATTTTTTCTTGGCGAAGAGCTGGGGAACCGATATCATTGATGAGAATAAGAAATTCTTTACTTTCCTCCGCATCCTTCTGCCGCATGATAATCTGCTGGATTTCTTGTTGGGCTTGGGCTTCGTAAACGGCCTTCTCCGCCATGGCCTTATATTTTAAGGCATCTTTATTTTCTTTATCCAGTTTTAAAATCTCATCCATCTGCTTGAGGCACTGCTCATAATCTCCATTCTCGTAGCTGGCGAGTCCGTCACTCAGAATTTTGCCGATCATTTCCGCTTCTTTTATTTTGGCACTCGCTCTGTCGCGGTACTCCTTGGCTTTGAGGTTGCCGGGGTCGACGGCCAGAATTTCTTGCGAAAGCTTCACGGTCTGAGCATAGTCTCTCTTTTCAAAACTTTCCGAAGCCCTGTTCAATTTATCCTCAACGCTTCCAGGAATAACCGTTTTGGACGGAACCAAAGCAGGAGATTCTCCAGCCTTTCTGGTCTCTGGGGATGTCGCTGGGGCCTTAGGAGACTCTGGCTGCGATCGGGCCGTTAAAGCCTCGCTTATTTTGCTCTTAGCTTTGTTCAGGAGCTCTTGAGCTTCTGCATCAGCAGCATCCACAGCAATAATTTCTTCGGCAAGTCGCGCAGCTTCCGTGTAGTCCTGCTTGTCAAAACTCTCCTTTGCTCTGTTCAGCTTCTCTTCCAGAGCAGCGCCGGGCTTGGCCGTTGGCGAAGGCTTTTCTATCTTTTTTCCTGAAATGAGGGCTTTTAAATTTGAAAGAGACAGGGGCTCTCCGGTTTTTTGATAAAGGTAAAAGGCTCCTCCTCCGGCGATTATGATGACAGCAGCCAGAGCAATGAGGAAAATGAATGCCAATTTTCGCCTTTCCTTTTTCTTAGCGGCAGCGAGCTGTTCCCTGGTCATGGTGACAGCTATAGTCTTTTCTGAAAGCTGCTGAAGATCGCGCAAATCTGCGGCAAGCTGGCTGCAGGATTGGTACCGGTCATTAGGATCTTTCGCCAGAGCTTTGCTAATGATATGTTCAAATCCAACCGGCAGGCCTTTTTTGAATTCTTTAAGAGCCGGGGGATTCTCATTGATGATTTTGTAGATGACCGTGGTGATGCTTTCCGCCTCAAAAGGCCTTCTCCCGGTCAGGACTTCATAAAGAATACAGCCAAGCGAGAAGATATCCGAGCGTTTGTCAACCTTTTTCCCCATCACCTGCTCTGGCGACATATAACTGGGTGTGCCCACCGCTGTCCCAGCTTGAGTCAGGGTTGAGGTATCGATCCGCGCAACGCCAAAGTCGCAAATGTAAGGCTTTCCTAGCTTATCCAGCAAAATATTGCCAGGCTTCATATCGCGATGGACAATTCCAAACTTGTGAGCGTAATCCAAGCCATCACAGACTTGGACCATAAGGTTGATCACCTCTGGAGTTGTTAGCCTTTCGGCGGAAGAAATCAGCTTTTGGAGACTTGGGCCTTCGATCAACTGCATCACAATGTAAGTCAGGTCTTCTTCTCTGCCGACATCGTAAATGGTAATAATATTGGGATGAGTCAGGCTCCCTGCAGACTGCGCCTCCCTCATGAACCTCTGCATGACTTCTTCTTTTTCCACTTCATCGCTGATCAGATCAAAACGGACGGTCTTGATTGCGATCTCTCGATTGATGAGGGGATCACGCGCTTTATAGACGATGCCCATGGCCCCCTTGCCCAGTATTCCGATTACTGTGTATTTGCCTATCTTATTCATCGTCTTTAAGCGAAACGATTTCCCTTCCCAGTTAATTGAAATCAACGGGGAAACTAGCCGCTTTTATCCTTTACACTGGAATGGGTTGAGCGGCAACTCTAAGAACCCATAAAATTCGCTTTTTCTGTATTTTCCCCTAAAAAATATACGAGAAAGCCCGCCTTGTCAAGAAACTTTGCGCTTATTTCTCCCCCTTTTCACCACAATCGGCAGTTGGAAGCATCTTTTTTCCCGTAATGAGAAAAGAGGTTTGATATGGTGAGGAATGGAGGCGCTGGTTTCCGTCCCTCCGAAGCCCATGGTGGCGGGTGGGAGGGTCTTT
>CAZJYC010000017.1:0-2753 GCA_964550165.1 uncultured Eubacteriales bacterium
TTGTGAAGTCATTCTTGCCGAATTTTGTTTAAAAACTATTTTTGTGAAGCCCTATAATAAAACAGACTACTTTTTGTTTTTTGGTACAAATAGTGTCGTAGGGCTCAAAAAGATGAAAGAAGCCATGTGGAAGATTGACAAAAGCGGGACATTTCAATTTTCAGATGCTACTTATAATCCGTCGCAGCCTATGTTATTCCAGATAGAGCCTAACTACGACCAACTTAAAAAAATCATCATAAACAATTTTAAAAATAAGTCCATAAGCGTAATAGAACTCGAAAACTTTATACTAACACAAACACCATTCAGAGAGACTCATTATAAAAAGCAGATATTAACGCCAATGGAAAAAGCAGGGGAGATTAAGGTAAGCTGCCCAGATCGTAAAAGAAAAAAGTGGACATTTCCACCTGAGTGTATTATTGAGTTTTTATAAAAACGTATAATTTTGATAATGTTTGAATAATATTATGAAGAGAATAGTACGCAAGACCCTTCTATATAAAAGCGGGGTTGAATATGCTGATTATTGTATTAACCATGTTGAAGGATGTGCCCATGGTTGCAGGTTTCCTTGTTATGCGATGATGATGAAAAAAAGATGTGGGATAATAAAAAGTTATAAAGAATGGCTACAGCCCAAAATTGTAGCTAACGCTTTGGAATTACTAGATAAAGAAATTCCCAGGTATAAACACAAAATTAATTTTGTCCATTTATGCTTTTCTACAGATCCTTTTATGTATAGATATCCCGAAGTAGTTGACTTGACTTTGAAAATAATCGAGAGATTAAACAAAGATGACATTCGTTGTGTTGTTCTGACAAAGGGAATTTATCCAAGGGCCTTGATTGATACAAAAAAATATGGCGAGAGCAATGAGTATGGAATTACACTAGTGTCCCTAGACGAAGAGTTTAAAAGGCGATTCGAGCCATATTCAGCACCTTATAAAGATAGAATTGAATCGTTGAGATACTTACAAGAAAAGGGATTAAAAACATGGATTAGCATGGAGCCGTATCCAACGCCCAATATAATAAAGCAAGATCTGATGAATATTCTTAGAGCTATTTCTTTTGTGGATAAGATTATATTTGGAAAACTAAACTATAATACTACATCAAATCAATTTCGAGGACACAATTTCTTCTATCGGGATTGTGCCGACTTAGTAATCAGTTTTTGTAAAGCTAATAGAATCGAATTTCATATAAAGCACGGTACACAAGACGGAGATAAGAGAAAAACCGAAAAAATATTTATTAATAATCTCGCAAAGAATTTGAGAGTTAATATAAAACAACCCGATTTGTTCCCGGAATAAATCTTTCTGCTATGCCGCCTTATAGGAGTTAATCTGGGAAATCCCTAATATTTCGTATATCGCATTCGGATTTTGCCAATAAGGACTCGACGGTGGCAAAAATTTATTGTTACAGGGCAGATCACATCTTGAAATTTGGGCCCTTAGTCTCTATATTAGCCTCAAAAAAAGTTCTAACGTCCTTCACGGTGGTGCACTAAATTGCCTGAAGAGGCAAAAGTTCCCTCCTTTAAGCAAAGCATGTAAAGTAAAATCTTGATTAGTTAAGTTGGTTTCGAAAGAAAATAAAAAGTGGTATATTATAGATATTAGTTTAAATCTTGGGGAAAATTATGACAACAAAAAAAATTTTTATTGCCCTTACTGGGCCGGAAATCAAGCAAGGTAATAAAATTTATAAGATTTCGGATAGATATGAATGTTGGAATTTAAGGAAGTTTAGTTTTGATAATTTTATCCTTGCCGTTAAGCAACAAATACCGCCAATTAATGATAATGTTTTAGGGAATTATAAATTAGATACCCAGGATAAGAGAAATCTATTTGGGGTAACTGATGATGAATATAAAAAGTGCTCGTGGGGATTATTACTTCCTGATAATGTCCCTGGATCTCTTGTGGATAGCTATGCAGAGATTTTGTTTTTACTTAACCTTTATTCGTCTCACTTTTTATATCCAGCTTTCTGTGTTAGCAATCTTGGCATTCGGCGAATAGAGCACAAAAAACATCCAATGCTTTATTTTCATGCGCAGAATCAGGCAAATGTATTTAAACGAAAGGAATTTGTTAAATATTTTGAAAAATTATTATCTCAATCAGTCTATGGAATCTAGCAAAGAGGTCGATGCAAGAATTGGGATAAAGAAGAATGGCGATTGTTTGTAGCCTCTTTGTTATATCAAGAACTTAAAGATTATGAATTTGAGAAAGAAGCCATTACTTGGCAAAGAGAAGCGGCTGACATGATAACAATTTTGGAATGCCTGTTTACTGCAGAAGATTCCATAAATGAAGAGATTGGTTATAGATTAAGAAAAAGACTCGCCGCATTGATCGGATTTAGATTTAAAGATATTGAAAAAGACATTAAACAGCTATACAAAGAGAGAAGTAAATTCGTTCACGGCTCGTTTTTTGTCGAGGTGGGAAAAGAAGCAAAAAAAGAGAATAGCGTTTCTGCTTTACCGTCGCCTGATTTTGAATTTCTTTATAAGCATAAAGAGTATGTGAGATATGCTTTGATAGCATATTTAAATTTGGCATTACAATTAAAGCAATCAAAAATTATTGTGGAAAATAGCGAGATAAATCGCCCTCTTGATTTGCTTGAAAAATCTATTATTGATGTAAATCTTCGAATTCAAATATCGCGACTAACAAAAGAACTTTTTTCGCTTTTACCTCAAAGATAAAAAAATA
>CAZJYC010000017.1:2763-13651 GCA_964550165.1 uncultured Eubacteriales bacterium
GAATTTATGGGAATTTGTTTTTGGTGTTTGCCACAAATCTTTCACAATTTTCCAAAATTCCCACCAACTAACATTCTGAAATAAGGATATCACATCCAAACCGACAAGTTCAACGACTCAAAAAGCGAAACAAAAAAGAACAGCCGCTTCAAAGACAGTAGAGGGCGGATCATGTATTTGCCGACTCTCTCTGTCTCTTTCTTGGTTTGAGCTCTGACCTAGCTGTGAACATTGAAACCTGTGTGGTGTCAAGAGAGGATTTTCTCGACTAGGGAAAGGCCGATCAGCTTTTTGCGAAGCAGAATAGACGCTTGTTTTCAAATTCTCTCAAGGATGCCCTCGCGGCCCTTCACTTTTGACAACCGGAAGGAACAATATTATTTTATCTTGGATGAAGGAAAAATATCCCTGTCTGAATTCTGTACCCTAATTATTATGGCCGAAGCCATTCTCTACGAAAAATTATCGAACTCCAGAGTCCGCTGTAACATCTGTCAGAGACGATGCTTGATTCAGGATAAGCAGAGAGGCTACTGCCGGGCGCGAACGAACCGCGGCGGCAAGCTTTATTCGCTGATCTATGGAGTTGTCTCTTCCCTCATGGTCTCGCCCATCGAGAAGAAGCCAGTTTATCATTTCTATCCAGGCTCGAGATGGCTTTCTCTGGGAAGCTTTGGCTGCAACTTCCGCTGCCCGGGCTGCCAGAACTGGGACATCGCTCATTCCGATGTCAGAGACGAAATAAGAATGGCAAGGACAATTTCCCCTGAAGAGCTGGTGCGCATTGCCAGGAAAAATCACTGCTTCGGAATCTCCTGGACTTATAACGAGCCAACTCTCTGGTTTGAGTATACGCTCGAAGGAGCAAAACTGGCAAAGGCCGAGAATTTCTTCACCAACTATGTGACCAACGGCTTTATCACCGAAGAAGCGCTGGATGTCATCGGGCCGTATCTTGATGTCTATCGTGTCGACCTGAAAGGATTTTCCAGAGATTCCTACAAGCGAATTGCCAATGTGGATGACTTTTCAGGCATTCTGGAAGTTATCAAGAGAGCTAAGGAAAAATGGAAAATGCATGTCGAGATCGTGACCAACGTCATTCCTGGCCTGAACGACAACGAAGAAGACCTGCGGAAAATGGCCGCCTGGATCTGCCGCGAGCTGGGCAAAGACACGCCCTGGCATGTCACCCGCTTCTTCCCTCATCTCAAGCTCTCCCATTTTCCACCCACTCCTGTTGAGACCCTGGAAAAAATTAGAAAGACTGGCTTTGACCAGGGACTGAACTATGTTTATTTGGGAAATGTTTATGGAAGCGAAGGCGAAAATACTTTCTGTCCGAATTGCGGCCGAGCTCTTATCATTCGGGAAGGCCTGGATACAAAGAAAATTTACCTGAATCAGGGAAAATGCAAATTCTGCAATCACCCCATCGCAGGGAGATTCGAGGATTGAAATTTGAAGACCTGGTTCCAACGATTTTATTTTATGTAAATTATCTCTTTATCCACTTTCCAGTTCATGTCAAAAAATCCAGCAGCCATAACTCCTGCCCAGCCTTTTTCTCTAACCTTATCATCGTAAACTATAAAATCGGGCAGTCCTGAGCCAGAATAGATGACGTTGAAAAGCCCAGAGAGCTCTTCTCCTCGAGGACTGTTTCCCTCTCTGACCACAACAAACTTCTTTTTATTGAGAGGGTTGGGATAAATCATCTGAACAGCGATGTCTTCTCCCTCGAGCGCACAGTCATTGATATAGACTTTGTCCCCACGAATCGATATGGGCAAATTCCTGTTTATTTTTGCGGTGATGAGGTTTGTTTTCGGGCCGCCAAAAAGAATAAGATTGTAATTGTCAATAATTTCCTGGATGACTTCTGTATCCTGGATTATCTCCACATAGCCGTTTCCCCTTCTCCACCAGTTTTGGGCTTCCACCCTTGCCCGGTGCAGATTTGACTCTGCAGCTTCAGAGCCTCCCTGTGTCCCATAAACCAGGATAAAAGGAGAAAAATAGGCACTTTTTATGGGCCCAAAAAATTCCGGCGTTTTTCTTATTTCTTTTGATGGAAATATTTTCTGGAATAAGCTCTGCTTCTCCGATTTTCCTATCTTAAATCGATCGCCTCTCTTTGCGATTGTTATGGATTCTTTGCCCAAAAATTTGTGCTTCAAGGGTTGTCCGTTTATCATTAGACTGATTTCCCCCGGCTCCATCAGCTCTTGCGTCAGGTGAAGAGTCAAGCGGGAAATGTTTTCTGTCTTAATTTTGATTGAGTTTCCTTCTATTTCCGCATCGATTGTCGAATCATGGTAAAGGACTTCGGGCTCATCAATCTCCAGCCAATAATTGCTGTTCTTCAGGCCGATATCCGTTGTTTTGAAAAAAACATGCTTGGGATAAGGATTTCTCGCCTGACTCTTTAGAAATTCGATGAGTTCAGAAGAATCGACGCAGTCCACTCCCTCTGTCTCTTTCTCATCCCACCAGTGTCCTTTTCCAGGGACTTCCTTGAAAACAGCATCATATCCTAATTTTTTCAGCTCGCTGTAGAAAAATCTGGCGTGGACGGGTGGGACATTGTCGTCTGCACCTCCATGAAGAATGTAAATGGGCAGGTTTAAGGCGTTCTCAACAAACGAGAGAGCCCTTTCCTCCCGCAGGGCCATATCTGTCACGGCCAGAACACCCGGATGACCAAAAAGGTAGCTCTTTCTTAAGAAATAAGGCACATACAGTTGAAAACTTGTCCAGCCAGCAGAGGGAGCGATGGCAGCGAATAAATCCGGGAAATGCAGCCCTATGTGCCAGGTGCCATGACCTCCCATGGAATGGCCGGTGAGATATATTCTGTTTTCGTCTATCAAAAATCTCTTTTTTGCTTCAGAAAGAACTTCCAGGAAATCCAGCCTCCCCCAGTCCTGCCAGTCAAAGCCAAACGGCCTCCTGTTGGTGGGGGAAACGATGAAAGCCCAATCCTTCTTGGTGTAGGCCTCCACCTGTCCCTGGGCTTCAACACCAGCGCCATGAAGGCTCAGGATGAGCGCATATGTCTTGCCAGGATCATAGTCTTTTGGAGGCAGAACAGCAAAGTACTGGACAGAACCGTCAATGCTGGAGAGGAATGTCGTCTTATAGGATTGGTCTTGACTCCTCAGCCGCAGCTTGATCTGGTCGGCATGGGAATAATCATCATAGCTAACCGTTACCGGAACAGAGATTACGTCGTTTTCGGCTTTTTCTTCGATAGCTCCCTTAGTTTCGACCAAAACAGGAATTTTCCTGATGGTTAAAGAGGGCATCTGTTCGATTATTTTTTCTTTTCTCTTAAAAACCGTATCATCGCCAACCAAGATTTTAATATCCTTCAGGGTTTTTGTTGTGGTATTGAGCACGGTTATACCAGCCCACTGGTCAAGGATTTTTCCCTTTATGGCGTCCGGCAACGTCGCATCCTTGGTCAAGACCATGACCGGTTTCTCAGCAGGAATGATCTGGAAAGTAAACTGCTGTCCTCGGGCAAGTTTCAGCAAAACCTTATTTTTCCCTTCCTGGAGCACAACAGGGACTTTAACGTATCCGTGTCCGTAGACATCGCCAGGCCATGGCCTGCCGTTAAGCCTGAATTCGCTCACTCGCTCAGCCACAATGAGAGCTCTTCTTTGGCCACGGCATTCAAACTCAGCATAGGCATAATGAGCATTCAAGGTCCCTGGAAGCCCGTAGATTCCTTGTAGCTCTTCCATATTTATATTCTTGTAAGTGAACTCGACATTGCCTTTCTCGTCCGCCTCCACTCTCATCCATTTCACAATGCCCGAGGGAGCCTTGATGCTTGTCTGCTCCAGTCCTTCGTAAGGTTCTATGCGGGCCTCTCCTCCCTGCTCAAGGAGATAATCAATATCCCCTTCCCTCATGCCCAAAGAAAAAGGGCCAACAACCAGCCATTGCTTGATTAAAATGGGATCTTCAATGGTGGGAAGAAACTCGCTTTTCTCCTCTCCGCTGGATAAAAAAGAAAATGCTACAAAAAGACACAGACAAAATATTATTTTTTTCATAACGCCAGCTCCTTCCTTTTTTTATTCATCATTTGCTCAAAGTATATCAAAATTCCATTCAGAAAAAATCCCGGCCTGCAAGTGATAATTGAAATCTTGGCAATGAACTTTAGGCAGAGAGTTTTCTAGCCAAGACTATTCGCTGATTTCTATACCCTCAGATCTCGCCGCTTTTTTAAGCCTTAAATCAGAGCAAGAAAAAACGATAGACAAGGAGCTGTTTTTCTTCAAGAATAGTGCCGAGGAAAGGTGAAGAGCATCGAATCCCTTTAAGCCGTGTTTCTCGGAAAGATTCCCTGCAGATTTAACTATATCCTCTGATATATTCAATATAAAGTAATTTTCCCAGTCTCTGTTTAAATCTTTTATGATCTGTCTGTAGGCCTTTTCTTCAAAGCCTTTCTCTCGAAATTTCTTGGCGAATGCGGCTCTTGCTTCTGCATAGGAAATGATTGAAGTTGCTACGACTGTACAGTTCTCAACAAGTTTTCTGATTCTGTCTGAATTTTTTTCTTCAGCATAGAGTTTGACTAAATCGCTCGTATCAAGATAAAGAATCATCTTCTATCTTCAGCAACAATCTGTGATATGGATTTGCCAGAAATTTTAACCGGGAGGTCCGACCCTTTTGGTTTTCCTCCTTTCCAAGAACCCATTCCTTTCTCGACTAGGGATTTAATTTCCTCATATTCCTTATTGGCCATGGCCGGGGTTATATAAGCTATTGTTCTCCCCCTTTCTGTGACTCGAAGGACCTGTCCTTCTTTGACTTTCTTTAGGTAAGAGCTTAATTTATTCTTTAGATTTCTAATTCCTACAGAACTCATTACTTCCTCCCAACGGAGCTACATTTTATCATGAAGTAGCTACATTTTCAATAACCCTTGATTTTTCAATATCAGATGCTCAATCAGGCTTAATCCTCTATATTGCGAGCGACCGAAGGAGGCGTGGCAATCCGACGAAGTTGTCGCGAGGAGCGGAGCGACGTGGCGATCTTTTTACTTGTATAAGATCGCGCAGCCTGTTCCGAGCAGATCGAGGAATCTCATCTCCTGCGTTCCTCGCAATCACGTTTTATTTAATGCGCTTGTATTAGTAACTATCCCTAAGGGAAATAATAGTTAGGGAATTCTTGAAGCGGGAAGGGTCGATATCCTCGTGGGTGATGAATTCAACTTCGTATGTTCTGCCGGGAATCATATCGAAGAAGTTGTCGGAGAATCTGCCTTTGAAGCCAGGAGCGGAAAGGAAGACATCTTTGGCGAACTTTGAGCTCTCAAAAGTAACCATTATCTTTTTTCCTTGGATCGATACTTTCTTCTCTATCTCAGGATCTGGCAGGGAGACTCTTTTTAGTTCTGAAAAATGGAAGGTGTTGGAGCTGAGAGCCTTGCTCTCTTTTACAAGCTCACAGTAAAAATAGACTTCATTCCCGGGAATATTCTTCCTGAGCACTTCAAGACGCTCGCTGAAAATAACGCGGCTTGCGTTTGGCTCAAGTCTAACCGCGAAATTTCCCTGCCCGACCACTTCTCCGCCATAGGTATAAACCGCCCAGCGAAAATCTGCGTCGACTGGCTGCAAAAGGTCAGAGATGCCGTAAACGTTCAAAACTTCTCCTGAATCTATCGGCGCCACAAGGACCGGGCTGTAAAACCTTTTGGCGTAATATTGGAGAGCTTTCCAGTTGCCAAAATAATCCATGCCCGACCAGGATGCGACCTGCCAGCAGTCGTTAATCTGCCAGTAGAGAGAGCCCATGATTCGCGGCATCTGGCTGCGGAAATGCTCGGCCGCTATCTTCATCCCCTCAGCCTGAAGGACCTGGCTGAGCCAGAGCAGGGATTCAAAATCCTTGGCAAGGCGGTAGTGGTCGAGCATATAAATGATGATCAGTTTATTGCCTTCAGGATGCTTCTGGTGCTGCTCCATGACCGGAGAGGCGATGTTTAAGTCCTCAGGCAGAGTATAGGTCTTGACTGTCTCTATCAGCGGAAACGATTGAAACCCGAATTCGCTGAAGAAGCGATGGAATTTCTTCCGGTATTCTTTGAAAGGCTCTTTTCCGTGCCAGATCCCCCAGTAATGCATGTCTCCGGACTTATCCGAGCGGGGATCGCCGACTTTCTCGGAATGAGGCGAGCTTGGCCAGTAGGGACGCTTCGGGTCATAGGCCTGAACTGCTTGAGGAAGGATTTGATGGAATATTTTCTCGTAGTCCTGCCAGACATTTGGCGGCAGGCTTTGCTTCCATTCCCAATGGAACCAGCCTTCCTCGCACTCGTTGTTCCCGCACCAGAGGGCGATGCAGGGATGATGCCTCAATTCCTTGACCACATATTCAGCCTCTGCTCTGACATTATCAAAAAAGGCTTCATGGCCAGGATACATGCTGCAGGCAAACATAAAATCCTGCCAGACTGTCAGCCCCAGCTCATCGCAGAGGTCGTAAAATTCAGGGGCTTCGTAAACACCACCGCCCCAGACGCGGAGCATATTCATATTGGCTTCAACACAATCCTGGAGCAGCTTCTGGTATTTTTGGGGCGAGACGCGGTTGAGAAAGACGTCGGACGGAATCCAGTTTCCGCCTTTGGCAAAAAACGGAATGCCGTTGACCACGAACTGAAAGCTCTTTCCCCACTGGTCTTCTTTCTGCTCGAGGACAAGAGTGCGCAGGCCGATTCTCCTGCTGACTGAATCGAGCGCTTTCTCTTTTTGCTGAAGATAAATTTTTACTGTATAAAGATTCTGCTCGCCCATTCCTGCCGGCCACCAGAGGTCTGGGTTTGTGATCTTCAGGGAAATCTCTTGACTATTAAGACCTTTTTTCAACAAAGCTGACTGGCTTTCTTCAAATTGCTTCTTTTTTCCAGAAACCACGGCTTTTATTTTTGCTTCCTGATTTTTGTCGGATAAAACTTTTATTTTTAAACTCAAGTTGACTGCATTTTTATCCTGGAATTCCTGAATAATCTCCAGCTCTTCGATTCGCGCTTCATCCCAGGCCTCGATAGAAACCGGGCGCCAGATGCCGCTGGTTGTCAGCCTCGGTCCCCAGTCCCAGCCGAAATGATAATGCGCTTTCCTGGTGAACGGGCAGTTGCCCGGTATCTTATAGGGCAATTTTTCTGCATGGGCATTTTCGCGCTTCACCGGAGAATCAAAAAAGACTTTTATCTCGTTTTTGCCAGGCTTAAGAAACGGCTTTATATCGAACCTGTAGCCGCGGAACATGTTGTCTGTCTCAGCAATCTTTTTATCGTTCAGAAAAATTTTGGCGTAAGTATCCAGCCCCTTGCAGACGAGCTCAACATGGTTTTTCTTTAACAGGCCTTCAGGAGCATCCAATTCTTTTCTGTATTCCCAATCCTCTCTCTCCACCCACTGAACTTTGATTTCATTGTCCCTGTAATAAGGGTCAGGGATTAATCCGTTTTCCATGAGGTCGGTGTGGACACAGCCCGGAACTTTTGCCTTGTACCATTTCTCCTGGCCTGCCTGTCTGAACTGCCATTCTCCGGCCAACGATAACCGTGCTATGTTCGATGCCTCAGGACTCTCAATAGCTTGGAGAAAATCTATCTCCAAAATGCCGGGCAAAAATACAAATGAAAAAATAATGAAAGTCGAAATCAATATTTTTTTCATTGCTCTATCCCTCTTTCGGCTCAAGATGCAAACATGTTTTTTTATGTATTGAAAAATATATTTTCTACCACTTATCCCTTTTAAGAATCATGACGACAGATAAGGCAACTCACTGAGAGACTCTGATCTTAGCCTCTCCGAGTTTGATAGTCCTGCGGGTCGTGCCTTCGGGCCAGGGCTTTGGAGGCATCGGCCGCTTCTTAGCGATTTTCTGAGCAAGGCCGAAGGAAACTTCGATTGCCTTGGGCTTCTGGGTGCAGACGAGCCAGACAGAGGCTTTCCCAGTCCATTCCTTGGCGTTCTGAGCTGGTGCAATCTGAAATTGAGACACATGGCTGCCTGGAAGGACTTTCATGGTGTACCAGGCCCAGCGGCCTTTCTGATTCTCTGCCAATCCCTCGACTGGCTGGCCGTCAAGGTCAATCGTAACAGCCGGGTCTTCGGCATCGATTGATTCTCCGGAAGGCTCGAGCAAAACAGCCAGAAATGCCTCCACGGCGGGTTCGAGGAGGCTGAAGCTAATGTCCAGTTTTGAGCCCTCGGAAGAAGTTGAGACAGAAATATTGCTGAGCGGCTCGGCCATCTTCTCGGCCTGAATCTTGACTTCGCTCGGCTTCACCTTTTGGCCGCCAACAGAAGCCGCTCGGATTTTTTCAGGATTGAGCAGCCTGCCATCCTCTCCTCTCTCATAGATTTTCAACGCATAGCCGGCTCTTCCCTTTGGCACCGCATCAAAAATCACTCCAGCCAGCAAAGGCTCGGCCGCCTCATCCAAGGGATAAATCTCGTAGACAGCTGCCTCGTATCCCTGCAGGAGAATTTCCAGTTCCGAGCCCGCAGCCTTTAATTCTGGAGAAATCCACCGGGTGGGATAAACTC
Organism: uncultured Eubacteriales bacterium; assembly: GCA_964550165.1. Taxonomy (GTDB): domain Bacteria; phylum Acidobacteriota; class Aminicenantia; order Aminicenantales; family Aminicenantaceae; genus CAZJYC01. The sequence continues at coordinate 11,364 of CAZJYC010000017.1, forward strand.
TCTCCACCACCAGCTTTGTGGCGCGAGGGTCAAGGCCGAGCCAAGGAGCAAGCTCCACGCCTAGAGTTTGCGGCTCGATAAAAGGATTGCGGGCTGCCACGATGCCGCGCTTTCCTTTGAAATGCACATATCCATAGGCCATCAGCTCTCCAGGATCGCCGCCGACCATCTCCGTGGCCGAAAGAATCGGAAAACGGTCTTTAGCCCAGCGGATGGATGCAGCCAGCGCATCCCATTCATCGTCAGTGAGCAAATCCGGCGAGATGTAAAGCTCCCACATCGCAATGCCCCGGGCCAAATAGAGAAGAGCATTGTCCGTGAACTTATCCAAAGGCTCTCTTTCGCCTCCGAGCATCTGCAGGTGTCCTTTGATCACACCATGGGTCATCAAGTTGGCGACGGGGAACCAGAATTCCTTTTTGCGCAGGTCTTCGAAAAGAACAAAATCGCGGTAAGTGATGGCTCTATCGCGGCGGCTGATCGAAGGGACGTTGGCATAGCCATAATCGCTGCCCTGCATCCAGATTGTGTTGGCGTACTTCATCCACCACGGACTGAGCCAGGTGCCTGAGGTGACGTTGAGGAAAATGTCCTTGTTTGCGCCGCGAACAGACTGGCAAAGGTCGATCACAGCTTGCATGACAGCCCGGCGGGAGTAGATGTCCTGAAGATGACCGTGATCCGGCTCGCTGCAGCTAAACTGAATCCCATCCCACTTGAAATAGCCGACACTGTCTTTACGGACAAAATCAGTTACTCTTTTCTTCAGGAGCTGATGGTAGCGCTGCCCGGCCACGCACATCTGGTCGCCGATAACTTCATAGCCATTGTCCCGCATCCATCCCACGCGCCAGTCGCGGTGGGAATAGCCGCCGATCGGCCCCAGCCAAATTCCTAGTCTGGTGCCCATGGTCTGCAGGGCCTTGCCTATTGGCATCAAGCCGTTGGGGAATTGTTCCTTGTTCAAAATCCAGTCGCTGCGGTAGACGTCCCAGCCGTCGTCCAGGACAAAGGCGTCGAGGCTCAAACCTCGCTTTTCAAACATCCTCTTCCGGAACGATTCGATTGTCCGCAGGACATTCTCCTCGTTCAGAGCCCGGGCCTGGTCTTTGACCATCACCGGCGCGCGGAGGTCATACCAGGAGTTGTAAAGGATGTAAGGCTTGAGCGATGCGACGCGAATATGGTCAAAATACTTCCAGAACCAGAGCTTGACATGCGGGTCAGGGGAAAGGCCCTGGACAACCCATTCGCTTTCAACCCAGGAGCTTCCGATTTTCTCTCCGACCTCCTGGCCGCATCTCAGCTTAGCCCTTCCCTTTTCTTTAATGTCAACGGCATTCTCTGAAGTGGGATACTCCAGCCCAAAAAAGGCCCCTCCTTCTCCGATGCGGATGGCTGCCGGCTGGCCAAAACCTCCTTGTTTGACGCCGGAAACATTTCCAAAGACAAATCCCTGGCGGGGCCAGGTCCAGCGGAGGAAGTGGTTTCTGCTGGATGGGTCGCGGACTGCGAGCTTGCGCCGGGCAAAGAATGTGCCCGGCTCAAGCTGGTAGGTGATCATCAGCTCAAAGCGCGTATTCAGGCCTTTGAACAGCAAATCCAATTCCTTGGCGCCGCCGGACAGGTCGCGGACTTTCTGCTCCAGAAATTGAAAATCCTTTTTGGCAAAAACAACCGGATTTTCGGCGTTATTCTCTTTTCCCGGCGCGCTCCATCCTGTCCACATGATGTCCAGCGCAAAATCTCCGTCTGTCTCGACAACAACGGGCGAAGCGCCGAGCTTTCCGAGCCATTCAGGCAGAGCTGAAACCGCATCATTATCCAGTTGGCCTGAGCCAATCGTGACTGAACAACGGACCATTCCGTTGCTCAGCCAGAAAATCTGTTTCCCGTCGAGCGTCTTTTCGCCGAAAGTGACATCCTCGGCGAAAATCGAAGGCACTTGAAAAAGAAGTACTAAGGCCAAAAAAAAGATGAGAATCCAGCATGTTTTCATCGCAGCCCTCCTGAGTTTTTTGATTTTTATCGAACGAGCGGCTTTTATCATCCTTTGCCTTGCTAACTTGTACCACTGGCCAAAAATGAAGTCAACAAAAAGCCTCTCAGAGATGGCCAAAGCGACAATGAAATTTAAATCTAAAATTGCTTGCGATATCAAGCTTTATGGAATAAGCTTTGGGGTCTTGCTGAGATAAGAGAAACGCTATGCCTTTACTCATCAAGAAAAGGGGCCTTTCCCCATTTATCTCAATTGACATTTATCCGATTCATCGCTAAATAAAGAG
>CAZJYC010000017.1:13751-44715 GCA_964550165.1 uncultured Eubacteriales bacterium
GCCTTTCCCCATTTATCTCAATTGACATTTATCCGATTCATCGCTAAATAAAGAGGATAAAAAAGGGGACAGGCCCCTTTTTTCGTCTCCAATTGACATTTATCCGATTCATCGCTAAATAAAGAGAAAATGGGCCGGTTGAGAATAGGGGCAGCGAAGAAAGAAATCACCCCGCCCGTGGGCACAGACCTCTTCGGCTACATCAGAAGATTTGGAAGGTCAAAGGGCATTGATGACCCGCTTTGGGCCCATTTCCTGTTTCTCGAGGAAAGCGCAAGTCAAGCTCTTCTCATCTCCCTGGATATCCTGGGCTTGGACAGCGATTTTTCTTCCAAAGCCAAAGCAGCAATATCCAACGAATTGAAAATCGATAAAAAGACCATTCTGCTCGCTGCCATCCACACCCACTCCGCCCCAGGAATTCAACTCTTCAGAAACGTCGGCCAAAGGAATAAAGACTGGGAAGAGAAACTGCTTCCTGTCCTGGTCAAAGGAGCTTCCGAGTCCCTCCAAAAAGCAAAAAAGGTCTCGATGGCTGCGGGTTCAGGTTTCTGCCTCATCGGGAAAAACAGACGGAAAGAGGGAGGGCCGGTCGACCCCTATTTCCCGCTGATTTTATTTCGCGATGGGAAAAATACGCCGATAGCCTTAATCGCCAATCTCGGCTGCCATCCCGTCGTCCTCACTGAAAAAAACCTGCTCATCTCCTCAGACTATGTCGGCTTTTTCCGCAAGCATCTCAACAAACTCTTAGCTACGGATATGGTCATTCTCTTTTTTACGGGAGCAAGCGGCGATGTCGACCCTGTGGAAAGGGGAAGTTTTTCGCTGGCCAGCAAGCTCGGAAAGATCCTGGCCGCCGAGGCCTTTAGCACAATAAAAAAGATGAGATTTCAATCTCAACTCAAAATCAAAGTACGAGAGAGCCCTTTAAAAATTCCCTATGGCTGGATTCCGGGCAAGAAAGAGGCCAAAACAATCTATGAAGAAAATCTATCCCGCTACGAGGAAGCTTTGAAAAAAGGCGAAAGGAAAGCAATAAAAACTCGAAAAGCCTTTCTTCTCTGGGCAGAGGAAATTAAGGAAAGAGCACTGAACAGCAATTTTCCCTCGGCTCTGGAAGTCAAGCTTCAGTGCCTCAAATTAGGGAATGCAGCGCTTCTCGCCCATCCTTTTGAGCTCTTCTCATCCGTTTCTCTTTACTTAAGGCTGAAGAGCAAAATCGAAAATTTATTCATCGTCGGTTACGCAAACGGCTATGCGGGCTATTTGCCTGACGAGAGCGCCTTCTCCGAAGGTGGCTATGAAGTTGAAGACGCATTCAAGTATTGCGGGCTTTTGCCGCTCTCCTCTCAGGCAGAAAGGATTTTCAAAGAGAAAGCTTTGCGTCTGTTAAACAATTTTTGATTTGAATAAAAACCATGACTTCGCTTGACTGGGCCATCATCGTCGCCTATTGCTTCTTTATGCTCCTTCTGGGCCTCTATTTCACCCGGCAGGCCGGCAAAAACATGGAAAGCTACTTCATCGCCGGAAGAAAGCTTCCCTGGTGGCTTCTCGGATTCTCTGCGGCTGCCACCTACACCGATGCCGGAGCAGCGCCGGCCTTCACCATGCTCGTCTTCCAGAACGGCCTGATTGGCAACTGGTGGTGGTGGCTGACTTTTGCCATCTGGATGCCTCTGGTGGCGGTCATCTGGTCCAAGTTCTGGCGCCGCCTCCGCATCGTGACCACAGCGGAGTTTATGGAGATGCGCTACGGAGGCAAGGAAGCCCATATCTTCAGAGGTATCTATGCTCTCTTCATGAGCCTGGGATGGGCAGTCCTTCTCAACGGCTATGTCATGGGCTGGTTTATCCGGGCCATGTCCCCGATTCTCAACTGGTCCGACCTTGAAGTTATCCTCTTCGCCACGGGTCTGGTCCTCATCTACTGCACGCTTTCCGGGCTTTTCGGTGTCGTCTACAGCGATGTTGTCCAATTCTGCGTTTTCTTCGCAGCCAATTTAATCCTGGTTCCTGTTGTTCTGAACAAGGTGGGAGGCCTGACCGCAGTCTACGAGCAGGTTGTCACTCAAAGAGGAGCGGATTTCCTCCATCCTCTTCCGCCTTTCGGTGAGATCGCGGGGATGACTCTTTTCTTCCTGATCATCCAGGGCCTTTTCTTCGCCTCTTCGCCTGCTGGAGGTGAAGGCTACACCGCCCAGAGATTTATGGCTGCCAAAAACGAATTTCACGCCCAGACAGGCCAGCTTCTCAACGCCTTCATAACTCTGATCGTAAGGGTCGTTCCTTTCCTTTTTTTGGGCCTCATCGGAGCAGCCATCCTGCCCGCAGCCTCGATTGACCCGGACCGGGTCTGGGGAATTCTTGTCTCCCGCTTTTCGATTCCAGGCTTGACCGGCCTTCTGGTGGCCGGCGAGCTGGCAGCCTTCATGTCGACCATCGACACCCACGTCAACTGGGGAAGCTCCTTTCTGGTCAACGACCTTTACCGCCAGTTTCTCAAAAAGCAGGCCTCTGAAAAGCACTATGTCCTCATCAGCCGCATTTTGACAGCACTCATCCTCATTCTGAGCGTGCTGGTCGGCTATTTCCTGGTCAATCAGATGATGGCCTGGTTTCTGTTCATAAATTCGGTGATGGTCGCCTTCATCCTTCCTTTGAGCTGGCTGAGGTTTTTCTGGTGGAGGCACAACATCTTCGGAGAGGCGGCGGCAATCATCATCGGGCTTCCCCTTTCCTACATCATCTGGTTTCCCTTGGGGTTTTCTCAGACGGATAAACACCCTTTCTGGCACGGATTCTTCCTTCTCTTCGGCCTGGGCTGGATTGTCATCATTCTTTCAGATTTGCTGACAAGGCCGGAAAGGAAAGAAAAGCTTAAAGCCTTCTACAGAAAATGCCGTCCGCCTGGCTTCTGGGCTCCCGTCGCCCGTGAAATCGAAGACGGTGAAAGACAGGCGATAAAAAAAGAAAATCTGAGGGATATTCTCGACTGTTTCCTCGGAGCGATTTTCTGCCTGAGCTCGGTCGCCACTCTCTCAACCTTCTTCAGCAAGGATATGACTTTATTCATCGTCCTTCTTCTCCTCTGCCTGTCGAGCGGAGGGATTTTTCTTTTCCGCTGGAAAAAAAGAGGAGTTTTTTCCTCGTTGAAGATTTCAGAAACAAAAGAGGCTGAATAAAAAAAATTGGCTCTCTTCCATTTTGTGTGGCTTATCTGATAGCCTCTCAAATATGGTCTCGCTTCCCTTCAGGTTTTTAACGCCGTTCCCTCGCAGCCCTTCTCGGCGGCTGCGGAACTCGCTTCGCTCAGACATCCTCGCCGCCCGACTCCGTCGGGTTCCCTCGAAGGGCAGCTCGGGAAGGCTAAACCTTCAATGGTCGCTTCGGCCATCTCTGAGAGGCTTTTTGTTACCCATATCTCCTTTACCCGCACAAAATGGAATAGAATAAAAAATTCTTGTTCTCGGACTGATCCATAATATGATTTCTCGCCAGGGGAAAAAGGTTTTTTACGACACACAATAAACTCAATTGACAAAAAAGTCTCATTAACCTAAAATTGGAGGCAAATAATTTGTTGTCGGGAAGGATGGAAAATTCAACAATATTATATTCTTGGAAAGCAATTTCCAAACATCTGAATCAAGACATAAGAACATGCCAGAGATGGGAAACAGAATTTCGGCTCCCTGTCCGGCGCATGAAACCAGGCTCCCCTCGCTCAAAAGTCTTTGCTTACAAATCCGAAATCGATGAGTGGCTCAGAGAAAAAACGAATAAAATTCATGCTAAGAAGACATCAGCCGCACAGCGATGGGCCTACCCCGGACTGGTTTCATTTTTGGCATTCCTGACGTTAATTTTCGCTTTTTTGTATTTCAGCCAGAAGCAAACGCTTTCTCCCCCCTTTGAAGGACTGTCGATTGCCGTCCTGCCCTTCGAAATCCTCAATGCCACGGAATACGATGAATACTTTTCTGAGGGATTAACAGACCAGATAGCCGATAAACTCAGGAAGAATTACCGCCTTAATGTCATCACAGTTCCGGCCGAAGTAAAAAATTCCTTGAACAGCATCAAAAAGCTCTGCAAAGACCTTCCTACCGACTACATTTTAGGAGCTAAGATAGAAAAGGATAATGCTCTGATCAAGATTTATCCCCGGCTCATCAGAAGGAAAGATGAGAAAAATCTCATCACCAGTGTGTTTGAAGAAAAATTGGGGAATCTTTTTTTTCTGCAGAATGATGTCTGCTCAAAGATTGCTGAAAAACTCAACGTGCCTGAGAACCTGAATCCCACTCTTCTACCCCCTGACAAGCAGTCTTTCGATTTCGAGGCTTTTGACACCTATCTCAAAGGAAATCACATTCTGAGAAAAATGAGAGAAGATGGTGATGTTCCATGGAAATTGTGCTACAAGGGAAAATATTACTCGGGACTTTCAACTAAAGAGAGCAATGATTTCGCCATCAACCTATTCTACCAGGCACTTGCCATGAATCAAAACACTGCCGAGGCCTACATTGGTTTGGCTCAATGCTATGCCAATAATATCAATTTCGGCTGGGACTATCGCCTCAGCTGGCTGGAGAAAGCTGAGGAGATGCTTCAAGAAGCAAACACGATATCACCCGGGCTTCCAGACTATTCTGCAACTTTGATCGAAATTTACTTAATTGAAGACCTTGAATTCAACAAGGAGATAAAAACATCAGTTTACCGATTGGCCCAAGAGGCAATCCAAAAATTCCCCAACCATCCTCAGCTGAATTCCATAATGGGATATTGTTACCTCCGAAAGTTCGGAGAAGGCGGCGACGAAGCTGATTTCATGAAAGCGTTAGAGTTCAGAGGAAAAAGTTTCTGGCTGAATATCTTCAGTCCCTACAATTTTTACCTATCAATTCTGTTGACGATGAATCAGGAATTTGAACTAGCCTTAGAATGCCTTGACATCTCTAAAAATTATGCCCCTCCTTCGGTTGCGGATTATACTCTGGGAGAAATTTATTATTATAAAGGAGATTTGGATAGAAGCGAAATGATCTTCCATCTCATAGAGATGCCTCTTGAGTATAAAGTTGGCTCATTGCTTTATCGGGGAATGATCGCGGCCCAAAAAGGAGAGAAGGGGAAGGCAAAGAAAATGGTCGACGAAATCGAGATGATATCACCCGGATTCGATTTGGTTTTTGAAAAAAATCTAAGGCTGGCTTCCATCTGCATGGGCATAGGAGAAAAGGAATTGGGGTACAAATACCTGAAATCCTTCTTCAACAAAGAAAAAGCCAAAAAAATGCGGCATTACAATTATAAGCTGATCGAAATCGATAAAAATTTCAGTCAAATAAAAAATGAAGAAGAATTCAAAAAAATCATTTGGGGGGAATAAGAAAACAAAAAAATATATCCTCGTGTCTATCCCAACTATGCCCGGCTATGTTCGGATAACTACTCAACTCCACAATGGACTGTTATCTCTGCCCAGAGCTTGAGGATTGCGAAATCTGTCCCCTCAACGCCGCTTTTAACGGAAGTCCCTTGGGGAAAATTCCATCTTATATCTGCGAAATCCAGAAAATAAAAATCAAAGAGAAGAAAAAATTCAGGAAAGAGATTTTAAGGCCGGTAAAAGAAAAGTGCGCAAAAGAAAAGGTTGTAAAAAAAGAATGAGAAAATTATAATCCAGAAGAAAATTCAATGGATAAACCTTAAATGTGAAGGAGGCCGCATGAAAAGAAATCTGTCTAATTTTGACCTGGGTGTCGTCGTTATGCTCGGGGCTATCTGGGGATTTTCCGAGGCAGCCCTGGGAATGGGGCTTCGAAGCTGCGCCTCTTTTCTCTCTGGTTCGGTCATGACAGGCGTTGCTCTCTTTTTCATCGCCTCGAGCTGGGTTTTGACCCGGAGCGTATTTGGCGTGACCCTGCTCATCGCCATAGCCAGCCTTTTTAAAATGTTTGATGCCCTTCTTCTCTCTCTCCCGGTTCAACACGGTGCTGTGGCCAACCCGATATTCGCCTTCCTGACAGAAGGGGCAGCCTTTCTTCTCCTGATATTTGTCTGGAGCGAAAAATTGAAAGAGAAAAAGGGAGGGCAAGCCCTGATGGGAGGCATGGCTGCGCTATTGGCAGTGAACCTTTTTCCCCTTGTCAAATACGTCACAGGAATTCCCGCCTGCGTTGTTCCCGGAACAGGCTATCCCCTCTCGCTCTACTATTCCCCCCTGGCTGTCTTTATTTCTGCGGTCACTGTGCCTCTTGGCTTCTGGGCCGGAGCTCAAATCAAGGTCCTGGAGATGCAGCCTGAAAAGGCGACTCTCTGGAGAAAGCTGAGCTATTACTTTACACCCGTCACAGTCTTCCTGTGCCTGGCCATTATCGCTCTGATGAGGCTTGCCTGACCGCCAACATCTTTCCCTGAAACGGAGAGATAAGATGGAAAAAATCAAAAAGAAGGAAAGAAAAACTTTCACCAGAAGGGCTTTCTTAAAAGGATTCGGAGGAGGCGCCTTAACCGCTGCTGTCGCTCCCAAAATTCTCGCTCAAGACGTGGCCTTTCTTGAGACAAAACAGGGAAAAGTTCCTCTCCATGCCAAAAAAGAAATAACCCTCACCGTCAACGAAAAAACCTACACTCTGACAGTCGAACCGAGAGAAACCCTCCTTGATGTCTTGAGAGAGAGAATAGGTTTAACCGGGCCGAAAAAAATATGCAACAGGGGTGAATGCGGAGGCTGCACAGTCCTCCTGGACGGCCTTGCTGTTTATTCCTGCCTTTATCTGGCCGTAAGAGCAGACGGCAAGAAAATCACCACCGTCGAAGGCCTGGCGAGCAAGGATAAGCTCCATCCTGTCCAGCAGGCCTTCATCGAAAAGGACGGTTATCAATGCGGCTTCTGCACTCCGGGATTCATCATGTCCTCTGTGGCCTTGCTCAACAAAAATAAAAATCCAAACCTGGAAGAAATCCAATCAGCTCTATCTGGCAACCTCTGCCGCTGCGGAAATTATTTCAAAATCTACGAGGCTGTCTCGGCTGCTGCGAAGAGCACGGGGAGGCCCTAAATGAGAAAGAGAGAATCATTGACAAACATCGAAGATCCCAATCTCCTCTACTATGAAGAATTCAGGGACAAAAAAACCTCAGCCCCTGAAGCTGCCCGGGCCGCTGAGGAAAAATTCAAGCTTATCGGGAACTACACGCCCAGGATAGACGGAGAAAAGATTGTCACCGGACAGGCTCCTTTCACTCACGACATCCAGCTCCGAGGAATGCTCTGCGCAAAAATCCTGAGATGCCCTCATGCTTGTGCGGAAATCGTCTCCGTGGACCTGAACCAGGCCAGGAATCTGCCAGGCGTCAAAGCCGCCATCGTTCTCAAGGAAGGGAAGGTCCAGTATGCCGGCGAACAGGTGGCTGCAGTGGCTGCGGTCGATGAAAAGACAGCCGAGCAAGCCCTCAATTTAATCAAGGTCGAATACAGAACTCTCCCTTTTGTGGTCAGCGAAGAACCGGCCATGACAGAGGGCGCTCCTCAAGTTCATGATGGCCCGAATGTCCGGAAGTTCAACGATTATTCCCGGGGAGACATCGAAAAAGGACTTGCGGAAGCTGATATTGTTCTGGAGCGAACGTACAGAACAGCCGTGGAAATCCACCATCCTGCAGAGACCCACGCCAGCATCGCCAAATGGGAAGGGGAAAATCTGACAGTCTGGGACTCGACCCAGGCCATCTTTGGCGTCAGGGACGGCCTTGCCCGTGCCCTGAACATTCCTGCCAGCCGCGTAAAAGTCATTAAACAGTACATGGGCGGAGGTTTCGGAAGCAAACTCGGCCTGAATGACTACACAGTCGCAGCCGCTCTGCTGGCCAAAGAAGCTCGTCGCCCTGTCAAAATCACTCTTTCCCGCCAGGAGAATTCCATCTGTGTCGGAAACCGGCCATCTTCGCTTCAAACAATAAAAGGCGGGATGAAGAAGGATGGAACTCTCACTGCCCTTTCCCTGAAGAACTACACATCCGGAGGGATAGGCGGAGGAGACCGGTGCTCCGAACCGTTGGTCGATGTTTACAGATGCGCCAACGTGAAGGTTGAAGAATATACGGTGTTCATGAACACCTGCGCCTCACGACCGACCAGAGCCCCAGGCCATGTGCAGGGAACATTCGCCCTTGAAGGATTCCTGGACGAGCTGGCCGGTGAAATTGGCCTGGACCCGCTGGAATTGAGGAAGAAAAATTACTCAACCAGGAACCTGGGAGACACGGGAATCCCCTACTCCTCAAAGGGCCTGGATAAGTGTTACGCAATAGGCGCTGAAAAGATCGGCTGGGAGAGAAGGAACAGGAAACCAGGAGCGGGGACAGGGAAATTTCGGCGCGGCCTTGGAATGGCCAGCCAGATCTGGTGGGGAGTCGGAAGGCCTCCAACCCAGGCCGATGTCAGGATTCATCCCGACGGCAGCGTTGAGGCTGTCTGCGGCACCCAGGACCTTGGAACCGGCACAAGGACTTACATGGCTACGATCACAGCAGAGACGCTCGGACTGGAGCCCCGGGACATCGCAGTCAAGATCGGAAACACGGATTATCCCTGGTGCGGCTCATCGGGCGGCAGCACCACAACTCCTTCTGTCGCTCCCGCCGTGAGGGATGCATCCCTCAAGGCGGCAGCTTATCTCAAGGAAGCGGCGGCTCAAAAATTTAAGGCAAATCCTGAAGATATCATCATCGAAAACAAGAAATTGGCCAACAAGAATAATCCCGCTCAATCCATCGATTTCGCCCAGCTGGTCAGAGAACAGCGGAGAGAGCTGGTTTTTCACGGCGAATGCGGCGGCCGTCCTTCTGATTGCGCTTACAACACCTTTGGCGCACATTTCGCCGAAGTTGAAGTCGACACCGAGACAGGAGCGATTAAAGTCCTGAAAGTCGTTGCGGTCCACGAAATCGGGAGAGTGATGAACAAACTCACCGCAGAGAGCCAGGTCATCGGGGGCATTACCCAGGGAATCAGCGCAGGCATTTTTGAAGAAAGGGTTATGGATGACGCGACCGGAAATGTCGTCAATCCGAATTTGAGAGATTATAAAATTGCAACCTCCATGGATATTCCCGAGATCGAGCCGGTTTTCGTCGACATGGTCGATCCCAGGATGAACATTCTTGGGACAAAAGGACTGGGAGAACCGCCCCGGATTCCAGCGTCTGCGGCCATCGCCAACGCTGTCTACAACGCGATCGGAATCCATCTCAGAGAAATTCCGATGACTCCTGACAGAGTCCTTCGAGCTTTGAAACAAAAGGAGGTGGGCCGATGAACAACTTCAAAATTGCTCAGCCTCAATCCCTTGAACAGGTCAGTTCTCTGTTCGAAGAAAAAAGAGAAGGTTATTTCCCTATGGCCGGGGGGACAGACCTTCTGGATGAGATCAAAAGCGGTGTGGTCAAACCCACGGTTGTCATCGACCTCAAATCCATCCCCAACCTTTCTTACATCACCAAAGACAAAGATGGAGTTCGAATCGGCGCCCTGACGACAGTGGCGGAACTCGCAGACAGTGTTGTCATAAAAAATGACTATCCGGGGCTTCATGAAGCTGCCCTTTCCCTGGCCACGCCCCAACTGAGGAACGTGGGCACAGTGGGAGGAAACCTCTGCCAGAGGCCCCGCTGCTGGTACTACCGCGACCCCAAAGTCGTCTGCCGGAAAAAAGGCGGGAGCAGATGCTATGCCTTCAGGGGGAAGAACAAGTATCATGCCATCTTTGGCGGAGGAATCTGCTACATCGTCTTTCCTTCAGACCTGGCACCTGCCCTCATCTCCCTGGATGCGTCGGTTTGGATCAGCTCCCCTAAAAAAGACAAAACCGTTCTCCTGCAGGATTTCTATATTCTGCCTCAGGTCAACGTCAGAAAAGAAAACATCCTCGAGCCGGGTGAGGTCTTGAAGGAAATAAGAATCCCCCTGGTTAAGGCAGGAGAGAAAAGCGCCTATCTCAAACTCAAGGAAAGAGGAACGTGGGATTTTGCCGTCGTCTCTGCGGCTGTGAAAGGAACTGTCTCGAACAGCTCTTTCAAAGAGATCAAGATCGTTTTGGGAGGAGTGGCTCCGATTCCCTGGAGGCTGGAGAAAGCTGAAACGATAATAAAAGGGAAAAAAGCAACCGAAGACTTACTGAGGCAAGCGGCCCGGGAAGCTCTCAAAGAAGCCAGGCCTCTGGACGAAAACGGCTACAAAATAGAACTGGCTGAGATCGCAATCTACAGGGCAGCCTTATCTCTGATTGAGGCTTAAGAATTATTTTGCTTGAATGGCGTCTGATTCAGCAAAGCAAAATATTATCTTCTGGAACTTCTGCAAGGCGCTTAATTCTTAATTAGAAAGGGGCTGAGATGAAGGAAAAAATAAATTTCAGACTTAATCACAGGCCTCTTGAGCTGACGGTCGACAGCGAACGCATGCTTCTCTGGGTTCTGCGCTCTGACCTCGGCCTCACAGGCCCCAAGTACGGCTGTGGGGAAGGCTTCTGCGGCTCCTGCACGGTTTTGATCGATAAAAAAGCCGTGAGGTCGTGCCAGCTTCCGGTCAAAGACATCAAAGGAAAAGAGGTGATGACCATCGAAGGGCTGGCGAAAAACGGGGACCTCCATCCGCTGCAAAAAGCATTCATCAAGCATAACGCACTGCAGTGCGGGTATTGCACTCCAGGCATGATTCTCACTGCTTACAGCTTGCTCGCCCAGAATCCCAGGCCAACTAAGGAAGACATACTTGCAGCCATGGATGACAATTTATGCCGTTGCGGCTCCCATACCCGAATCATCCAGGCCATCCAGACCGCAGCTGCGGAGATGACAGGGAGGAAGAGATGAACAGAGATGAATACAAAGGCTTTAAAGATATAACTCCTTCTCTTCTCAACCGCAGGGAATTTCTTAAGCTTTTGGGTGGCGGAGTCATTGTCTTTTTCTCTATCGACGCTGCAGCACTCCAGGAAGAAGCGCGGCGCAGAGGCTTCCGTCAAAGCCTGCCAACGGATTTTAACGCCTTCCTCAGGATAGGAGAGGATGGAAGGGTCACCTGCTTTACGGGAAAAATCGAGTTGGGTCAGGGCATCATAACTTCACTGGCCCAAATGTTAGCCGAAGAGCTTGATGTTCCCTTCATGTCCGTGGACATGCTCATGGGCGACACAGACCTCTGCCCCTGGGACATGGGAACTTTCGGCTCGAGGACAATCCGCTATTTCGGCCCTCCTCTAAGAGACGCTGCGGCAGAAGCCAAAGCTGTCCTGATAGAACTTGCCGCAGAACATCTTCGACTACCCAAGGAGCGGCTGGAAGCAAACCAAGGAGTCATCTCTGATAAAACTCAGCCCAAAAAACAGGTGACTTATGCTCAGCTAACCAAAGGAAAAAAAATCGAAAGGCATCTCGAGCAGAAAGCAACCCTTAAGCCCGTCTCTGAATTCACCATAGTTGGGAAACCCTTCTCAAGGACTGACGCTCTGGATAAGGTCACTGGCCAGGCAAAGTATGCCGGAGACATTCGGCTGCCTGGAATGCTCTATGCCAGGATTTTAAGGTCCCCTGCTCACGGAGCAAGATTGAAAAGTGTGGATATATCTGAAACGGAAAAAATGAAAGATGTTCGAATCGTCCGGGATGGCGACTTGATTGCTGTTCTCCATGAGCACCCTGACGAAGCAGAAAAAGCCCTGAAAAAAATAAAAGCTCAATTCGATAAACCCGAAGCCAAAGTTGACGAGACAACAATTTACGAACATCTGCTCAGCGTCGCTCCAGAAGGAAAAAAAGTCGCCCAGGCCGGAGATCTCAAGGCAGGAGAGCAGATATCCTCCCAGGTTTTTGAGGAAACTTACCTCAATGCCTATGTTGCCCATGCGCCGATCGAGCCCCACACGGCTGTGGCCAGCGTCGAAGGCGACAAGGCCACCGTCTGGGCTTCGACCCAGACACCCTTCAGGGCCAAAGATGAGATTGCCCAAGCCATAGGCTTTCCTTCCCAAAACGTGCGCGTCATCACGCCCTTTGTCGGCGGAGGATTTGGAGGAAAAACGAGAAACATTCAGGCTGTCGAAGCTGCACGCTTGGCCAAGCTCGCTAGCAGGACTGTCCAGGTTGCCTGGAGCCGCGCTGAAGAGTTTTTTTTCGACAGCTTCCGTCCTGCGGCTGTGGTTAAGATAAAATCAGGAATCAACGATTCAGGACAAATTGTCCTCTGGGACTACCAGGTTTATTTCGCGGGCGAAAGATGTTCCCAACAGTTCTACGAAATTCCCCACCACCGGACAGTTGTGGCCGGGGAATGGATGGGCGCTGATTCCGCTCATCCTTTTGCCACAGGAGCCTGGCGGGCGCCCGCCTGCAACACGAATGTATTCGCCCGGGAATCTCAGATTGACATCATGGCTTCCAAGGCGGGAATGGACTCTCTGGAATTCCGGTTGAAAAACTTGAATAACAAAAGGATGGAGCAGGTCCTCAAAGCCGCAGCAGAGAAATTTGGCTGGACGCCTTCTAAAGCGCCGAGCGGTCGAGGCTTTGGTGTTGCCTGCGCCGATTACCTGGGAACTTATGTGGCCGCTATGGCTGAGGTTGAAGTCGATAAAGAAAGAGGGAATGTCCGGGTGAAGCGCGTGGTCTGCGCTCAGGATATGGGCCTGGTTATCAACCCGGAAGGAGCGAAGATGCAGATCGAAAGCTGCGTCACCATGGGCCTGGGTTATACCCTGACAGAAGAAATTCACTTCACAGGCGGCGAAATCAAAGACCTCAACTTCGATACTTATGAAATCCCCCGCTTTTCCTGGCTGCCAAAAATCGAGACAATCTTAATCGACGCCAAAGACGCGCCTGCTCTTGGAGGCGGAGAACCGGCCATCATCTGCACGGGCGCTGTTGTGGCCAATGCGATTCACGATGCCACAGGAGCGAGGTTGTTCCGGCTTCCCATGACTCCAGAGCGCATCAAAGAAAAGCTTGTTTCCGGTTAAATTCTAAAAAGAGGAAAGCCTCTTTTTGAATGAGGCAAAGGGAGCGAATTTTTAAACCGCCCTGCCTGAGTTATCATTTCTTATTTCTCTTCAGTTCGCGACGATAATCCTCCGCGTCATCGATATCTCTAAGGATGCTGGAAATCTTGACCTCAGCCTCGAGTATGTCTTCAACGCGGCTGTAAACAAGCTGTCTGAGACCTAGACCGGGGTCAAGCCATTATATTAAGAGGTAAAAAGGCCAGGCAAAGTAGACGCAAATAGAAAAATCTACCTGATTGCTCGGCCTGATCCTTTTTATTATGCTCTGTAATCCTCATGCCCCATAAAATATAACGGCCTTGTTGGAAACCGAAGACGATTTTTTCCGCATAAGCCTTTGTAGTGTCAGAAATAGAGAAGGAGAAACAGCGATACAGATAATGCTTTCCCCAGACTTGATGGGTTGCTCGGGGCAGTACTGAATCATCTTGAAAAAAAGTGAGAATGTCCGCCACGGCAGCCATGGAGATATCCACTGGGTGGAGGCGAAGATCATCGAACCATTACGATTGGGAAAATAGAGGCAGTCGCTGAGAAACTCAATTCAAGACCACGCATCATTCAGGTGTCTGAGTATGGATTTGAAAAAAAGCGATCAGATTCCTCAGCAAATATATCGTGAAAGAGACTTATGTGGACCGCAGGAGCAACTCATTTTTGAGGTCTGAAACCGTCGTCATCTACAAAGATTATAAATTTTTCACGGTCGAGACCAACGTCAAGTACTAATTTTATTATGTTTGCCGCGTTTGTTGTTCAATCAGGTTTGTTTACGCTCTCGGGATAATGGTACAAAGAAGAGGTGAATATTTATTCATTATACCTGGAGATAACCGGTTTTACCTGGACAACCAGCAGTTAGCACCTGCGGGCCCATCTATACGGGCGTTCAGGAGATATCGCCCCTGTACAAGGCCTACGCTCCGGATCAATTCAGCGAGGATTCGCCGCGCTGGGTCATCGATTTCGTGGAGAATTTGATGTACCTGAGGTGGCAGCAGGCCGTAAAAGACCTTCAAGCCCTGCGGGATCCCATGGAAGCAGCGTTTTTCAAGAATATGGAAGAAGTCGACGGAAAAGCCATCGACCTTTACAAAAAAGACCCAGAGCCGGGCAGAAAGTATTTGACGGATTCTACGAGATCGAATATGGAACCGGACTACCGTATCTTTGCTTATTCCCTGGCTTTACTTTGATAATACCTGATCAAGCGGGCTTTTATCACGAAGTACCTGACGATTCCGATAAATACAAAAATAACGCTCAGGCCGAGGGATACATAGCCGATCCAGCGGATGTTTTCGAATCCGGTGAGCTGCAAAATGGCTATGCCGCCGAGGAGCATGTAGAGGGAAGTCCTGAGATAGGCTAGGAAGGTTCTTTCATTGGCCAGTTTTGTCCGCTCTAGAGCCAGATAATCCCGCAGGATGATCTCATCGCGGTTCTCGAAGATTTGTCCGAAGATTTTGATTCTTTTGATGTTCTTAAACATTCTTCACCATCTTTTCAGGCCGGCCAGAAAACCAGGATCAACGGCACGCCAATCAGCACAATCAGTATTTCCAGAGGCAGCCCCATACGCCAGTAATCACTGAACTGGTACCCTCCAGGCCCCATAATAAGGGTGTTTGCCTGGTGTCCGATGGGAGTCAAAAAAGCGCAGGACGCTCCCACGGCTATGGCCATCAGGAAGGGGTCCACAGAAACTCCCAGACTATGGGCTAAGCTGATGCCGATAGGTGCCATCAGAACCACGGTAGCCGCGTTGTTGATGATATCCGAGAGAAACATGGTTATGACCAGGATTAAGGTAACCACAGCCCACAAGGGAACCTGGCTGCCCAGGTGCCTAATTTGACCGGCGATAAAATCGGCTCCACCCGAGGTTTTCATGGCCGTGCCTACGGGTATCAAGGCTCCCAACAGAACAATCACCGGCCAGTCAATGGTCGTATACATCTGTTTAAGGGGAAGCATGCCAGATAAGATCATGGCTGCAGCAGCCATGGCAAAAGCCACCTGCACGGGCAAAAGGCCGGTGACGACCAGGGCTATGGAAGCAGCAAAGACGGCAAGGCTCAGGCTTATCTTTTTTTTATAACCGATGCGAAGGCCGCGCCGGGCAAGCGGAAGGCATCCCATGGTCGCGATGATGTCGTCGATCATGTGCATCCTGCCCTGCAGCAGAAGCACGTCGCCTGCCCGGAAGGCGATTCGGTCAAGCCGATTGTGTATTTTTTTCCCCCGGCGTGCCACGGCCAGCAGGTTGATGCCAAACCGGCTGCGCATCTTCATGCTGGAGGCCGTCTGCCCCACCAGCGGCGAATCGGCCATCACAATGGCCTCGCTGACCTCAATGTCCTTCGATCCTTTGGCATCCTTGCGGAATTGTTTGCCGCCGGCCAGTTCCAGCCCAGTATCGTTTAAAAAAGTCTTCATGGCTTCCGTATCCGTTTCCAGGATGATGATGTCTCCTTTTTGCAGTTCTTCACTCTCATCCGGAGCATGGATGCGTTTTCTGCGGCGGACAAGCCCCAGGATCTGGACGTCGGCTTTCGACATCTTTTTGAGTTCACCGAGAGTTGTTCCCTTCAGTTTGGAATCCTTCCCGAGTTTTACCTCGGTGATGTATTCGTTGATTTTGAAGAGGTCCTGCTCCGATTTTTCGGCTGACCGTTTGGGAAGAAACCGCCAGCCGATGAGGGAAATAAAGAGGATACCAGCTGCAGCCACGCCCACACCCACAGGGGAAAAATCAAACATACCGAAGGCTTCCCCAGTCTCATCGGCCCGGAAAGTGGCGATGATGATATTGGGAGGCGTGCCGATCAGAGTGGTCATACCGCCAAGTAGCGAGGCAAAGGCGATGGGCATGAGAACATAGGAGGGGGGATAGCCGCTCTGTCGGGCCATATGAACGGCTATGGGCATCATGATGGCCACAGCCCCTACGTTGTTCATAAAGGCTGAGGATACTGCTACCAGCGCTGATAAGGCAATGATTTGAAGGACCTTCTTTTGGCCGATCTTCATCACCCATTTCCCCAGAACATCAATGAGGCCAGAAAAATCGAGGGCTTTTCCGATGATCAGAACAGCTGCGACCGTAATAACCGCGGGATGGCCGAAACCGGCGAAGGCCTCATCAGGGGGGATTATTCCCGCCAAAACAAGCAGGAAAAGGGCTATTAGCGCCACAAAGTCGTGGCGTATCCGGCCCCAGGAAAAAAGCACAAGCGCCAGTAAAAGCGTGGAAAAAACAATGATTTGATCCATCGGCTGAAATTAAGCTTTTTGTTTAACCTCTTGACCGTTCATTATACACCGTCCGCCTGCTCACACTAAACCACGCAAATTTTCCAGACTTCTTCCAAGGCTTAAACTAACCGAAATATAAGATAACATGATGATGTGATGCACCTCCTCCGGAGGTTGTGATAGACTTCCAGGTGGAAGACTTTTCTTTTAGAAGGTGCACGAATGAATTATATGGATATTGACCCTCATAGGCAATACTCGCACATCACCTTGCTGGATGAGAACGGCGAAGTGCTCTAGTCAGGGAGATTGGCCAGCTTTCATCGGGGTATTGCCAGTTAAAAAAAGGGGCGCCCCCTCGACTGTCATCTTTTGATTTTCTTCAGTTCCTGACGATAATCCTCGGCGTTATCTATGTCCCTGAGGATGCTGGCAGTCTTGACCTCAACCTCGAGTATGTCCTCGGCACTGCTGTAAACAAGCTGCCTGAGACCCAGGCTGGGGTCAAGCCTTTCTATCTCCTTCCGGTATCTGGCATCGATAAGAACAGGGTGGCCTCTCTCTTTTTTATAAACGGGCAAGACAATGCCTTTGCCCGTTTGCTTATATGCGCTAATAACTCTGTCGATGACAGCGAATGAGACCGAAGGCTGGTCGCCAAGCATGATCAGCACCACTTGGGCATTTTTTGGAATCGCTCGGAATCCGCGCTGGAAGGAGGAGAGCAACTCAATCCGTTTTTAACTATCAAATAATAAATAAATTATCAAACAATCGTAAAAATCGCTTGACATAGCGTATATTATACGGTATAGTTTTATACACATTATAGTAAAATATACGGTTTCTGGAGTGAGAGGACACTATAACTCTTCAAAGGAGAACACATGACAGATCCTGAAATAGGCAGCCTCGAAACGGAGATGAACAGGGGATTCCTGCAAATCCTCGTCTTGGCTCTCCTCGAAAAAGAGATGTACGGCTATTCCATGGTCAAGCATATCGAGGGGCTGGGCTACAAAGTCGAGGAGAACACGCTCTATCCCCTGCTCCGCCGACTCGAGAAGAACGGCTGGATCGCGTCGAAGTGGAACCTCACCGAAGACAGGCCCCGCAAGTTCTACGTGATCACGGCGGAAGGCCGTGCCCTGCGCCACAACCTTCTCGACGTCTGGAAGAATCAAAACCGAATTCTTGAACATATCACGAAGGAGAACGCAAATGTCTAACAAGCTCGAAACCTATCTCGAAGAAATAAGCCATTTTCTTTCCGGCAGGGCCGAACGGGAGGAAATCCTCTCGGAAGTCCGCAGCCACATCCTGGAGAAAGCCGCAGCGGAACACGGTGACACAACGGACGCTTCGCTCGAAAGAGTCATCGCCGCTTACGGCCCGCCGCGCAAGGTCACCGAGAGATATCTCGACGGCCATCCGATCATCGCCCCGGCCTACAAGCGCTACCTCTTCCGCTATACGACCTTCCTCTTCGCCATCCACGCCTTCCTGACCGTGGTCGCCGTCGTCTTCAAGAAGGATTTCGTCCTCTTCCCCTTCCTCTTCATGCCCCGGCTGGGCGTCATTGAGGCGGTCATGTATCTGCCGACCGCGTTCCTCGCCGACCTCGGCGTCGTCGCGCTCGTCCTCTACTTCATCACCCAGAGCGGAAAAGACGTCAAGCTTCCCTGGCCCAAGTTCGCCGTCGACCTCTCCCCTCTTCACGCCCGGCGCCAGGCAACGGATCTCGTTCATCGTCATCGCCATGTTTGCGACTTCGACGATCGCTCTCTTCATCAAGCTCATCACGCGGTCCCGCTGGGTGGTCGTGGGGGTCGAGCGTCGTTTCGCTCGCCTTGATCGGGCTTCTTCTCAGTCAGCCCTTCGACAACCTCTTCGCCGTAACCATCGCCGAGAGGCTGCTGCCGAAAATCAGGTTCGCGGTCAAGTTCAGCCTGCTTTTTATCGGGCTCATGATCACGGTCGACCTCGTCAAGAACCTGGTCGTGATTGGCCGCAGGAAGCTCAGATAAATAATTAATAATTGGAGACACAATACCAATTTCCCTTTTTTCTCCGGAGTGTCCGAGAAATTGTGGAATTGGTATTGTGTCCCCTTTTTCCAGCGAAAGGAGCGGACGGATCGTGTATTTTCCCGCCTTCTCCGCCTCTTTCCTGGTCTTGGCCCGGACCTTGCTGTGGACTGAGAAGCCAGAGTGGCGCCAGCCAGAGATCTTCCCCACCAGAGCCTGAGATGAGCTCCTGCCCGAGGAGAAGGGCGAAGACCTCGCGAGAAAAGAACTCGGCCAGGAGGCGGGCAAAATAGTGAAAGAGCACCCGGTAGAGGACGGTGCGTTTTGGATGTCGGAGACGATAGACTCCTGCCATAGCAGGCTTCAGAGTTTCTCTCCTCTGGAAACAATCAAAACTGACTTATGCCTCATCATCAAGAAAGCTAACAGAAGTTGACAGAGAAGAGCTGCTCGTGACAACCTTTGTTGTCAGGTCTTATGTCAGCTACTTTCTCAACGTTTGAAGGTTACTGAGTTCTCCTTAAATTCCCCTTCTTTTGCCTTCTCCATTGAGACTTCCGTCACACTGAACGTGTTATCAGTCCATTTAATTGAGTAGGGTTTTCCAGATTTCGTAAGCCCCCATCCAAAATTCCATTCGGCATCCTTATCACGTAGAATAATATCATCCAAAGCGTCTTTAAAATTTGTAAACACATCTGAATCAAGACCGTAAGAGTTATTGATTCCAACCCATATCAATGCTTTCTTTCGTTCCTCTGCTATGGCAGCAGGCAGTGCCGAGGAGCGTTTTAAAATGCGGATTGCTGATTGCGCGGCATGTATGATCCCGAAGTCACTGCCAGATACGGTCAGACGTAAAACAATCTTATCCCCTTGCCTAACAGTTGCATTTGAAGAATTCGCCATATGTCCCGAATAGGGTTTGTATTGATTCGAACTGACCATAAATTCGTCTTGACCTAATATCATCTCCTCCTGTCCTTGCTTAAGGATTATAGCTACTGTCACAGAAGAGCGGCCGATACCTGCCATCGTCAATGAATAGGCGAAATCTTTATTCAGTGCTTCATTCCCGAGCTGAAACGCATAATCAATCGATCTTGATCCTCCATACATGTAGTGTGTTATCTGTGACGTAGCGACATCCTCCGCCCGTAGCTTTAATGTGTCCTTATCCAAATATAGCTTCGGTAATGGCTCGGGCATATCTTCTACAGCAGCCATTATTTGTTTTTCTTCTTTACTCGGACCACAGCCCGAAACTAAGAGAATCAGCATCAAAAGGCAACATATCAAAAAACTGCTTCTTTTCAATTGAATTCTCCTTTCTCCGTAATTTTTTTATGGTTATTGAGGTATAAGGGAAATTTCTGTGCGATTCATTTCAAAAATCCCCTTATTCCTTTCACCAATTTAGAACACGAAAATGATCGTGTATCATATTGCGAATCTGGATAAATTCCCTGATTCTCTGAGCAATAATCCTGAGTGTCCCCGTAAACTAAGGCAGTTTTTCTTATGAAAAGCCTCCTTTGCGATATGGCGATGATATCACCGGGAAAGACGATATGAGGAAATTGCTTTTTAGCTGTGCTGGCCGAGTGGATTTTTTGCGCCTGTTTGCCTCTTCAACCATCGCAGGTAAGCGTAAATCATGACTCAAAAGATGTCAAGCACGACTGGAAAGTGGCGGAAGGCGGTCCCCTTAGTTATCATTTTTTGATTTTCTTCAGTTCCTGACAATAATCCTCCGCGTTATCAATGTCCCTGAGGATGCTGGCAGTCTTGACCTCAACCTCGAGTATGTCCTCGGTACTGCTGTAAACAAGCTGCCTGAGACCCAGGCTGGGGTCAAGCCTTTCTATCTCCTTCCGGTATTTAACATCGATAAGAACAGGATGGCCTCTCTCTTTTTTATAAACAGGCAGGACAATCCCTTTGCCCGTTTTCTTATAAGCGTTGATAACTCTGTCGATGACAGCGAATGAGACCGAAGGCTGGTCGCCGAGCATGATCAACACAGCATGGGCATTTTCGGGGATCGCTCGAAATCCGCGCTGGATGGAGGAGAGCATGCCGCTTCGATAACGAGGATTAAAGGCAATCTCAACTGGATATTTTTTTATCTTTTCCTCGATTTTCTCCCTGTCTGAGCCAAGGACAACCAGGATTCTGTCTGCTTTTGAGTGGATGGCGGCCTCGATAATGGTTTCGATGATTGTTGTTTTCTTAAAAGGCAGGAGAAGCTTAGCTTTTCCCATTCTCCGCGATTCCCCAGCAGCCAGAATCATCGCCCAGATCATTGCGATCTCTCCCCTCTTTCCTGAATCTGGCTTCGGACAAGCACGAGCTGGGCCCCGATGCTGACCGCAATCTCCTCCACGGTCTTAGACTGGATGGGGATGCCAATCGGAGCATAAACCCGGTCAAACTGGGCAGGCGTTGCCCAGCCCTCTTCGAGGAATTTCTCTCGCATAAGCTTTATCTTCCGTTGACTCCCGATCAGGCCGATATAAGCTGCTTCTGAGGCGATACAGTGCCGGAGAACTGTCCCATCATAGTGATGTCCCCGGGTGACAATAACCAGATAAGTGTCAGGAGTGATTGGAAAATTCTTGAAGACTTTCTCAAAGTCGCCAACGATGATAGCGTCCGCATCAGGAAGTTTTTTTCTGTTGGCAAATTCTGGCCTGTCGTCAATCACAGTGACTTCGAAATTCAGAAGGTTTCCCAGATGGGCTACAGCCTGACCGACGTGCCCTGCCCCGGCAATGATAAGATGGGGGAAAGGAAAAACAGGCTCCAGAAAAAGCAAACTCTCTTCGCCCTTGTCCGCAAACACTTTTTCCTTTATTTCGAGCAATCTGGGCTTGCCTCCCGATAAGGTCTTCTCGACCTCATCGCGAAAAAAAGTTGAGTGCTTTTCCAGGACAGTATCGGATTTTTCTCCTATCCAGAACCTCAGAACTGAGGCTTTTTTATCGGAAATTCTGTTGATGAATGTGGCCAGGACGCCAGGCTTTCTCCGAGCCAGCGACTGACACAGGCTGCGGAAAGCCTCTGTGTTTTTTTCAGGACTCGGTTCGATCAGGATCTTGACTTCGCCGCCACAAATAGCTTCTTCTTCTGAAGACATGTCCGCCTTCAAGCTGAATTTAAAGACAAGCGATTCCTTTCTTTTCAAAGAGAGGAGGGCTTTTCTCTGGCCATCAGCTTCCAGAACTCCTCCTCCCAGAGTTCCCTCAAGAAGTCCTTTAGAAGAAAACAACGCTGTTGCACCGCTGACTTGAGGTGTGGAACCCTTTGTATCGATGATGGTGGCTAAGACGAGGGATTTTCTCTTCTCGAGGAGTTTGAAAAGCTGGACATACATGTTTTTCATTCCGTGATCTCCCTTTCAAACTCTTAATGACCTTATTTGAGAAGACGATTCAGGCCTTTTTCGGTTTCCAGAATACTAAATTCACGAAATCATGACAAGGAAATGCGCAGAAATTCTGACTGGTCATCAGAAAAAAGTGAATCGCAGGATATTCTGAAATTTTTTTCTAGACAGTTTCTTTGAATCCTTCAATCATTTTAGCAAAAATATCTTTATCCCTGATATCAAAAATTCTGACCTTGCTCTTTCCTAGGAGCTTGAGGAAATCTTCAAGGATGTTCGCCCTGGCCACGAGAAGATAATTTTTTCTGGGCTCGAAAATCACCTGTTTCAGGGACGGCCATAGGCCTTTCCCGGTCATTTCCAGGGGTCCAATTTCGTCGACAACCAGGATATCGGCACCTCCGCTCCGGAGAATTATCTTCGCGGCCTCGGCCAGGCTCTGAGGGATAAAATAGAAAGAGCCAATCTTCTCCCATTCCTTTTCCCCTGCCCTCCGGATAAAAGGGATGGAATTCTCCTCCTCTAAATCTAACAAATCATAGCCGATTATCTTTTCACTTTTCAGGACGACTTCGCTCAAGAAGCCGTGGACCTTGAGATTCTCTTCTTTGAGCCTGCTGACAGCTTCTTTGAGCAGAGTCGTCTTGCCGGAATGGATTGGACCGGTCAGGATGAAAATCATGTCTAAAGCATAAATAATAAGGCAAACAAAGTCAAAACAGGATTGAAAAGGAGTGCGCTTAATTTTTGATTTCCACGATTCTTTTTTGAATCTTATAGTCAAGAACTTTACGCTGACTCAGCCATTCCATCAGAGCCTTATTCAAAGAAATGCCTGTATCCTTTGTTCTGTCCACTCTGAAACCAAAGTATTTATCCTCGGCATGTCCGAGCAGGTAATCATTGCTGACAACAGTAAATACTTTTTCTGGATGGAGAAGCACACCCTGTTTTGCCAAAACTTCTCCGTTAACCTCAATAAAATCTATCCTTTTCCCGTAAGTTTTCTTGTCCTTGGGATAAAACCTGTATCGAAGGCCGGAAACCTGGATCCTGTCCCAGTCTCTCTCCACGTCGTATTCGAGAATATCTTTAATCTGGCGAGCGGTGAGTTCGAACACCATCAGGGTATTCTGGAAGGGTGAAACTTCAAACACATCAGCCTTGGTGACCGGGCCAGCCCTGATATCTGCCCTGATAGCTCCGTTGTTGTGGAATGCGATCTGAACTCCTGTCTTCCAGCGCATCACGTCTGTGATCCAATTCCCGAGCTCGCTCTCCACCCGGGAATTCATGTGTGGATAGTAACTCCTCGAAAGGTCTCTCTTGGATTCTCCAAGGACTTTAGAGAATTCTGCTCCGATAGACTCATCGACCTCTTTAAGAAAGGCAACAACCTGCGGCGATGGGTTCAAGTCCACATCAGCCCAGAGCCATACCAATTTTTCTTCGTAGCTCGAAACTCTGTCGTCCTCGACTTCAACTTTTAAATAACCTAAAGTCCTTTGATAGCCCCATGTTGACTTAACCAGAACTCCATTGACTTCTTCAAATTTCCCGTCGTGGGAGGCGGTCAATACGATGTCGATTCCAGGAACATTCTTGGCTATCCTTATCCCATCGTCAAAAGCTCCGTGGGCGGTGACGACAACCAGGTCAGTCTGCTTATCCAGCACTGGCACATAGGCATTCAACGTGGGAATGATTGGCAACACATCCAGCCCTTCTACCGCTTCTTTTTGGACCTCAATCAAGAAATTCTCATGCATCACGGCGATGACTCCAACTCTTAGGCCATCCTCCTCAAAGATATGGTAAGGTTCAGCCGGAAAGAGGCTTCCGTTCTTTTTATAGACGATGTTGGCCATCACTGTCGGAAATTCTGCCAGCTTAGAGAGCTTTATAGCATTGTGCTGTCCTTTGTCAAAATCGTGGTTTCCATAGCTCCAAACATCGTAGCCCAGCCTGTTCAGAAATTCGATCATCACTCCGCCAATCACTCCTCTATATTCCATTTCCACGGCAAGAGTTCCTGTCAGGATATCCCCTGTCTCAATCACCAGGACATTCTTTTCCCTGGCCCTGATCTCATTGATGTAGTGACTTGCTGCTCCCATGCCGCCGATCAATCTTTTGTTGCTCTCTGCCTGAATTGTGTAAGCTTTATAGTTTCCATGAGTATCGTTAGAATGAAGGAAAGTAATTGTCTTTGCGAAGAGTGGGCCAGTTATCCAGAAAACCAAACCCAAAGCAAAAGCTGCTGAGACACTCCTTTTCACCAAAAAGCCTCCTTATGTGGCTCAACCGTGTCCTTATCTTCTAATTCTGATAAAATCAGCATATCGAGGATTAATTTTCCTTTAGATTTAAGATATATAACGCTATCGCAAGACTATTTCAAGGAAAAATTATTTTAAAACTTCGCAAGCATAGAACACTAAAGCAAAGAGTTCTATACTAAAAGCTCTTGATATTCCGTTTGGAATTTGGGAGAAGCTCATTAAGATTATGAAAAAAATTTTGCGATAGCTCCAGTTTAAAGCGTTTCTGGAGATTGTTGTTGTCTTGAACGGGAATTGAAATCCGAAAAGGCTGTCGTAGTCCAGCCTAATTCAATGATATCCTTTTATTTCCTGAAATTGTTCGGTCTGTCAAACTTAGATTCTCGTCTCAAAGCTTTGCTAACCCGGATCTTTCTGGATTTTATCTCCTGGCCATTCAATGAATCTATGGCCTTTTGAGCATCTTCATCGTTTTCAAATTCTGCAAAGGCAAAGCCTTTAGATTTTCCAGAAAATCTGTCTCGAACAACCTTTATCTCTTTGACACTCAGCCCTTTTTCTTCAAAAGACTTTTTCAGCTCTTCTTCTGTCAAGCTGTAATCCAAGTTCCCGATGTAGATCTTTCTTTCTTCTTCCATCATATCTCCTTTAAAATTCCCGATCCTCCAACCCAAACCTTTTCCTCATTCATCCTCACATAGCATGAAATTTGAATTATACACTTCTTATAAGATAATTCAAGCAAAATTTGCTCGATGACAATGAATTAAAAATTAAGCGATGGGACAGCCATGTTCCGGGCACAAAGCTGCGTGGAAAGACTTCTGTCAAGCTCACGGGGAATGTAATATAATAAGGCACCTAAATTAAAATACCTGCTAAAAAGAAGGAGAGCCTGATGAAATATCTTCTGGTTTCATTTGTCCTACTCTTCTCTTTCATCCTTATGCTTTCCAGGATTGCAGGCGAAGAAAGAGGCTTAAGAACCGAGGTCAAAATGGTGAAGGTTCCGCCTGCCTCGGGAGCAAACAGCCATTATGTCTCCAACCGCCCTCTCCTTCTTCCCAGTCTTCTGGTGAAGCTTCCCATCGGAAGTATCGAACCCAAAGGCTGGCTGCTGAGTCAGCTTCAGCTGATGAGGGACGGCTTTACTGGCCGCCTCGCCGAACTCAGCAAATTCCTGAAGGAGGACAGCGGCTGGCTAACTTTAAAAGGCGGTGGCTGGGAAGAAATGCCTTACTGGCTTAAAGGCTACGGGGACCTGGGCTACGTTCTCAAAGATGCAGACATAATCTCCAGGGCAAAAAAGTGGCTTGAGGCAGCTCTTGTCAGCCAGCAGCCTGATGGATATTTTGGCCCGCCTGATAGCAAGGAAAAGCACGACCTCTGGCCGAACATGGTCATGCTCTTTGCCCTCCAGAGCTTTTATGAGGCCACGGGCGATGCGCGCGTCGTCTCTTTCATGACCAGTTATTTCCATTATGAACTGAACCTGCCGGATGAACACTTGCTGCCCGGAAGCTGGCAGAAACTCCGTGGCGGCGATAATCTGGAGAGTATCTACTGGCTTTATAACCGGACTTGCGAAAAATTCCTTCTCGATTTAGGCCAGCGAATTTTCGAGCGAACTTTTGACTGGACATCGCCCATTCTTTCTCCAGAAAGGGATAAGAGCTGGGAGGTCAGCTCTTTCTATCATGGAGTCAACATCACTATGGGAATTCGCCAGCCAGGGGTCTACTACCAGCAGTCCAGGGATAAAAAGCATATCGAGGCTGTGGAGAAAAATTACAGCCTGCTTTTCAACCAGAAGCCGCTCCAATAATCCTCAAAGCGAAAGCCAGGCGAATCCCTCACTGGCAGGCAGAGGGAAAGATGGTTGGGAAAGTTCCGCCAAGCCCGGTGAAATCAGACGATCCGATCGAAGAAATCACATTAATTCCCATGGGCTGCGCTCGATTGCGCATCTCCGTTTTCCCCACAGTCAAGTAAAAAGAGGCTAGGGCGAGCTAATTCAGC
The DNA here is from genome assembly GCA_964550165.1 of uncultured Eubacteriales bacterium. Classification (GTDB taxonomy): domain Bacteria; phylum Acidobacteriota; class Aminicenantia; order Aminicenantales; family Aminicenantaceae; genus CAZJYC01. Next base: position 39,805 of record CAZJYC010000017.1, read on the forward strand.
CAGATCACGCCATATCTTTTCACGAACTGAAACCCATCTTTATCTTCCTCAATCGTGTAGAGCTTTTTTCTTTTCCAGAATTTTGGCTGAGAAGGAAGAATTATCTTAGCCACATAACGACCTTCCGCATCAAAAACATCATGGTGGTATAAACTCCCATCCTCCATCCTTTCCCAGGTTTCAACAAGAATCCTTCCCTCATCATCGGCGGAAAGAGATCTGAGGGCAGCATGGTTTTCAGGTAATATTAGCCTTCGGCCGGGCTGAGCCTTCTTTACCCTCTCTTTGACTTCTTTGACCTCTTCCTCTGAGATTTTAACTGGTGTGAACTCCTTCTTTATTTTTTTTATGAGCTCTCCCTTGAAATTGAAGAAAAACAGCTCATAGTCTTTGCCGAAACCGATAACAAGAGTGTCATCCTTGGCTAATCCCCAGTGGATTCCTGGTTGAAAAGGATTGATAATTTGAGGGTTGGGTCTTGGTTGAGAAATGGTCAGGAGCGTTTTAAGAATATTTAAACTGGTATCCATCAATTGAATTTCTTTCCCCCATCTCTCCGGCTCTTTTATATTCGTTATGGCCAGAATATCGCCTCTTGAATTGACCTTTATTCCAACGGGAAGAAGTTCTGCCGTTGAAACAGACCTGATGAAATCCCCTCCAAGAGAGTAATGGTTTAGTGAGCGGATATAATCCTCCCAGACAAGCTGTTTATTTCCTGTGATAAATATTTCATTCGGATTTTGAAGCTCTCCGGGTCCTTCTCCCTTCTTGCCGATCTTCCTTAAATAGCTACCATTCTTGTCGAAAACTTTGACCTGGCTGTCTCCTTGATCCATGACATATATTCTTTCCTCATCGTCCACAGCGATATACCAAGGCCGAATAAGAATGTATCTTTTTTCCTCTTTAGCTTCTCCAATCGACAACTCCTCATGAAGACTAAGCACCTCGCCGCTATAAAGAGGCTCTCTTGGATTTCTGACGACTATAACACCATTCTCCTTCTCTATCTTTCCTTTCCATTCAACCTTCTTATTCTGGCCTTCTCCACAAGCTATTAAAGAAAAGGTGACTGTTAAAATAAAAATGAGAAAGAATTTCCTTTTAGGCTGTCCTGGCTTAGTGAGCATCTTTGTCTCAATTTCCCCATCAATCATCGCAGGGAAATATAAGTCAGGATAAAAAAGATGTCAATGACGGCTTGAGATGTGGAATAAAAGTTTTCCCCACAGTCAGGTAAAAAAGGAAAGCCCTTTTTTATAAATAAGCGGACCATATACGTCCAACGCCTGGAATGCACAAATCTTGGCACAATTAACTGCACTTTCGAGCCATATATCACTTGACATGTAGACACGGAATCATTATTATCGCCCTCAGTAAAAGGAAATACCGCGGTTACGATGATATGAACAAAGAATTATTATAACCTCTGTCAGAATTCTTATATGAACAAAATTTTGTTTTTCATGGAGGAGAAATGTTTAAATTAAAAGGATTTAAGCCGAGGCTAATAATATTTTCTCTATTATTAATTGTAATTTTTAGCCATTGCACTAGGAAAATTTATGTGAGGCAGCTTCCCTCTTTTTCTCCAGAAAGAATGAACAACATTGCCATTATTATAGATTTCACTTCTGTGAAGGGAGATACTATTAATATTAACAGAAGTAAAGAGTTAGGTGATAAATTGGTGACGGAAATATCTCGACAATTAAAAGCAAAAAAATATGTGCTAGCTAACCGGCAACTAACATCGGTAGGTCTGTATTTTGAGGATCAAAAAAAAGTATTAAACGAGAGCAGAAAAAATTCTATAAGCGAACCGCCAATTTATTTAGAAAAAGATATTAACCAAGATGTATGGCTGAAAGAGGCATTAATTTCGTCGTTTAAGGAGGTAGACAGAGTAATAAAGCCCTACAAAGGCAAAAAAGTAAAAGAAGAATTTTTATATACAACAGATGTTTCCATAGGAGAAAATTCCAGATTATTGGGGCAATACTTTAATGCAGATACATTATTATTTTTATATGCTTGGGAAACAAAACAAACGGATGCTGCTAAATATGCTTATTCTCTTGGATATGCTGTGGGAATGGGATTGGGTGGAGCTTTAACGGCAGGATTGTACAAAACTTATTATTATAAACCCGATCCATTGACATTCGCAGGGATCTACGCTGCTGCTGGATTCATTACTTCATTAACAATGGAGCCTGATGCTTATACGGCTGGATGTGGTGTGATTATAGAAGCAGAATCAGGGAAGGCAACATGGTACAACTTTTCTCATTGGGCTTCAGGCGGTATAGGGGGAAATCGAATCGGAAGACTAGCAAAAGATTTGTTAAAAAAATTGCCTGAGAAAAGATAAAGGGAAAGAAGAGAAAAAAGACCTCTGAAATTTTCTTAAAAATAATAGGAATTCGATTCCAGATACCTGGACAAAGCTGTTGTGGTCAAATAGAAAGCATAATAATGAGTCGCCCGTATCAACTCATATTTTATTTCCGCGAAAAGTGGCGGTAGAGATAGAAAGTCAAAATAACGCTGATGGCCAATACAATTAAGGGAGCCCAGATACCAACCATTGCTATTCCTTTTTGCCTTTATGCTTTTTTCTGTAAGAAAAATAAGCCAGCAGAAGGCCTAAAAAAGAGAATAAATAGGCGATGGACATGCCGATAACAACTGAAAGGCTTTGATTCATCTTATTCCTCCCACCTCGCGATTTTCTCCAAATCCTCAAGGTATTCCTTCTGCTTATGCTCATAATCCTCTGAAATGGCCTTGAGCTTGGGATCGATGATTTTGAGCATCACCACGAGCAGAAAAATGCCTGCGCCTAGAATAACCCAGCCATACCAGAGCAAGAGCAGGCTTAAGGCCAGCCCTACGGCTAAAAGAACATAGACCAGCGGAGAGAGAACAAAGGTGATGTAATCTTCTTTTGTCCACTGGTCTGCTTCCTGAGGTGTCCAAGTCTTTTTTATCCAAGCCATCTCAGTTCCCTCCTCCGCTTGATTGGCTGCTCGAAAGCAGAAGCCCCCTTCTTATGGCCTCCTCCCTTACCGGCTTCCACCAGCCCAGCGGCCTGGACATGACATAGTATTTGACCAGGCGGTCCATATCTTCAGGCTTGGTGAGAAAAGTCAGAGGGATATAGACCATAGCTCCCAGAACCATCATGATCCAGAACTGGAGATAATCGGGAAGCGAAGGAATGACATGAAATTCAGGTAAAACCCAGACGATGAGCCAGCTCAAGCCGAGATTAGCAATCCACGAGGAAAGGTATCCCCAGGAATTGAAGCGCCACCAGACGACCTGAAGGATGGATGGCAGCCAGATGCCGGCAGCCATGATCCAGAGAGCAAAGATGAGCCACTGGGTTATCTCCTTCATCATCGACCCGTAAAGAAATGAACCGAGCAAAAGAACGAGAGTCGAAATCCGGCCAACCCAGACAAGCTCTCTCTCGCCCGCCTTAGGCCTCAAGTAATGCTGGTAGAGGTCCCGCGTGGCATAGGATGCGCCGAGGTTAAGGTGAGTGGCGATGGTTGAGATATGGATGGCGACGATGGCCGCAAAGAAAAATCCCACCATCCCGACTGGCAAAATCTCAAACCCGAACCTGTACCAGGCCATCTCGTATTCTGCGGTGGATTGAATTTGAGGATAGAGCGAGAAAAAGGCAAGGATAGCCACCGCCCAGAGGGAGTTACGTGCCACAATCAGCGCCGACCCTGCCCAGATGCTGTAACTCGCATCGCGCACAGTCCGGGCTGACTGGATGCGCTGGGCTTCTGGATACCAGTCGATGGATGTTCCCATGCCGAAGCCGCCGATAATGGCGATGACCAGCATGGTCAGAAACCAGACAAGGGGAAAATCGCCGGAAGTGAGTCCGGTGAAAGCGAAAGGATTCAATCGCCAGCTTTGCCCCAGAGAGCTCAGCTTGGCCATGATCGCCTGGGGCCCGCCGGCAGCCGAAATGCCCCATACGGAAACGAGGACGATGACGGAAAAGGCGATGACACCCTGCTGGAAATCCGCCATGACCACTCCCCAGTAGCCGGAAGCTAAAACATAAATGGCACAGAGCGAAGAGAAGAGAGTCAATCCCAGCCACTCGGGCCAGTTAAAAACATAATGGCAGACCTTGCCCATGGCGATTCCCACCCAGCCGAGGACAAACATGTTCATGAACACCTGCCAGCCGGCAATCCATCCCCGCAAAAGCTCTGCGCCCATTCCGGAAAAGCGGAGAGTCTGCCATTCGGCCTGGGTGTAGGCCAGCGAGCGGCGGAAGATTCTGGTAGAAGCAAAGGCAGAGATCGCGCACCAGGCCGAAAAAAAGGTATACCAGATTCCTCTTAATCCATACTTATAGATCACTCCGCTGACCCAAATCGGCGTGTCTGTTGCGGTGTGGGTGGCATAGACTGAGGACGCAGGCAGCCACCAGGGTAGCCCGCGGCCGGCCAGGAAAAAATCCGCCATCGACCTCTTGCCCAGCCTGTAGAAGAGAATGCCGCAGACAAACATGATAGCAACATAGACGACAAGCCAAAGCCAATCCAGGAATTTAAAGACAATCATACCTGACCTCTTTTGGTGGAAGACACGCCAGTTATATATAACAAGTATTTTTATTTTTCCAGTTTATTGTTTCTTTTAAAAACCGAGGAGTTAGCAGCGATTTGATTGCAGGAATGAAGTGCGCGAAAAAAGTGACAGATTTTATTGGATTCCTTCGTCGCCCCTCTGGAGCAAGACCTTTCGATGACAACAAACCATCTCTTCTTGGAGCAATATTATTTGATTCTATTCCATTTTGTGGGGCTTGCTTGAAAGCCTCTCCAGAATGGCCTCGCTCCCCTTCAGGTTTTTAACGCCGTTCCC
>CAZJYC010000018.1:0-41379 GCA_964550165.1 uncultured Eubacteriales bacterium
GTCCCAGAACCGTGATAGCCAACCAGAGGCCTTTCTTCTCCGAAATGGGGGGAACAGGAGGAAACCTCAGGCAGGAAGCCTGCCCGGCAGTACCCTCTTTCTCCTCTCAGGCGGTTCACGCCGCAGTTTCTTGGGCAGAGGCTGCACGCCCCGAGTATTTTGATCGCTTCCTCGATTTTTCCTTGGAGGAGACCCTTTTGGTGAGTCTTGATGTATGCAGGTTCGAATGTCTTTGACGGCATAATTTAGACAAAATTATACCAGCATCCCCTCCGCGGGGCAAAGGCTGTGTGTTTTTGAGCCCTCTGGCCTGAGCTTATTCGAGATTTGGCTTTTGTATTTTGGATTTATATAATAAGGAACTCTGGATTAAGCCTGGATTAATTTTTCATCTGAGTATAGAAAGCTGAGATGGAGAAGCGGAGTCAAAAAAACGTCTTCACAGTGCCTCGCTTCGAGGAGATATCCTTCCTTGTCCATGGATTCGGAACAGGCTGTTGGAAAAGCAGTGATATCAAGAAAAAAGAGGAATGGAAGGGCATGAAACTTCTGTTCATGGATCAAATTCATTCTAATGTTGTGCATATTCTCGACAGAGCCCTTCAAGAAAGACTGAGGGGGGATGCCATGGTGACCAACCTCCCCTTTCTCCTTCTCGTCATCAAAACGGCCGATTGCCTCCCTGTTCTTATCGTCGACGAATCCCAGAGGGTCATCGCCGCCATCCATTGCGGCTGGCGGGGAACCTGCAAGAGAGTTGTCCAGAGGGCCATTGAAAAGCTGAAAGACCATTATGAGTGCCACCCCTCTTCGCTCCTTGTGGCCCTGGGTCCGTGCATCGGCTCTGCCTGCTACGAAGTGGGGGAGGAGGTGCATCGGTGTTTTTTCCAAGGCGGCCATCCGACAGAATTTTTCGTGAATCATCCCGGCCGCAGAGGGAAGTATTTTTTTGACCTCAGAGGAGCCAATATCTCACAGATGATCTCACTTGGAGTTAAGAAGGAAAATATTTTTTCAATGGACTTTTGCACCCATTGTTTTAGTGATTTCCTCTCTTATCGTCGCGATAAAAATAAAACAGGACGAATGCTGAGTTTTATTGGAATGTTATTTTAAAAAATTTTATAATATTTTTACTAAAAAAATCCGGCTGGGTGCTTCGAAAACACGCAAGAAAAAGGGGACTGTCCCTTTTTCTGCCGCTCGGCCTTCAAACGGTTTTCTCAAGCACCCAGCCGGACCGATAACCTTTTAGTTGCTTTTTGATTTTATTTTTTTTATGCTTGAGTGACCCATGTCAAAATCAGTTTCGGAAATCTCCATTCCAGAGCTTTCTCTTTACAAAAAAGGGAAAGTTCGCGATGTTTTTGAGATCGAGGATAAGCTTCTCATAGTGGCTTCAGACCGGATCTCAGCCTTCGATTATGTCCTTCCCTCTCTCATTCCGGATAAAGGGAAGATTCTGACCCAGCTTTCCAAATTCTGGTTTGACTATACGGCGCTTGTCTGCCCCAACCATTTGGTGTCCACAGAGGTCGATGATTTCCCGTCCATGCTCCACAAATACAGGGAAGTGCTCGAGAAAAGGTCGATGCTGGTCAAGAGGACGAAGCTCGTCCCTGTGGAATGCGTTGTCCGGGGGTATCTTGCCGGTTCAGGATGGAAAGACTATGCAACCACAGGAAAGATAAGCGGGATCAAACTCCCTGCAGGCTTGAAGGAAGCCGATCGCCTGAAACAGATCATTTTCACTCCATCCACAAAAGCCGAGGAAGGGCACGATCTCAATATCACATTTAAAGAGATGCAGAAGACAGTCGGCAGTGAGCTTGGCCAGAAAATAAAAAAAATAAGCATAGAGCTTTACCAGAAAGCCTCTCTTCATGCCCTGTCCAAAGGCATCATCATCCCTGATACAAAATTCGAGTTTGGTCTTCTCAACGGCGAGCTCATCTTGGTCGACGAGATTTTCACCCCGGATTCATCTCGATTCTGGCCGCTGGCCAGCTATTCACCGGGGAAATCTCAACCCAGCCTGGATAAGCAATTTGTCAGAGATTATCTGGAGAGCACAGGCTGGGATAAAAAATTTCCTCCTCCGCCTTTGCCCCGAGAAATTATCGAGCAGACATCGAAGAGATACCATGAGATTTATCGCCTCTTAACCGGAAAGAGCGAAATATGAGCGACGGATGGGTCGATCTTCACATTCATTCCGACAGAAGTAGCGACGGGAGTTTTTCTCCTTTTCATCTCATCCATCTGGCCAGGGAAAAGAGGCTGAGGGCCATCTCTATCACTGATCATGATACCGTGGCCGCCTATCCAGAAGCGTTGCAGGTTGGCGAGGAAGAAGGCGTCGAGGTTATCCCTGGCCTGGAGCTGACAACTCTCTACGAGAACCGGGAATTTCATCTGCTTCTTCCCTTTGTGGACTGGACGGCAAAGATTGTCACTAGCCTGATCGATCGAGTCGGGAAGGCACGAACTCAAGAAGCAAAAGGGCGCATAAAAAAACTTCAAGAAATCGGCTTTGACATCAGCTGGAAAGAGGTTATGAAAAAGTCGAAATCCGGCCCTCCCTTGGGTGTGGCTATCGCCCAGATTCTCCTCAGCAAGCTCAAAAAGAAAAATAAGCCTTTGCTTGAGAAATATTTCCGCCAAGATAACCCGTGGCCAGCTCCTTATATTTTTTACGAGGATTATTTTATGGAAGGCAAGCCCGCCTGGATTCCAAAACATAATCCGAGCTTGTTGGATGTTCTCAAAATTGCTCACGAGACAGGCGGAGTTCCTGTCCTCGCCCATCCAGGAGCATATTTCCAGCGAGCGTCCAAGGAAGACATTCTCATCATGAAGGAACATGGGCTCGAGGGCGTGGAAGTTTACTCGTCTTACCATGAATCTTCTCAAACAGAATTTTATAAAAAAATTGCCGCAGAGCTGGATCTCGTTCCTACAGCCGGCTCTGATTTTCATGGCCGAATAAAGCCTCACATTCCCTTTGGTTCGCTTAAGAATGGTGAATACTGGATGGTCCAGGAATTGAGGAAAAGGAAAAAATAAAAATTTATGAACTGGCTTGATGTTATTTTGATCATTATTTTGGTTATCACCACCACTCTGGGCATCATCAAAGGATTGGTGAAGCAGCTTTTTGGACTTCTATCTGTTTTCATCGGGTTGATCCTGGCCCTCAGTTTGTATTCTCAGATGGCCTGGCTTTATCTTCGTCTTGTCTCGAGCCAGGTTTTGGCTCAATTCCTGGGTTTTTTAACCATATTTCTCACAGTGCTTGGCTTGGGCTGGCTTGCTTCTTACCTGCTTTCCAAATTGGTGAAAGGTCCCTTGAAAGTTCTGAACAATCTTCTGGGAGGGGGCCTTGGCCTTCTCAAAGGGATTCTCATCTGCGGAGTTGTTGTCTTTGCTCTTTTGGTTTTCCCGATCAACAAGAAGGTGTTGAAGGAATCGCGGCTTTCTCCTCCCTGCCTGGGAATGACCAGAGCCGTCATCAAGCTTATCCCCCGGGAGCTTAAGGAAAAATTTAAAGAAACCTACGAAGAAATCACAAAGAAGGTGGGAAAAAATGGAGAAAAAATTTGAAGACCTGACAATTCATAAGAAATTGGAGATAGTCATCGAAGAGATGGTGGAAAAAGAATTGCGTTTGAAAGATGTGCTGAAGGAGTTCGAGAAAATCTACATCGAGACCGCCGCCAAGAAATACAAAGGGAAAATGATCCAAATGGCCAAAGCCCTGGGGATTCACCGCAACACACTCCGAAATCGCACCAGGTCCCTTAAAATTATCAAAAAAATTTAGCACTCTCATTCGAAGAGTGCTAAATTTTTGACCATTTCTTGACAAAAGCAGGAATTTTAAATAAAATTAGCAATCTTTTGGCAAATCTGCTAGATAATTCCAAAAAGGAGGTAGAGATGAAGGTTATGCCTTTATACGACAGAGTTCTTCTAAAACGATTAGAAGAGAAGGAAGTCAAGAAGGGCGGAATAATCATCCCTGATACAGCGAAGGAAAAGCCCCAGGAGGCAGAAGTCATCGAGGTGGGAAAGGGCCGATTTACGGAGGACGGGAAGATTATTCCTCTCGAGGTCAAGAGGGGCGATAAGGTTCTTATCGGAAAGTTTAGCGGAACAGAGGTGATGATCGGTGAGGTCGAGCACGTTATCGTCCGGGAAGAAGAAATCTTGGCTAAAATCACATAATCAGGATGAAAGGAGGAAAACATGGCTAAACAAATAACACTGGGTGAAGATGCCAGGCAGTCTTTGTTAAGGGGTGTCAACATTTTATCCAACCTGGTCAAAGAGACTCTGGGCCCAAGGGGAAAGAATGTCGTTCTGGACAAAAAGTTTGGTTCTCCTACCAGCACCAAGGATGGCGTCACTGTAGCCAAGGAGGTTGAGCTCAAAGATCCCTTGGAGAACATGGGGGCCCAACTGGTCAAAGAAGTCGCTTCCAAGACCTCCGATGTAGCCGGAGACGGAACGACCACAGCCACAATCCTGGCTCAGGCCATCTATGCCGAAGGGTTAAAGTATGTCACTGCCGGCGCCAACCCCAATTTAATCAAAAAGGGAATCGACAGGGCTGTCGAAGATGTGGTTAAAGAACTCAGGAAAACAAGCCGCGACGTGAGTGGCGAGATGATTGCCCAAGTAGGGGCCATCTCTGCCAATAACGATGAGTCGGTGGGAAAGATTATCGCTGAAGCCATGGACAAAGTCGGCAAGGATGGTGTCATCACCGTCGAAGAAGCTAAAGGCTTAGAGACAACCATGGAAGTGGTCGAAGGAATGCAGTTCGACCGGGGCTATCTCTCCCCTTACTTCATCACCGACCCTGACCGTATGGAATGCGTCCTGGAAAATCCCTACATCCTTCTCCATGAGAAGAAGATCAGCAACCTGAGGGAGTTCCTTCCTCTTCTCGAAAATGTGGCCAAAACAGGCAATCCCTTGGTGGTCATCGCTGAGGAAGTTGAAGGTGAGGCTTTGGCCACACTGGTTGTCAATAAGCTCAAAGGGACTTTTCCCTGTGCGGCGGTCAAGGCCCCTGGATTCGGTGACAGGCGGAAAGCCATGCTTGAAGACATTGGCACCCTCGCCGGAGGCAAGGTCATCACCGAGGACATCGGCGTGAAGCTCGAGAATGTCGGTCTTGATTGGCTGGGACAGGCCAAGAAAGTGGTTATCGACAAAGACAACACCACCATCGTTGAAGGGGCAGGGAAAGAGACCGATGTCCAGGCCAGGATCAAACAGATCAGGTCTCAGATTGAAGAGACAACATCTGACTATGATCGCGAAAAGCTCCAGGAAAGGCTGGCCAAGATGGTCGGCGGCGTGGCTTTGATCAAAGTCGGTGCAGCCACAGAAACCGAGCTCAAGGATAAAAAGGCAAGGGTCGAGGATGCCATGCACGCCACCAAGGCTGCCGTGGAGGAAGGGATTGTTCCTGGAGGAGGAGTAGCCCTTCTCCGATGCCAAAAGATTTTCGATAAAATGAAGTTAGAGGGTGACATGTTGATTGGCATTAACATCATCAAGAGGGCTTTGGAAGAACCTCTCCGTCAGATCGCCAACAACGCCGGACATGAGGGCTCAGTAGTCGTCGAGAAGGTCAAAGAGATGGAACAGGATATGGGATTCAACGCCCTCACAGAGAAATTTGAGAATATGGTCAAATCCGGTATTCTTGACCCGACCAAGGTCGTCCGCATCGCCCTCCAGAATGCAGCGAGCATCGCCGGGTTGCTGTTGACAACAGAGGGCTTGGTCTCGGAGATCCCTGAAGAGGAGAAGGGTCCGAAGTATCCGCCTCCGCCAGGCGATATGTACTAAAGATTCCTCTCGCACCCGAAAGGCCCTGGGCTTTTGCCCGGGGCCTTTTTTTATTTCCTAAGCAAAAGCTTAGGGGGACAGCCTCGCTTCCCTTCGGATTTTTAACGCCATTCTCCGTTCGCTCTTCTCGGCGGCTGCGTAACTCGCTTCGCTCAGACATACTCGCCGCCCGACTTCGTCGGGTGCCCTCGAAGAGCGAACTCCGAAGGCTAAATCCTCAATGGTCGCTACGGCTGTTCCCCTAAACTTATTTGCGTCACCGAAATAGAAATGTTGTCGAACCTTTCTTTTTTTTGACGGTTTTATATGGTATAAAAAAGATGTGTTCAAATTTTTTGACCGCTACATCATCAAGGAAATAACTCCCCCCTTTTTCATCGGCCTGGTGATCGCCACTTTTGTTCTGTTGATGAACCAGATTCTTCTTCTCTCGGAAATATTTGTCACGCGAGGTGTTGCGTTCAGAGAGGCGATCGTTATTTTGCTCTATCTTGTCCCCGCAATCCTTGCCTTCACGGTGCCCATGGCCGCTCTGATGGGAATTTTGGGCGGTTTGAGTCGACTTTCCTCCGACTGGGAGATCATGGCTTTCAAAACTTTAGGGATTAGCTTTAAGAGGCTTCTTGGCCCTGTGCTTGTCTTTTCTTTCATGGGGTGGATGTTGACTTCATATCTAGCCCTTTACCTGGCTCCGCGCTCCAATTACAGACTGGTTCAGTCACTCTCCCAATCCGTCCTGAGCAAGGTTCAGTTCAAGATTAATCCTCGAGAATTCAACGAATCCATCCCCAGCACAGTCATTTTCATGAAAGGGATGACTCAGGGCAGAAACTGGGAAAGCGTTTTTGTTCATTTGAACAATCCTCCTGAAGAGCCAAGAGTCATCGTCGCCAATCAGGGAAGGCTGAATTTTTATCCTGAAATAAGGAGGGCTGTGCTTGAGCTCTTCGACGGAGCTGTCCATTCGTATTCTTTAACCGAGCCTGACAAATACGGAATAACGTCCTTCAAGCATTTTGAGGAGGACATCAACGTCGAGAATTTATTCTCGACCACATCTGACAAAAAGCGAGTGAGAGAGAAGGATATCCAAGAATTGATCAGAGATATCCAGGTCATCAAAAAGGACCTGGCGGCGCTGGGCAAAGAGACGGCCGAGACGGATCGAGCGAAGTATTCAAGAGTGAAAAGAAACTATGTTTCTCACTGGGTTGAAATTCATAAGAAATTTGCCCTTCCCTTTGCCTGCTTGATTTTTGGAATTTTGGCCCTTCCCTTAGGGGTTTCCACCAAAAAGGGAGGGAGGACCAGCGGCTTCACCATCAGTCTAGGGATAATCCTGCTCTATTACATCCTGATCACAGCCGGCGAACAATTGGCCAAGGACGGAAACATGGCTCCGTTTATTGGTATATGGGGAGCGAATATCCTGCTCCTGCTCGTTGGCTTCTTTCTTTTCGCGAGCGCCTTGCGGGAGTCGAGGCCTCTTCAAAATTTTCTGCGCTTTTTGAGGAGAAAAGAGGAGAAGGCCCCGGAGAGGAGAAAGAAGATAATTTCCTGGAGCTGGCCTCGCCTGTCTCTTCGCTTTCCCAATATCTTGGACCGATACATTATCAGAAAATATTTAGCCATTTTTTTCCTTATCTTTTTTGCTCTTTTGCTCATTTCTGCCATCGTTGCTTTTTTTGAGAGAATCGATAATGTCTACGAGCACAATAAATCCCTTCTTCTCCTCTTTGAACATATTCTCTTCAGCCTGCCCCAATTTGCCCGTTATATTCTTCCTGTCGCCGCCTTGACGACGACCCTTTTGTCTTTGGGTCTCCTGAGCAAATTCAACGAAGTCACGGCCATGAAGGCTTGCGGAATAAGCCTTTATCGCATTATTCTCCCCGTGATAGTTCTGGCCGCTTGCGTCAGTTTCGCGTCTTTTTATCTTCAAGAGAATATCCTTCCCTATGCCAATAAAAAGGCGGAGAAAGTCTGGGGCGAAATCAATGAGGTTCCCCCGAGGAGCTACAGCTATCTGGACAGGCGCTGGGTTTTGAGCAAAGAGAAGAATAGAATTTATCATTACAATTATTTTGATCCCCAGAATTCCGCCTTCAGCCAGCTCTCCATTTTTGATTTTGACCCTGCGACCTGGACTTTAACGAAAAGAGTATTTTCTGAAAAGGCCAATTTGAATGATGGCCGTCTCGCTCTGGTCAACTGCTGGTGCCGGGAATTTGCTGATGGCCGGGTGATCGATTTTGAGAAAAGGCAGCAGATGGATATTCCTATTGCGGAGGATAGGAGTTATTTCTTGAAGGAATGGAAAGAGCCTGATCAGATGAGCTACGGAGAGCTCAGACAGTACATCCAAGACATCGAAGAAAGGGATTTTGATACAACGAGGTTTAAAGTCGACCTCTATGAGAAGACTTCTTTTCCTTTTGCCGCTTTGATCATGACGCTTCTGGCAATTCCCTTTGCCTTCTCCATGGGCAAGAGGGGAACTCTGGTGGGCATAGGCTTGAGTATTGCGATCGCCATGATTTTCTGGGGAACGATAGGAATATTTGAAGGACTTGGCTATCTCAGTTATCTGAATGCTTTTTTGGCAGCCTGGGGTTCTAATTTGATTTTTGGATTGATAGGCCTTTATTTGCTTTTCACTTTGAAGACGTAACCAGAGCTTGAAGGGCAGGACGATGGAGATTGAGTTCACATTTTATATTTGCCCAAGTTTTCGGGCTTTAGGTTCTCGAGCCACTTCCTGATTTTTTCTGAGTCTTCCAGGCTTTCCTCGGATTTCAGGCTGTGTGCTTTCTTGACCACTTCCTCTTCGACATAGATGGGCACATTGACCCGGAGGGAGAGGGCAATGGCGTCTGATGGGCGAGAATCGACGGTGATGGATTGATCCTTGTAGCGGCAGTGGATCAAAGCGTAGAACGTATTATCCCGGACATCGTTGACGACAACTTTTTCGACAGTGATATTGAGTTTATCCAGGAAGTTTTTCATCAGATCGTGGGTCATCGGCCGAGGAGTGACGACGTTTTCAATTTTGAGGGCAATGGCATTGGCCTCAAAGACACCGATCCAAATGGGAAGCATCCTTTCGCTTTTGAGGTCTTCAAGGACGACGATAGGCATTTTTGAAATGGGGTCAACCACCAGACCTTTGATTCTCATTTCTATTTCCATTTTTTTCCTCGCCTTTCCTAATATAAGGTTTGAGGACAGTGTTGTCAAGGAAACCAGGAATTAAGGTAGCATCTTTTTTCCGTAATGAGAAAAGAGATTTGATAGAGAGAGGAATGGAGGCGCTGGTTTCCATCCCTCCTCGCCAAAGACCCTCCCGCCCACCACCATGGGCTTCGGAGGGACGGAAACCAGCGCTGTTAGAGTTGGCTCTTATCACTATCTGCCTTCAAGGAAAAAAGATGTTTCCAGGAATTAAATTGCAAGGTCGCAAAAATTCCAAAATTTTTTGCGAATATCCATCACTTCCATTAAAAAAATTATTTTCTTCTCGGCGGGATTTTTTAATCAGGATAAAAGTCGCAAGCGCAAAAAAAATTAAAAAGCAAGGGCTTTAGCTTTCTTTCAGAAAAGTTTGAGTTGGCCCTGGACATCTTCCTCAATTGTCACTTTTTCGAACAGAGTGATTTTCCCGAAACAGCCGTCATGACCGGGTATGATTTTTACTGCTCCTTTTCTCATCCGCTCCACACCCAGGCCAATCTTTTCCGGAGAAACCCGCTTCATATCCTCTGGGCTCGCCTCTGTCAGGATTGTCTGTTCGTTGCCGAACTCGTGGATAAAGCGAAAGTAGAGGTCCCAGACGCTCCTGCATTCAGGGGTCTTGTCGACAGCCTGGGCAATGATTTCGTTGAGCGGAACGAGATTCTTGTAGGCAATTTTCATCGGCGGAATCGTTCCTTCCTCCCGGTCGGAAAGCTCGACAACGCGGTGCAGGACGCCGATGGTAAGTTTTCTCCCGCATTCGGGACAGATGTCGTTGTGTCTCATGCTCTCCCGAGGGGAGAAAAGGACGCCGCATTTCCGGTGTCCGTCATAATGGTATTTGCCCTCTTCGGGAAAGAACTCGATGGTGTAGAGAAACTTTTCAGGATTTTTGTTTTTTACGGCATTGATGAGTCCCTCGAAGCTAAAGTCTGTATTAAAAGCGTTGGCCTCCCTCCCAATTTTGGAAGGCGAGTGCGCGTCGGAGTTTGAGACGAGAGCATACCTGTCGAGCGCAGAGAGCCGCCAGTTCATCGGCGGGTCTGAGGAGAGGCCTGTCTCTAAGGCAAAAATAAAAGGCGTCATCTCTTCAAAGCACTGCTCGATGGAGTCAAAGCCGGAATTGGCGCCGAAGAGGGAGAACCAGGGAGTCCAGATATGCGACGGGATGATGACACACTCCGGGCAGAGGTCCGCGACAATTTTAACAAAGGTTTTCGCATCCATGCCCAGGATGGGGCGGCCGTCTGACCGCAGGTTGCCCAGGCCGGAGAGCTTGCGGTTGATCTTATCGACAGACTCCAGATCAGGAGCAAGAAGGATGAGGTGAATCTTCCTCACTTTTCCTTTTTTGGAATAGATAAAACTCAGCTCAGTGGACAGGATGAAGGAGACATCCTCGGGCGAAAGGGAGAAGGCTTTCAGGTATTCATCGTCGCTCCGCGGCGTATTTTTCAAACGCAAGAATCCGTTTCCTGCGGGTTCCAGTTTCTGTTTGATCAGAAAAAGCCACTCCGGATGGGTGAAGTCACCTGTGGCCAGGAGCCTGATGCCCTTGATCTTTGCCCAGTAGGCCAGGGTATCCAGGATCATCTGCTTGGATGTGGCCCGGGAGAACTTGGAATGGAGGTGAAGGTCAGCTACATATTTCATCTTTCATCGCCGATGAGTTTCAAGAAAGAAGTTTAGAAAATAAAGGCTGAGTTTTCAAGGAGAAATAAAAAAAATTTAAAATGAGAAGATGAGCATTTTCTTGGGCTGCTAAAGACACTCCCCGACTAATCCAATAATTTGAATTTTATTCATTTTTTTGGATAATATTGCTTTTTTTGTCCGTGCGATTATTTTCTAAATTATTAATATTTAACAAATTAATGATATAAGCTACTTGGCATAAATATTGCATTGTATACAATCCACATCTAAATGTATACAATCCAAAAAAATACATCTTAAAAAAAGGAGGTGAAAATCAAGGAGTCAGTTCTCAAAAAATAAGGCAAAAGTTGGGGTGAAAAACTTCACCCCAGGGCATGAAAAAATCTTTTGCCCCCTTAAAAAAGAAGGGGTAAAAGGAGGTTAAGATTGCGTAAAGTTTTCAGCATTTTATTTGTGCTGCTATTGGCCTGCTCGCTGATGGCACAACAAAGAGCAGGAACCATCTACGGCAAGATTACCGACGAAGAAGGCAATCCTCTTCCTGGTGTGACTGTAACCTTAACCGGCGCAAGGACAGCGCCTCTGACCTCTACGACCTCGGCGGCCGGCGTTTACAGATTCCTCTCCCTGCCGCCAGCCAAGGACTATGTCCTCAAGGCTGAGCTGGGCGGATTCAAGACAGATATCCGGGAGGGAGTTATCGTTACCGTCGGAGCCAACGTCGAGATCAACCTGACCATGGCCATGGGCCGGATCGAGGAAGAGGTGACAGTTACGGCGGTTTCCCCCGTGGTGGACACTAAGAAGACCGCGGTCGGAGCGAACGTGACCCAGGAAGTGTTGCAGAGTCTGCCTACGGCCAGAGACCCGTGGGTTGTCCTCCAGATGGCTCCCTCGATCATCGTCGACAGGGAGAACGTGGGAGGAGCGGAGTCCGGGCAGCAGTCTTCTTACGTCGCAAGAGGTGCCGCTAATTACAACAACAACGTCTGGGCCATGGACGGAATCGTCATCACCGACCCTGCGGCCATCGGAGCCTCGCCGAGCTACTATGATTTTGACGCTTTCGAGGAGATGCAGATCACGGTCGGCGGAGCGGACGTCACGGTCCAGACAGGCGGAGTTGCCCTGAATATGGTGACCCACAGAGGCGGAAACAGGATGACCCTTACCGGAAGGTTCTATCTGACCGACTCCAAATTCCAGGCCAAGAACACAGAGTTTGTCGAGGAAAAAAAGGCCGAAGAGCCTTATTTCTACGGCCTCAACCTGATCAACAACAACAAGGACTACGGGTTCGCGCTCGGCGGTCCTCTGATCAAGGACAAGGCCTGGCTGTGGGGCTCGTACGGTGTCCAGGACATCAAGACAACCACAGTCTATGCCACAAAGGACGACACGATGCTCACCAACTACGCGGCCAAGCTCAACATCCAGATTATCCCTGAGAACCGGTTCGAAGCCTTTATGCACGTCGGCGGCAAGGAGAAATGGGGCAGGTCGACAGCCACATGGAATCCTGAAGGCCTGTACCAGGGCGGCCGCTATCATTTTGGAAGCCCGATCTTGAAGTTCCAGGATGAGCATATGTTCGGGAATGACCTTTTTGTCTCCCTGAAATATGCCTTCTCCGACGCAGGCTTCAACCTGACGCCCATGGTCGACCTCGACTTTAACGATGTCTGCATCTGGGACGTCACTGACCAGAGATACTACGGCTCTCAGTATCCGCGCTACTATGTCGAGAGGCCGGTCAACCAGTTTAACTTCCTGCTCCAGTACTTCAACGACAGCTTTCTTGGCGTCAGCCACGACATCAAGCTCGGCTTCGAGTATGCGGACAGAAACCAATACGGCGAGAATTGGGTCTATACTGGAAACCTGTTGGTCTACCAGCACTATAACACCAACACCTGGGATTGGAACGGCGACGGAGTACCCGAGCCCCCTCCCTCAACCGAATTTGAAGACTTCAAGCGCTTTGAGTTCTGGAGAGGAAATATCCGTGATTATGGCACAAGGGCTCTAGCCGGCTACATCAGCGACACCATCACCTTCGGCAGGTTCAACCTGATTCTTGGCGCAAGATACGACCGCCAGACGCCCAGGGTTAAGCCGGTGATTCTCGCAGCAGTCGACAACAACCCGGCCTGGAACATTGCGGACAGCAATGTGAAAGCGAAATTCGACAGCATGCTCCCTGGACTTGAAATTCCGGAGATAAAAGCCACTTATGACAACGGAGTCGATGGACCAGAAGGCGGAAAATCCTATTTCTGGGGAGTCTTCTCCCCTCGAATCGGCTTGACTTTTGATGTGACAGGTGACGGCAAGACCATCGCCAAAGCGTCCTTTGCCACCTACGGCGATTTCATGGGCGTGATAGGCGGCACTTGGATGCCATACGGAACAGGCGGCTGGTATGATTTCTGGTGGTGGGAAGGCGGCCCGGGCGCTACTGCTGATGGAGTTGTTCAGTTCAATGAACTCTACTGGCACTATATCGG
Organism: uncultured Eubacteriales bacterium; assembly: GCA_964550165.1. GTDB lineage: Bacteria > Acidobacteriota > Aminicenantia > Aminicenantales > Aminicenantaceae > CAZJYC01. The sequence goes on from CAZJYC010000018.1 coordinate 13,266, forward strand.
CGGCGCCACTCCCTATGCGCCTTACCGCGTCTTCGACGACAGCGGAAATATTATTCTGACCGATGCTCAGTGGACCAATGCCTACGGCTCGTTCTGGGGCGGCTACGACCGTCTCGAACCCCAGAAGACTTTCCCAGCTCGAACCACCTATTCCGAGGATTCCTGGGCATCTTCCCGCACCATGGAAGCCATGCTGACTCTGGAGAGAGAGATCTTCACCGATTTCGCTGTCACGCTGAACGCCTCCTACAGAAGATACGACCGTTACAACTGGGGGAACAAGTTCTTTGTTAACACCATGACAGGCGATCGCTACGGCTTCCAGAGCAGGGATTGGTATGTGGCTGCAGGAGAGGCTCACCGTCTGCCTCAGACGATACCAAACACAGGCAACCCCAGGTATGACGGCGATACTGGAGAGGCTCCTGAGCACGAGTGGTACTACATGACCAACAGCTATGCCGACGAAAAAGCCCCTGGCGGGACTTTTGACCCCTCTTATACTTCTGCCTACTCCATGTATACAAAACAGCCCGATTTCTACCGCGACTACTGGGGACTGGACATCATCTTCGTCAAGAGATTGTCCAACAAGTGGATGCTCGATGCCAGCGTCACGCTGCAGACCCAGGCCCAGCATTACGGAGACGAGGGCTACTGGAACGAGACCAACCTCTGGGCAGTGGAGGGCAGGGACTATGCGGCCTACATCGGCGGAGCCAGCGGCAAGCTCAACCAGTATATTTTCTCCAGATGGATGGTCAAGGCCGGCGGGCTCTACCAGTTGCCCTATGACATCAACTTTGCCTTCACTTTCCTGGCCAGAGAGGGCTGGATCATCTCCGAGACAGTTGGCTATGTCGATTACACCCTCCCCAACCCAAGGAGCAGAAGCTACACTTCCTACATCCGGCCTTTTGGCGAAGACCGCCTGAACACTTTCTACAGGTTCGACATCCGGGTTGAGAAGATGCTCAGGCTCGGCGACACGGGCAGAATCTGGGTGATGGCCGACATCTTCAACGTCTTCAACAGCATGCTCGAGAACAGACGCGCCCAGAAGAGCTGGGGAACTTACTACTACTACGGTGTAGATGACGCACGCAACTACTTCAGAGCCAACCTCGACGCCTATGCCCTGAACGAATTGCTGAACCCCAGAGTGTTGAGACTGGGAGTCAGATTCCAGTTCTAAGATTTTTTCTCGCGCAGACGCTCAAAGCCCCTTCCGCCTCAGGCGGAAGGGGCTTTTTTTTTATCCCTTGAAGTGTTAGAATTGGAACGGTGCTTGTTGAGAATGAGAAAAGACGATTGACCGCACTGAACGCAGATGTCCGTTTCGAGAATCGCGGGAATAATCCTCGAAGCCAAAAAAACGGAGGTTTCATGATGAGAAAAATGGTCCTTATCCTTATCTCTATCTTTGTCCTTTTGGCCTCGATTTTAGTTTTTTCTCAGGCATGGAAGGGAAAAGGGAGGCTTATCGGGCATGTTTTTGATGAGCAGGGCAACCCTTTAGAAGGAGTCAAGGTTAAGCTCTTCTATGTCAAAGCTCAATCAGGCTTTGAAGTCACAACCGAGGCCGAAGGGAAGTGGGTCGCCTCCTGGCTCAGAGGAGGGTTGTGGTATGTAGACTTTGAGAAATCTGGTTTTGAGACGAAAAAAATACAGATTGAAGTCAACGAGCAGGGCAAAAACCCGGAGATCGATGTCAACCTGAAAAAGGCCGAAGGCCTGCTCGTCACCGCGGACCTGAAAGCAGCCCTCAGCGCGGGAAACCAGCTTTTCGATGAAGGGAAATACGAAGAGTCCATCGGAGCCTTTGAGCAGATTCTTGAAAAATACGCCGACGCTTACATCATCAACAAGAACATAGGGAACGCCTACTTCCAGATGGAAAAATATGACAAGGCCGAGGAGTATTACCTCAAAGTCCTGGAGAAGGAGCCTGAAAACAGCGAGATCATGACTCTCATCGGGAACTGCTACGTCAACCGCGAACAAAACGATAAGGCCCTGGAATGGTACAATAAAATTGAGTTTGACAAAATCAAGGATCCCACAGTTCTCTACAACATCGGCACAAACTATTACAACATCTCCAGGTTTGAAGAAGCCTTGAAGTATTACAAAAAAGCGGTGGAGCTCAAGGAGGATTTCCTCGAGGCCCTTTACCAATTGGGCCTGACAGATCTGAACCTGGGATTTACCCAGGAAGCGATCAAGACTTTTGAGAATTATCTGAAGTATGACCCGGATTCGCCAAGGGCCTCCCAGGTCAGAGGCTTTATCGAATATCTCAAAAGATGAAATTAATATGAAGGCAATAAATGTTGTTATGCTCGCGGCTTCGACTCATCCTCGAAATGACATACAATGAGTGTTTGTGTTAAGCAGCGGGAAGAGGTACATTTGAAAATGCGAATTAAAAATTTAAATGCATTCAGGCTTTTTTTCATTCTTTTTGTCTTCGCCTTAATCGGATGCGCTGCTGGCCCGAAAATAGCCCTCGACCCGGAAAGCGCTGAGTTTTACGAGACAGCCCAGCTCCTGATGAGCAAGGAGGAGAAGGATATATTCAACCACCTGCCGGACAAAGAGTCGAGACAGGAATTCATCGCCGATTTCTGGGCAAAGAGAGACCCTGACCCTGAGACAGAAATCAACGAATTCAGGGAAGAATTTTATCTGAGAATCGAATACGCCAACGAGCGGTTCAAGGAAGGTCCTCCGGGGTGGAAGACAGACAGGGGAAGGATTTATATTTATCTAGGTCCGCCGGATAAAACCGAGGAATTCCTCTTCCACGAGGAGCCAGAGGTCAGAGGCTCTGTTATTTTCTGGATTTATTACAGGTACAATTTCGGCATCAAGTTTATCGATAAACAGGGATTAGGAAAATACACCTTTGACCCCTATTACGGAGTCTCCGGCGACCTCTTCAACGCGATCGACATGGCCAAAATGGGGGTCTCCTTTGAAGCGGCTTTTGAGAAGAAATTTATCAATTTTGACTTGCAGTATGACTCAGAAAAAAAAGAGGTTGTGGTCTCCATTCCTGTGAAAGCCATTACCTTTGTCGAGGAAGAGGGCCAGCTCAAGGCTGACTTTGAGTTTGAGTTCCATATCTACGAGAAAGAAGGCCAGAAGCTGGAGGTGGTCAAGGACACAAAATCTTTTAAGGGGCCAGAAGAGCAAGTTCTGAAGCTCAAGGACATCGCCTTCGCTTTTTCCCTGAGCTTGAAACCGGGTTCCTATTATCTGGATGTGATCATCATCGGTAAAAAGGATATCGGCAAGACAAGAAAGATTTTTGAGATAAAAGCCTGAAGGGGAGCGAGGCCATCCTGAGTAGAGCTTTTTTAAAAGAAAGGTTGAGCGAGATGAAAGCCAAAGTTTTAAGATTCATACCTTTTCTCCTGTTTCTGGCCGCTTTTCTCTTTCCCCAGGAGAAAATGAAGGAAAAGGACCTCCCTGAGAAGCACCGGGAGTTTCTGAAGCTTGTCCACTACATCATCCAGCCTCAGGAAAAAGATGCCTTTTTGCAGCTGGCCAATAACAGGGACAGGGATATTTTCATCGATGCTCTCTGGAAACAGAGAGACCCCACGCCCGGAACGCCGGCCAACGAGTACAGAGAGGAGCATCTCAAGCGCTTTCTTCATGCCAACAAACAGTTCCGTCGCGGTTCGCCGCGGGAGGGCTGGATGACGGATATGGGCCGGTTCTACATCATTCTCGGGGAACCGGTCAGTATCGAGAGGTTTTATGGAACACTCGGGGTTTATCCCTGCGAAGTCTGGTCTTATTATGGCGACCCGAAGAAGGGGCTTCCGGCTCATTTTGTCCTTGTCTTTTACCAGAAAGGCGGAGCCGGGGAGTTTAAGCTCTACGACCCTGTTTCCGACGGGCCTGGCGCCCTGATGGTTCATTCCAAAGGTTTTGCCATCGAGGATTATGAGGGTATGTACGAGAGGCTGATGGAACTGGCGCCGACTCTGGCTATTGTCTCCTTATCCCTGATTCCAGGGGAGATTCCCTTCAACTACATGCCCTCCCCGAGGAATTCCATCCTTCTGGCTGAAATCATCCAGTCGCCAAAAAAGGATGTCAATCCCAGCTATGCCACCCATTTCCTGAGCTATAAGGGAGTTGTCAGCACCGAGTACATGACAAATTTTGTCGACAGCGAGGGAAGCGCTGCCCTGATTCCTGACCCTATCACCGGGATAAGCTTTTTGCACTTCTCCATGGTTCCCAAGTCCCTTTCTGTCGATTACTATGATCCAAACGACCAGTTTTACTGTAACCTGACCCTGAGCGTGAGCTTGAGAAAGAGTAAAGACATTGTCTTCCAGTATTCCAAGGATTTCCCTCTGTACTTCAAGCCTGATGAGATCGATAAGATCAGGGCCAACGGGATTTCTGTCGAGGATTCGTTTCCCATGGCTGAAGGAGACTACCAGCTGACCATTCTTCTCCAGAATTCTATCGGCAAAGAATTTTCGATCTTTGAGAAGGAGATTTCTGTTCCCCGGGTCTCGGATAAGCCAGAAATTGTCGGCCCTTTCCTGGGATACAAATTCCAGAGCTACCAGAGCGGCGTCCACATTCCTTTCAAAATCCTGGATAAAAAGCTGGTTGTCGACCCCAAAAATACCTTTTCCGGCCCGGATGACGTCTCCTTTGTCTTCAACGTGATCAACGTTTCTGAGGATTTATGGAACGAGGGAAGAGTGAAGATGATGATCCGCGGCTTGAAAAAGGAGAATCCTTTGCAGAAATCTTTCTCCGTAAGGTTAAGAGACTATAACTTCCACAAAATCTTGTGCATCCCCTACTCTATTCCTGCCAGAGAATTTTCTCCGGATTACTATGAGTTGATGTTGGCCTTGGTCGACAAAAACGAAAGAATACTGGACGAAGAGAAGGCGAATTTTATCATCTCCCAGGCAGAGGCCGTTTCTCATCCCATAGCGAGGGCCAAAGTCTTCCCTCTTTCCAACAGCTTCCTTTTTTATTACATGCTCGCTTCCCAGTACAGCAAGATGAACGAGCTGGAGAAAGCCGAGGAAAATTATGAAAAAGCTTTTCGGATGAAACCGGATTACAGAAAGGGCATGGTTGAGTATGCCAATTTGCTGCTGATCGTTAACAAGTTTGACAGAAGTCTGGAGCTGGTCGAAGCAGTCAAGGACGATGAAAACTTCAAGTTTGATTATTATCTCATAAAGGGCAAAGCCTACATGGGGAAGGGCAGGTATGACGAAGCTATCGGTAACTTACTGGAGGGAAACAAGATCTACAACAGCGATACAGGGCTTTTAAACTCCCTCGGGCTATGCTATTTTCGGACGAACCAGAAGGAAAAGGCTTTGAACGCTCTCCAAGCCTCGCTGAAGCTGAACCCGGAACAGGAAGACGTCAAGAAGTTGGTCAATGAGATCAAGAAGAGCCCTTGATCCCGAAGCCTAAGACTCTCCTCCAACTGGCCTGTCCTGCTCCGAAGAGAGCTTCCTATTTGACCGCGAAATCGATAGTTTTTGTTGACGATTTACCAGAAATCTTATCCGTGATGGTCAGAGAAAGGGTGTATTTGCCAGGCTCCAGGGGACGCTTTTCTGTTCTCTCCTCCCCGGAGTCAGACCTTATCAACACTGTTTTTTCCAGGGGGAGAGGCTGGTCGACTAAAGGGGTTTCGTAGGTTTGTGGCGCCCAGCGTAAGGTCTTTTCCTCTCCTTTTAAAACCTCGTAGCTCACTTCGATATCGTATTTCATATCCTCTGTGGCCTGGGAGCCAAAGACATAAAAGAAGATTTCCATAGTGTCTCCGGGAGAAAAAGTTGGCTGCAGGAGAGGTATAAATTGGAGGATAGAGTAGGTAAAATAACCCATATGGGCGATAGGCCGGGTCTCCGGAGCAGGCAAGTCGGGCATGGCCTTAAAAAAGAAGAGCGGGGTGGTATCGATTGTCTCGGCGAAAGACACGGGATCAGGCAAGGAAAGCTCAAAGTACTGAGTTCCGATTTTTTCTAAGTTCTGAGAGGCGATGGCTGTGGAGACAAGATAGTTTCCGGGGGCAACAGGATATCCGACCGAATAGATATCTTCTTTATCGGGGTCATAATCGTTGCTCCTGATCTGGATATTTACCGGGACAAAGACTTCGTAGGCCACATCGCCAAGCCGGCCGTTGTCAAGCCTGTTGAACTGGATGAAAAAATGGAACTTAGCCTGGAGTTTGGTTGCTTCCGTTTCAAAGGCCGTCAGGGCTTCTTCTTTTTCTTTTTTCTTTTCCTGAGCTCCGGAAGTGGCCGAGACAGGAGCAAAGCCAAGGTCAGCGTTTTTGGCTTTCAAAAAAAATATTGTATGGAGGTTTATCTGTGCGGGAAAATAGAGAGTCTTGACGATGGAAAAAGGAATGTCCAGACGCGCTTCACGGGTTGCCATCCCTTTTTCAAAAACGGCCTTAACCTCTTTGGGGATGTAGATGGGCTTTGATTCTTTTTCTTTTTTTTGCTGGTTCTTCTCGAGAGCAGAGAGGTCAGTTGACAGAATCAAGCTCAAAACCAGCCCTGAGAGGAGCGCGAGAGTGACGCAATTTTTAATTTTCATCTTTCCTCCTCATTCGCATGAGACAGATTTGACTGCTTGTCCCTTTTTATCTTTGGTTTTTCCTATCGGATTGTTGTTTGTTTTTCCTTTACGGAAGAAAGTAATATATCAGAATCCAGGTTTTTTTTCCACTGGTATTTTATCTGTGTTAGCATTTTTTTTCCGTGATGAAAAAAGAGATTTGCTAAAGAGAAAGCGAGGCGCTGGTTTCCATCCCTCCGAAGCCCATGGTGGTGGGTGGGAGGGTCTTTGGCGAGGAGGGATGGAAACCAGCACTGTTAGAGCTGGCTTTTATCATCATCTGCTTTCAAGGAAAAAAAGATGCTTCCTTTATCTGCTGTTCTTCTGGTACTGGAGGACTGCCCTCTGGTGCTCTTTAAAATTTCGGCTGAAATGGTGGCTTCCGTCGTTGCGGGAGACGAAATAGAGGTAATTTTCTTCTGCGGGATACAGGGCGGCTTCGAGAGACCCTCGCCCGGGGTTACAAATGGGGCCCGGAGGAAGTCCCCGGTGGAGATAGGTGTTGTAGGGGGAGTCATGTTTCAGATCTCTGTTTCGAAGCCGGTCTTTGAACACTTCCTTCTCCTTGAGGATATAGATGATGGTGGGGTCACAATCGAGCTTCATCTTCATCTTCAGGCGATTGTGGAAAACGGCAGAGACAAGTTTTTTCTCGTCCGGGATAGAGGTCTCTTTCTCTATCAAGGAAGCAAGAATGACGACTTCTCTTAGGGCCATATCGATCTCAGCCGCCCTTCTCTGCCAGGCCTCTCCGAAGACGGTCTTGAACTGGGAAACTTGGCTGGAGACAATTTTTTCGGCCTGGATTCCTTTTGGAAAATGGTAGGTTTCTGGAAAGAGATACCCTTCGAGGTTAACGGCGTCTTGATCCAATGAAGAAATATTCTCGGGCCTTGAAGAGGCTTCCAAAAAATCTTCGGCATCGACGAAACTCAGAGACTCAAGATAACCGGCAATTTCTCTTCGTGTCAAACCCTCTGGTAGGGTCACGGGATGAAGATAGACTTTTCCTTCCACTATGGTCCGAAGAACTTCCTTGGTGGATAAGGGAAGCTGGAAAGCATACTCTCCCGCTTTGAGGCTTTTTGCCGAATAAAAAATCTTGTATCCCAGGAGAAAAGGCCACCTTTTCTTGATCACACCGTTCTTTCTGAGATTATGAGCGATGGTTCGCGCTCCCTCTCCAGGATCGACCATGAAAAATATTTTTTTTGCCGGAGTCTTCGGAGAAGAATAGAATTCGATAGAAAACCAGGCAGAAAAAAGTAGTATGCCAAGTAGAAACAGAGTGAGAGCAATCCTAGTGATTTTGAGGGCCATCGTCGCCTTTTCTTTTTCTCTCCAGATAGCTTGAAAGGATCAAAGCTGCTGAAATTTGGTCTTCAAGCATTTTTTTTCTTTTGGCCTTGACTTTTTGCTGGCTGAGGATTTTCTGAGCCTGCTGTGTCGTCAGCCGCTCATCCCAAAAGCGAAGGGGAAGACGGAGCGTTTCTTCAAGCCAGCAGGCAAATTTTTTTGTTTTATCGACTCGCGTTCCAGGGCTTCCGTTCATTCGCAAAGGCAGGCCGACCACGATTTCGTTGATCTCATATTTCGAAACGAGCTCCTTGAAGTATTTTTCATCTTCCTCCTTGCTTTTCAGCTGATAACAGCCGATACCTTGAGCCGTGAGACAAAGCTTGTCGCTGACAGCAAGGCCGATGTGCCTGTCGCCGAAGTCAATGCCCAGAATTCTCATGAGTGCGGACTTTCCGTGTTTCTTTTTTTCTTGCTGTGCCTTTCAAAGCCGAGTTCAATCAATTTCTCCAGAAGCCGGGGATAAGGAAGCCCGCTCACTTCCCAAAGCTTGGGATACATGCTGATTTCGGTAAAGCCGGGAATGGTGTTGATTTCGCTGACAAAAATCTCCCCTGTCTTTCCTTCCATCAGGAAGTCGACCCTTGCCATTCCCGAGCAGGACACAGCTTTGTAGGCTTGCAGGGAAAGATTCTTGATTTTTTTTATCTGGGCTGGAGGAAGATCGGCCGGGATTTTGAAGCGTGTCTTTCCTTCGATATATTTGTCCCGGTAGTCATAAAACTCTCGGTGGGGAATGAGTTCTCCGGGAAGAGAGGCTTGGGGATTGTCGTTTCCCAGGACACTGCATTCAAACTCTCGGCCTTTGACTCCTTTTTCGGCGAGTATCTTCCGGTCATAGCGGAAAGCTAAATCCAAAGCCGCAGGAAGCTGAGCATGGTCTTTGACCTTGGAGATGCCGACACTTGAACCCAAACAGGCGGGCTTGACGAAAAAAGGAAGGGGTATCTCTTTTTTGATCTGAGAAAGCAACGACTTTTTATTCTTTCTCCAATCTTCTTCCAGAAGGACGAGGTGTTTGACCACAGGCAGATTCTTCGCTTTGAAGAGCATTTTGGTCAGGGCTTTGTCCATTGCGATCGCGGATGCTGTGACTGAAGCACCGACAAAGGCGACATCGGCCATTTCCAGCAGGCCTTGGATAGTCCCGTCTTCTCCGTAAGGGCCGTGGAGGACCGGGAAGTAAATATCCGCCCGGATTGCACGGGGCAATGCGCGTTTCCCCCAAGGGAGAAAAGAGGAGAAGCATCCTTTTTTCAGAGCAGAGGCAGAGAGAAGGGGAGATTCGACAACTCTCCATTTGCCGTCTCTGTTGATGTAGACAGAAACGGCCTTATACTTCTTTTTATCGAGGTATTTGTAGATGGATGAAGCCGAGATGATAGAGACTTCATGCTCTGCAGAACGACCGCCAAAAAGAAGAGCGACACGGATCATTTGGCTTATCTTCTCAGAAAGAGTTATTTTATAGGAATAGAGCGGGCTTGTCCAATGAACAGAGGATTAAATTCGATTCTATTGACAGCACAAAAACATCCGAATATAATGGGAGCAAATTTCAAGAAGGAGAAACCTTCAAGAGGAGATACGATGCGAAAATTCATTTTGAGAATGCCCCGAAAAATCTTTATCTTCTCATTCTTGATTTTTCTCGTCATTTTTTTGGGAAACTGGTTTGGAATAAGGTCTGAACAGAGAGCAGGAAATCAAGAGCAGGAAATCAAAAGCGCCAGAATGTACCATGACATCCACCCTCTTATCACTGAGTCTGACCTTTACTGCTCTTTTTTTATCCTGGAAGATGAGGAGAAGCCGGATATAAAAATCGTCGGAGCTGAAAGAGGGGACGAGGTTGTTCTGTTAAGAGAGCAAGATATTTTCTATATCAACAAAGGCAACGAAAGCGGTATCGAGCCGGGTCAGATTTTTTTGATACTGGAGATGGGACCCAAAATCAAAAGCCCGATCGGTAGAAAGAAATACGGTCAGCTCGCCCTAAAGAGGGGACGGGCGGAAATCGTGGCTGTCGCCAGCAATCGCGCCTCTGCAAGGTTGGATAAAGCCTGCGGTCAGGTTACGGCAGGACAATTTCTGGTTCCCTTTGAAGAGAGAACGGGTTTAGTGGGCAAAGACCTCGGTTACGAGGACATTTCGTTCGAAGAAGAAGGCACAGGCGGACTTATCGTTTATTTACAGAATGATTGGGGCCAGATCGGGACGGGAAACTGGGCGCTCATCGACCTTGGAGCTGAGGATGGTTTCCAGTTCGGACACCAGCTGATCGCTTACAGGGTAACAAAAGAGGCTATTTCCCCTAAGATTCTGGGGAGCTTGATTGTCATCGACACCCGGACGAAAACATCCACGGTCAAAGTCCTTTCCTGCCGGGATGCTCTGCGTGTCGGCGATCGAGTCCGGACAAGATAGATTAACCAACACCTTTATTTTTTAGTCCTTTAAGTTCTGCGCTGCAAAAATCTCCTTAAATTCTTTGGCGCTTTTCCATTTTGTGTGGGCGGAGGAAATTTGAGTAACAAAAAAGCCTCTCAGAGATGGTCGAAGCGACCATTGAAGGTTTAGCCTTCCCGAGCTGCCCCTCGGGGGAACCCGGCTTTGCCGGGCGGCGAGTATGTCTGAGCGGAGCGAGTTACGCAGCCGCCGAGAAGGGCCGCGAGGGAACGGCGTTAAAAACCTGAAGGGGAGCGAGGCCATTCTAGAGAGGCTTTTAGATTAGCCACACAAAATGGAAGAGAATCAATTCTTTAAAATTCTTTACGTTGTATCCCTTTCCCATCCTTCTCAATCAGGCTGGCGGTTCGACGGAGAAGGACGTTATTGACAGATTTTGATCTTTCTGGTAGTTTGAGAACGTTCTTTTGCTGACAGAGAAGCGGGCGTAGTTCAGGGGTAGAACGTCTGCTTGCCAAGCAGAAGGTCGTGGGTTCAAATCCCATCGTCCGCTCCAAATTTTTTTGCATTGTGTCCGATATGAAAAAGGCGCGGTACCCAAGTGGCTAAGGGAGAGGTCTGCAAAACCTCGATTCGTCGGTTCGAGTCCGACCCGCGCCTCCACATCCCCTCGGAACTATTCAGAGCATCACGCCCGGCTGCAGGATTGCGCTCCCAGGATTTGGATGATTCAGGGGCTGCCGAGGAGTTCGGGATTGGATCTTATCTCTGAAGGAGGATGGGAATGAATTTAGGGGCCAGGCTGCAGGGGATATTGTTAAAACCCAAAGACGAGTGGGTCAAGATAAAGGAAGAATCGCTTTCGGTTTCCAAGTTTTTTTCCTCTTATGTCCTGATTTTGGCCTTGATTCCAGCCGTCGCTCAATTTTTGCGCTACGGGCTCATCGGCTTCAGAGTTCCCTATCTTGACTGGTACAGGTTTAGCCTGGGAATGGCTTTTCTCCGTGCCATCCTGATCTACGGTTTCGTCGTGGGCTCAATCTATGTCATCGGCTTCATCATCAACGCCCTGGCACCGACCTTCTCCTCGACTCAAAATCTGAATAACGCCATGAGCCTTGCCGTCTACAGCATGACACCCTATCTGGTGGGAAGCATTCTTTATCTCATTCCATTTTTAGGGAGATTGGATATCCTGGTTGGCCTTTACGGAATCTATATCCTCTATCTTGGGTTCATGACGAATCTTGTGGATGCGCCCAAGGAGAAGGTCATCAGTTATTTGATTGTTAGCATTGTAGTGGCCGGAGTGTTGATAGCCGTTGTCTGGGCTATCTTAGATACCGTTTTTGATGTGGGAAGAGTCTTCCGCGTGATTTAGTTCCTCAACAATCCTGAGAAAGGCCTCCCGGGGAGAGAGGGCTTCGATAATCGGACGTCCGATGACCAAATAATCGGCCCCCTTTGCTAAAGCTAGCGGAGGAGTCATGATTCTCTTCTGGTCATCGGCTGAAGCTCCAGAAGGACGTATCCCGGGAACAACAAGAAGAAGTTCCGGGCCGATCTCTTTGCGGACGATGTCTATTTCCTGAGGAGAACAGACCAATCCATCCATCTCCGCTTCTTGGGCGAGCTTGGCCAGGCGAAGAACCTGACTGGAGGTATCGGCAGCCATCCCTATCTCCCGCAATTCGCCGTTCTTGAAGCTGGTCAATATGGTCACAGCAAGGAGGATTGGCTTCTCTTTCCCCTCCTTCTGTGCTTCGGTTGCTGCTGCCTCCACTGCTCTTTCCATCATCTCCCGACCCCCCGAAGAGTGGATGGTCAGCATGTGAGCACCGTGTTTCACAGCCACTTTGACCGTCTCGGCGACAGTGTTGGGAATATCGTGGAGCTTGAGATCAAGGAAGACTTTCTTCCTCATTTTTTGGATTTTCCTGAGCAGAGAGGGGCCTTCGGCTGTGAAGAGCTGGAATCCCACTTTGAAAATCTCCGCTTTATCGAGCTCTCGGACGAGAGCGAGAGCCTGCTCCTCGCTCCCGACGTCTAAAGCCACGATAATTCTTCGAGCTGCATTTTCTTTTTTTTTCATCTTTTCTTAACTTCTCTTGGAAGCATCATAGAAGATGCCCATGCTTCTCTTCTTTCGTTTAAAGTTTAATCGTTCCTATGATATCTTCGATTTTTTCTATTCCTTTTCTTTGGCAGTAGTCCCTTAATTCCTCGATGATTTTCACCGTTGCCTCAGGGTCAACAAGATTAGCAGTCCCTACGCCGACCGCTTTTGCCCCTACGATCAGGAACTCCAGAGCATCCCGGCCCGAAAAGATCCCTCCCATGCCGATCACCGGGACCTTGACCCGCTGAACCACTTGATAGACCATTCTCAAGGCGATGGGCTTGATGGCCGGACCGCTCAGTCCTCCAAAAACATTGGCCAGAACAGGCTTTCTTGTTTCCACATTGATGGCCATGGATAAGAAGGTGTTGACCAGGGAAAGAGCATCAGTTCCGGCTTCCTGAGCACTGAGTGCGATTTCGACGATGTCGGTCACATTGGGAGAAAGTTTTGTGATCACAGATCTGGAAGAGCTTCTTTTCACAAGGCTGACCACAGAAAAGACAGCCTCAGGATTTAGGGCAGGGCAAAGGCCGTCTTTTTTGAGATTGGGACAGGAGATGTTCAGTTCATAAGCCGAAATGCCCTCCTGCTTATCCAGGAACTCGGCGACAGAGGCGTACTCCTCATCGCTTTCTCCGCAGATGTTGACGATGATCGCTGTTTGGAACTTTCTGAGCTGAGGAAGGATTTCATCGGCGAATCTTTCCACCCCAATTCCTTGAAGACCGATGGAATTGATAAGACCGCTTGGGGTTTCGATCAGGCGGGGTGGAGGGTTACCTTCTCGCGGAGAAAAATAAAGACCTTTGACCACGAACCCTCCCAGCAGGCTCAAATCGAGGAAAGGCTTAAACTCGATGCCGTAGCCAAAGGTGCCGCTGGAAGCGACCACGGGATTTTTGAGCTTGAGGAAGCCTAAATCAACAGAAAGGTCTATCATGGCTCATCATCCGCCCAGGTAATTTCTTCTCCAGGGAAAACAGGGCCTTCTTCACAGATTTTGACCCAGCTCTCTTTGCCGTTCTTTTTTATTCTCTTGACACATCCCCAGCACACCCCAAACCCGCAGCCCATGACGGACTCCAGTGAAAATTCAGCCGGGGTATTCCTTGTTTGTGCAATCTGAGAGATTTTTCTCATCATCGCTTCGGGCCCGCAGGCGAAGATCTGAGCTGGAGAGAGATTTTCAAGTTCCTCTGCGAGAAAATCGCTGACCAATCCCTTATAACCGTAGGAACCATCGTCCGTGGAACAACGCAGGTCGAAGCCCTCTGCCTCAAATTTTATTCTCAGAGGAAGGTCTTCGAGGCTGCGGCCGCCGTAGAAGATTTTAACCGATGCACCATAGGAACGCAGGGTCCTTGCCAGGAAGTAAAGGGGGGCGATACCTCTGCCTCCGCCGACTACAGCTACCTCTTTTCCTTGAAAACCAGGCCCCACAGAAAAGCCCTTGCCAAGAGGTCCAAAAATATCGAGGAAATCGCCGACCTCTTTCTGGCTGAGGAAGCTCGTGCCGACTCCGGTTGTCTGGAAGAAAATCTCAATGATTTTTCCGTCATGGGAATGAATGCTGAAAGGCCGGCGCAGAAGGGGATAGGGATAAGCGCCGATACGGACCATGATGAATTGACCGGGTCTTATCGCGGCGGTGAGGCGGGAAGTTTCAAGAGAGAGGAGGAAATAATTCTTCCAGCTTTTCTTGGCTACAATTCTCGCTCGAGGTTCGACAATCATGCTCGGGATTATCGTGACAAAAATATCAGAATCAAGCGACAATGGCAATAAAAACTTTGACAAGCCCGTCCGCTTTATTTCATAATCAAGCGTGCATTCATTCTAATTCATTTCGGGAGGACTCATAAATGGATATTTCCAAAAGGGGGCGGGAAATCCAGCCTTCTCCAATAAGGAAGCTCAAGCCCTATGCGGATAAGGCCATGGAGCGGGGAATCCATGTTTATTTTTTAAACATCGGGCAACCGGATATTCCTACGCCCCAACCCATTCTGGATAGCTTTCATAATTACGACGAAAAGGTTCTGAGCTATGGCCCTGCCCAGGGATTTCTGGAGCTAAGGCAGGCTATTGCCGATTATTTCCAATCCTACAACATCCCTCTCGATTCAGAAAATGTGATCATCACCATCGGCGGCTCAGAGGCTATTCATTTTTCTTTCAGCGTCGTGGCTGATCCCGGCCAGGAGATTATCATCCCTGAGCCGTTTTACACAAATTACAACGGCTACGCCTCATTTGCCAGCGTCAGAATCGTTCCCCTGACCCTGCGCGTGGAAGACGGGTTCCGGCTTCCCCCGATGAAAGAAATAGAAGCCAAAATCACACCCAAGACAAGGGCGATTCTTCTCTGCTCTCCGAACAACCCCACCGGAACCGTTTATGCTCCAGAAGAGCTGGAGCGAGTTATTTCTGTGGTCAAGAAGCGCGACCTCTTTTTGATCGGAGACGAAGTCTACAAAGAGTTCGTCTATGATGGAGGGAGCCACAAGAGCATCCTTGAGTACGATGATGTGAAAGACAGAGTGATCGTTGTCGACAGCATTTCCAAGCGCTTCAGCAGTTGCGGAGCCCGGATTGGGGCTGTCGTAACCCGGAACAGGGATTTGTATCAGTCTCTGTTGAAATTTGCCCAGGCCAGGCTCTGCCCCCCTTCGGTGGAGCAGAAAGCTGCGCTTGCCGCCTACCGCATGGGAAAAGATTATTTCGGGCCGGTGAGAGAAGAATATGAGCGGAGAAGGAACCTTCTCTATGAAGGCCTGAAAAGCATTCCTGGAATCGTGGCCCACAAAGCTCAGGGCGCTTTTTACATCATCGTCAGGCTTCCCATAAAGGATTCGGAGCATTTTGTGCAGTGGATGCTCACCGATTTCCACCTGGATAAGGATACGGTCATGGTCGCGCCTGCCCAGGGTTTCTACAGCACTCCTGGCAAGGGCAAGGATGAGGTGCGAATTGCCTATGTGCTCAAGGAGCAGGATTTGACGCGAGCTATTGAAGTTTTTAAAGCCGGGCTCCGTAAATACCAAACTCTCTTCTCTTAAAAAAAGTTTCGCTTTTATACGGATACGCATGCATCTCAAGAAGCTTCTCGCCCAATGCGTTTTTATCCTTGTCCTGGGTTCGATTATCGGACTGGGCGCAAATTTCAGCCTGGTCAGGAAGTACTTCCAGGGTGAGTTCCGCCATGCCTTTCTATCCAAAGCGCAATTTCCTTCGATCGCCTTCATCACCCTGGTCGAGTCCGAGGAGCTTTTTGGCAAGGGAGAAGCTCTTTTCGTGGACAGCAGGAGCGAGGACGCTTTCCGGGACGGGCATATCTTGGGCGCGATAAACATTCCCTTCGCGGCTCATAAAGAAAAAGAATTGGATTTTCATCTGCTGCCTCAGGAGATAACTTTAGTTATTTATTGTGACGGCAGTGAATGCCAGTCGAGTGTCGGTTTGGCCAAAGCTCTGCACAGAAAGGGCTTTTCCCAGATCAAAGTTTTCTTCGGCGGCTGGGAAGAGTGGGTGAAGGAGGGGCTGCCGGTATCACCGGGAAATGATTCGTAATCGATACTTCCTTCTCGCTTTCCGAGTCTTGGTCGGCGGCGTGTTTGTCTGGGCCGGGATTTTAAAGGTATTCGACCCTCTGGGTTTTGCTCAAGACATTGCCAACTATAGAGTCTTTCCCCGGGGATTAACCTTTTTTATTGCTTTGACTCTGCCCTGGATAGAGATTTTCTGCGGGATCTTTGTATTTGCAGGGATATTTCGCACTGCCGGCTCTTTGCTTTTATCGTGCCTTCTCGTCGGCTTTTTAGTGCTCACCGTCAGCGCTCTTCTCAGAGGGCTGGATATCGACTGCGGCTGCTTCGGGAGCTTCGGCCGAAAAGTGGATTTGAAACTGATCCTCACCGACAGCGTCCTTCTCTTTTTTTCTCTGAATATTTTTCTCTCCCGAAAAATCTCACTGCGCCGCAAAAATCTCTGAGATTTGAAAAATCCCAGCAGAGAAATTCTGCGATGATGTTTTTGTTTGGAAAATCGCTTTGCTCCCCAGCAGATTTTTAACGCCATTCTCCGTTCGCTCTTCTCGGCGGCTGCGTATCGCTCCGGCTAAGCGGTTCGAAAACAAGCAGGCTTTGCCCCAGCGAGGCAAAGCCTGCTCGGTTTCAGGCTTCGCTCTCCTCTCCCTTCGGTCGAGGAACCGTGCCCGCTCAGCCTTCAAACGGTTTTCTCACCGCTCAGCCTCCGCGGGTACCTTTTTCAAGAGCGAACTCTGAAGGCTAAATCTGCTATGGTCGCGGCAGCGATTTCCCAAACCATCTTTGAAAGGAGATGCAAATGCTTTCCAGGCCTGCGTAACGCTTGAATTTTGCGCCATTTACGTGTATACATTTCCTTTTGAGAGGAGTCGAACGATGGCCAAGAAATATGTGTACTTTTTCGGAAAAGAGCGTGTCGATGGAAACAAGGATATGAAGGATCTCCTCGGCGGAAAAGGCGCAAACCTGGCGGAAATGGCAGGAATAGGCTTGCCTGTTCCCCCGGGCTTTACCATTTCCACAGAAGTCTGCAACTTGTTCGCCAAGTCTGGCGGGAAAATTCCCGCTGCGGTGAAAGAGGAAGTTCTCCTCAACCTGAAAAAGTTGGAGAGGCTGACAGGGCAAAAATTTGGAGGCGAAGAAAACCCTCTTCTCCTTTCTGTCCGTTCAGGGGCTAAATTTTCCATGCCCGGGATGATGGACACTGTCTTGAACCTGGGCCTCAACGATAAAACGCTCAAATGCGTGGTCAAGAGAAGCGGAAACAAAAGGTTTGCGCTGGATTGCTATCGACGGCTAATCCACATGTTTGGAGACGTCGTTCTGGAAATTCCCAAGAAGAAATTTGAAGAGATTTTGAGAAAAAAGAAGAAAGAAAAAAAGGTTGTCCAGGACTTCGAACTCTCCTCAGAAGACTTAGAAAGCCTGATTCAAGAATACAAAGCCCTGATCAAGAAAGAAACGGGGAAAGGATTTCCTCAGGATGCTCTCGACCAGCTTTTTATGTCGATTTCTGCGGTTTTTAAGTCCTGGAACAATCCGCGAGCTGTGACCTACCGCCGTCTGAATTACATCCCCGATGACCTGGGAACCGCGGTCAACATCCAGATGATGGTTTTCGGAAATACCGGCGAGCGCTCCGCGACTGGGGTTGGATTCACCAGGAATCCTGCCTCGGGCGAAAAAGAGTTGTATGGTGAGTATCTTTTCAACGCCCAAGGAGAGGATGTTGTGGCCGGGATTCGAACCCCTTCTCCTCTTAGAACTCTGGAGAAAGAGATGCCGGCAGCCTTCAAGGAGTTGAAGCAAATCACCAACCGTTTGGAGAAACACTACCGGGACGTTCAGGATTTTGAGTTCACAGTCGAAAATGAAAAACTTTACATGCTTCAGACCAGAAGCGGAAAGAGAACCGGCCTGGCCGCAGTTAAAATAGCTGTGGACATGGTTGAGGAAGGATTGGTCAGCAAAGAAGAGGCCTTGTTGATGGTTCCGCCTGAGGCCTTGAACCAACTTCTCCATCCTATTTTTGACCCGAAAGAAAAGGGAAAACACGAGATTCTTTCCCGTGGGCTGGCTGCATCGCCAGGAGCCGCTTCCGGCCAGGTTGTCTTTACAGCCGATGAAGCTGTTGTCTGGAGGAAGGAGGGGAAAAGGGTCATTCTGGTCAGGGGCGAGACATCTCCGGATGATATCCATGGAATGAGTGCGTCTCAAGGTGTTCTGACTGCTACGGGAGGAATGACGTCCCACGCGGCGGTCGTCAGCCGGCAGATGGGGAAGCCGGCAATCGTCGGCTGCGGCGATATCCGTTTGGATGAAGAAAAGAGGCTCTTCAACGCAGGTAAAACCCAAGTGAAAGAAGGCGATTGGATATCCATCGACGGAACTCTGGGAGAGGTCCTTGCTGGGCGGATAGCGACACAGCCCTCTGAAATCATCCAGGTCGTCCGCGGAGAGAAGAAGCCTGAGGAATCCCCAATTTATCAGGACTTTACAAAGCTTCTTTTCTGGGCCGACAAGGTCAAAAGATTAAAAGTGCGAGCGAACACCGATACCCCGGCTGATGCCAAGGTGGCTTTTGCTTTTGGGGCTGAGGGCATCGGATTGGCCCGAACAGAACATATGTTTTTCCAAAAAGAACGGCTTTCCTTTATCAAAGAGATGATTCTTTCTGAAACTGAAGAGGAAAGGCGGAAGGCTTTGAGCAAGCTTCTCCCTTTCCAGAGAAAAGATTTTTATGAGTTTTTTAAAGAAATGAAGGGTCATCCCGTGACCATCCGCACTATCGACCCTCCACTCCATGAATTTTTGCCTCGAAGAGAAGATCTCATGGTCGAGATCGCGGTGTTAAGGGCCTCAAGCAGCAGCCAAAAGGAAAAAATTAAAGAGCTGGAGAAGCTGCTGGAGCGGGTCAAAGCTCTCTCTGAGTTCAATCCCATGCTTGGTCATCGAGGCTGCCGCCTGGGAATTTCTTACCCTGAGATCATCGAAATGCAGGCCACCGCGATTTTTGAGGCTGTTTGTCAGCTAGCCAAAGAAAGGCACAAGGTCTATCCAGAAGTCATGATTCCTCTGGTGGGAACATGGGAGGAGTTCGCCAACCAGAAGAAAATCATCCAGCAAATCGCTGAATCGGTTATGGATAAATATAAAGTTAAAATCGAGTATTCGGTGGGGACCATGATCGAAGTTCCCAGGGCAGCCATCACCGCCGATGAGATTGCCCGGGAGGCGGAGTTTTTCTCTTTTGGAACCAATGACCTGACCCAAACGATCTACGGCCTTTCTCGCGATGACGGCGCTGGATTCCTTGCCTATTATCTGACGCACGGAATCTGGAAGAGCAATCCCTTTGAGACGATCGATGAGAGAGGAGTGGGTGTGCTGATGAAAATGGCCGTGGAGAAAGGAAGGAGGGTCAGGCCTAACCTGAAAATCGGAATCTGCGGTGTCCATGGAGGAGAACCTCGTTCCATTTTCTTCTGCCATAAAATCGGCCTCGATTACGTCAGTTGCTCAGCCTATCAGGTTCCCATTGCTCGTCTGGCAGCTGCTCAAGTCGCAGTGATGGAAAAGAAAAAAATGGATATGTCCGGCGAGATCAACTGAGCTCAGAAAAGCCCGCGTGTTTTCGAACGACTTAGCCGGAGCGAGTTCTGCAGCCGCCGGGAAGGGCTGGGAGGGAACGGCGTTAAAAACCCGAAGGGGAGCGAGGCCATCCCGGCGAGAGCTTTCAGAGGAGCCACACAAAAGCGAAGAGATCTTTTTTTTATTTTTTGAACAGGTTCTTGAGAACGAAAAAGACGTTTTCTTTGCGTTCCCTCAGCCTTCTGTAAAAATAAGGAAGCCAGTGCGTTCCAAAGGGAACATAGACTCTCACTCTGTATCCCTCTTCAGCAAGTTTCTGTTGGGTCTTCGTCCGGATTCCGTAAAGCAGTTGAAATTCAAAGTCATCTCTGGAAATGTTGTGTTCAGCCACATAGTCTTTTGTTGCCTGGATAAGCTTGTCGTCGTGGGTAGCTATGGCAGGATAGACACCGTTTTCAAAAAGCATCTTTGTCAATTTCATGAAGTTTTCGCGAATGTCCCTCATCTTCTGGATAGCAACATTGTTGGGCTCTTTGTAAGCTCCTTTGCAAAGTCTGACCTTGGCTTTAACCCGGTTCAGGTCTTGGATGTCTTTCTCGGATCGGTAGAGATAAGCCTGGATGGCGATTCCCATATTGTCAAACTTTTCCCGGACGCGGTAGAAAATGTTAAGGGTTCTCTGAGTATGCGGAGATCCTTCTATATCGAAGCGGACAAAGTTGTTAAGGACTTTGGCTCGGCTGACAATTTTCAGCATGTTCTGGTAGCAGTATTCATCATCGATATCCAGGCCCATCTGGGTCAGTTTGAGGGAAACATGGGAGTCGACACCCGCTTGAGGAATGGCATCCAGAAGATTGAGGTAAGCCTCGACGGCCGTATCAGAATCTTCGCTGTTTTTTACGCTCTCTCCAAGAACATCCAGCGTCGCCATGATGCCCTTTGCCTTGAGCTTTTCGACGGCCTTCATAGCATCATCGACTGTTTCACCGGCAACAAAGCTTTTTGCCATACGGGTTAGTAATTTCATCATTATGACTCCTTGAATAAATTAATGTATTATCATATAAAATTTGAGGATTAAATCAAGCTCGCTCAACCTTCAAACAGTGTTTCGGCCACTGGCCTTCGCAATGGAAAATTTTGAGGTATGATTCACCTTTATGGAGGCTGGTACGAGTTAGCATCTTTTTTTTGTGAAGGCATATGATGATTCAAGCCAATTATAACAGCGCTGGTTTCCATCCCTCCTCGCCCAAGACCCTCCCACCCGCCACCATGGGCTTCGGAGGGACGGAAACCAGCGCCAGCTTTGCTGACTCTATCAAATCTCTTTTCTCATCACGGGAAAAAAGATACTTCCTTGGCACGGGTTTGGCTGTTATCAGGAGAGAAAATATATTATCCCCGAGCAGTTTACGAATTTGTTTTTTTTTGGTATGAATAAGGCTGAATGTCCAGACTGTTGAATGTCTTCAAAGCTTACTTGAGTCGAGGTTTTCCTTTCAAATTTATCTATTCCGATGAGTACTGGATGGTCGACCTAGGAAAACATGTTTTTCCAGTCAAGAAATACAGACTCATCTATGAAAATCTGCTGCACCTGGGAGCCAAAAAAGAAAATTTCCTCTGTCCTCAGCCTGTTGAGGAGAAAGATATTCTTTTAGTCCATACTCCTAAATACCTGAAAAAGCTGAAAACAGGGAGCCTTTCTCATTCGGATATCCTGACCCTGGAGCTTCCCTTTTCTCCCGAGCTCGTCGAGTTTGCCTTCATTTCTGTCGGCGGCACAATTCTTACCGCCGAACAAGCTTTGGAGGATGGCCTGGCCGTGCATATCGGCGGGGGATTCCATCATGCTTTTCCTGACCATGGTGAAGGCTTCTGTTTATTGAATGATGCCGCAATTTCTTTGGAGAAAATGAGACAGGAAGGGAAGATACAGAGGGCGATGGTCGTGGACTGTGACCTCCATCAGGGAAACGGAACCGCTCACATCTTCGCCAAAAAAGATTATGCCTTTACCTTTTCCATTCACCAGATGGATAATTATCCCGCGCAAAAGCCCTCAAGTTCGGTTGATGTCGGCTTGTGGTCTGGGGACGGCGATGAGAAATATCTGGCTGAGCTTCGCTCTCATTTTCCCCGCCTGTACCTGGAAGTTCAGCCGGATTTGGTTTTCTTCCTCGCAGGTGCTGACCCTTATGAAAAGGACCAGTTGGGAAACTTGAAGCTGACCGTGGAAGGACTGAAGGAGAGAGACCAGATTGTGATTGAGGAAGCCTTGAGGCTAAAAATTCCGGTGGCAATTCTCCTTGCCGGAGGCTATGCCTCCAGTTTGACGGATACCGTGGACATCCATCTCAACACCATCAAAATTGCCAAAAAGATCAAGAGAAAGATGGCTTAGCCAAGCACTTTGTTCTGTTCTGAATTTTTTTCTTACTCTTATTCCGCCGTTTCTTCAGCGATCCAGTTGAGATATTTTTTGTACCCCTTGACCATGGGGAAAGCGACAATCTCCGGAACTTCATAGGGATGCATTTTCAGCATTCTGGCTTGAAGACGGGAATAGAGATTGGCGCGTGTTTTTATGAAGAGCATGTGCTCTTTGTCTTTGGTGATTTTCCCCTGCCAGCGGTAATGAGACTGACAGGGTGCGGAGATGGTGACACAGGCGGCCATCCTTTCTTCAATCAACTCTGTGGCTATTTTTTGGGCGATTCCCTCATCTGGAACGGTCATAATAATGACTATATATTTCTTCACTTTTTTGCCTCCTCAAAAACCGATTGATATTGTTCAGCAGCAATACGTCAAGAGTTTGTGCTGTTCCCCGTTCGATAGTTTAGGCACAATCCTTTATTAGAGCTTGAATCTATACACCGGATGCTGCTGTTTTTATCTTACTTTGAATTTTTTCGTTACCGATGTTTCTCCAAAGCGAGAAAAATCTGTGACCTATTCCTGGAGGAAGATGTGGGCGAAGACTTTCGCGTCTCCTATCATGTTGTCGATGATGCAGTATTCGTTGGGCTGATGAGCGGTTTCATCAATTTTTGACCAGCAGGCAGCGTTAAATTCGGCCCTTCGGAAGAGGGCGGCAACCGTTCCCCCGCCGATTCCAATCGCCTTTCCGTCTTTCTTGTAAATGGTTTTTATGGCCTTTTTCAGGGCTTGAACCACAGGAGCGTCGGCTGAGGTTGGCGGAGCGGCCGGAGCTTTTTGAACCTCTTCCAGGCTGATTTTGACTTTGAATTCTTTTTCGACGTTCGCCATCATTTTTTTGATTTTTCCCTCAACGTTTTCGATCGTGTACTTGGGCAGAATGCGACTGTCCATATAAAAGACGTCTTCTCCGGGGATGGTGTTGATATTGGGGACGTTTGGTTCTTTTTTTGTTGGCTCAAAGGTGGAGATCGGTGGATCGAAGAGACGGTCTTTATCAGGAAAAAGACGGTAGAGGGAGTTCAGTTCTGTGACCAGAAAAGAAGCCGCTTTGAAGCTGTTTTTGCCTTTTTCTGGAGTGGACCCATGAGCCTGTTTTCCAAGGGTCTTGAATTTAAGCCAGAGAATGCTTTTCTCGGCTACTTCGATCATCGTTCCATCATTGTTGCCAGCATCGGGTACGATGATCAAGTCCTGTTTGCGAAAGGCTTTAGTCCGGCTGAGAACATAATCGATGCCTTTCTCACTTCCAGTCTCTTCATCGGCAACTAAGGCGATGCCGACATCATAATTGGGAAGGAGGCCTTCTTCATGGAAGGCCTTGATGGCGTAAAGAGAAGCCACCAGATCCTGCTGATTGTCTTCCACGCCCCGGCCGAAAATTTTTCCTTCTTCAACCCAGGCTTTAAAGGGATCCCCTCTCCAGAGAGACATTTCCCCTGGCGGAACAACGTCCATGTGGGTCATGATCCAGATAGTTTTCGTCGAACTTTTGCCTTTAAAAAAAGCAAGAATATTCGGCCGGTAACCACACTCGGCTTCAAGGTCAGGCGCTTTGATAACTTCGATGTCGGCGAAATCGTTTTTTTTCAAGAAATCAAGAAGAGCCTCGGCTTTATTGACTTCTCCCTCTCCCCCGCTTGCCGGAGAAATGGCAGGAAGAGAGCAGAGTTTGATTTGCATGTCGACCATTTCGTCTCGGAAACTGTCGATTCTTTTTGCGATTTTTTCCAGCACGCTCATGGGATTTCTCCTTATCGGTTGATGATATCATTCCCATGGACGAGAAGCAAGCCTGAGGGAGTCAGGTCTTCAATCTCCATTTTAAGGGGAAAATTTGAAGACTCGAATCTTTTTTCTAAGCGCCTTTAGGAGAAGAGATCGCCTTGATGGCGAAGCTGGAGTAGTTGGTTATCGAAAGGAGAGCGAGGGCAAGGGTCAGGAAATAGAGCCAGGTCAGGAGAGGAGAGGAGATTTTGTTGATATTGAAGAGAAGAACGAGGAGGACGACGAAGGTTTGGCAGACGGTGCTGGCTTTACCGGAGAGTGAAGGGGGGAAACGTTTCAGTCCCCGTAATTTGCAGAGGATAAAAGCTCCAGAGACGATGAGCACGTCCCGGCCGATGACAACCACAGTCAGCCAGAGAGGAATGACATGAGGCGAGTTGAGCGCAGGGATGGTCAGGAGAATAAACGATGCGGTGATGAGCAATTTATCGGCAGCAGGGTCAAGTAAAGCGCCTAGACGTGTCTTCATATGGAGGGCTCTCGCTGCCAGGCCATCTAAAACATCTGTCAGACCCGCCACGAGCAGGACGACAAATGCCTCAGTCGTTTTCCGGGAGGCCATCAGCATCGCGAAGATGGGAATGAGCAGAATTCTGGTGAAGCTGAGGATGTTGGGCAGAGCAAATAAATCATTTTTTCCGCTTTTTTTCATGGAACGGAGCGTTTCGATGATGAATTACCTGATCAAAGCTAGGATGATATCCAAAAGCTTTACAGCTTCCTGGCCAGAAACGGCAGAATCCGTTTTAAACTCCCTGTCCGGAGTAAGGTCCATGATATCGAAAGAGAGAATTTCGACAATCGGCTTGTAATAATAATTCTGAGGAGAAACATCAGAAATCTGAATTTTTTCTGGCTGAATTTGCCGGATAAACTTGTGACCCTTCTTTTCAAGGTAATGGATAAAGCGGATAAGGATTTCGGCCATTTCAGCCCGGGTTATGATTTTTTTGGGCTGAAATGTATGATTAGGGTAGATGTCAAGAATGCCCAAGGAAGAGATTTGAAGGATAAATTTAGAAGCCCAGGATGTCGCAATATCGATGATGATGGGAGGCTGAGACGAGATGGTCTCTAAAGTTCCTTTAAACTTGACCGCAAGCAGGGCAGCCATTTCTTCTTTGGTGACTGATTCGGAGAACGGGATGGAATTGTATTGGCTGGGGAGTTCAATGACGCCCAGAGCATTTTTTATGCTTTCAATGCGGCTGGCTATTTCTTTGTTATCCGGCTCCATCTCTTCAAGCTCTTCATAGATCTCAAGACTTCTCGCATACCGTTCTGCCTGGAAGAGCGACTCTGCGTAATTTTTTAGTATGTCTTTATTCTTGGGTTCGTTTGCGCTAGCTGCCTTGAGATGGATGAGAGCATTTTGCCGATTGTTCTCCATCTTGTAAATCTCAGCCAGACGAAGATGAGCTTCGGTCGATTGCGGTGAGTAGTGGAGTGCTCTGAGATAAGCTTGTTTGCTTTTTTCCGTGTTCCCTGCGGCCAAAGCCTGCTTGGCCTCCGTCATGACTTCCTGCGTTTTTCTGCTTTTTAGGGCTTCGTACTGCTGCTTTGCCCAGAGATTATCCGGCTCTTTCTTGAGCACTTCTCTGAATTCTGCAAACGCTTCGTCCTCGCGCCCAGTCTTTTGGTAAACCTGGGCCAGGCCTGAGTGAATGACAGCCATGTCCGGATAATAGGAAAGGGCTGTCTTGAAATAGCCTTCTGCATATTGCATATTACCGAGAAGCATAGAGGCGAAGCCGAATCCTATGTAATAGACGGGGTTTTTCTCCCCCAGCTTTGAGATGCTTCTCTCGGCTTTACTGACGTCACCTTTTTTGAGGCTGTTCCAAGCATCTTCAATCAGAATTCTCTCATCGAGGGATAATTCTGTGACAAAAGCGGCGGGAAGGTTTCCGATGTAGAGAGAGGGCGGCGGAGGTTGGTAGGTGGCACAGGACCAAGATAAGATGAAGAGTAAGACCATGCCAAATATTTTTCTTACCAATTTTGCTCTCCTCTTATGATATAAGGAAGATAATTTATGATGGAAAGTGGGTTGGCCATGACTTTCAGTTCAATGAAGTCTCCATTTTCTCTTCTCTTTAAGACCACGGTCCATCTCGAAAACGAATCGACCAAATCTCTTTGTGTCTGGGGAACGCGGAGATAGAAGAGCTCCAGGTTTTTAAAGAGAATGACCCTCAGCTGCTCTTTCAGGCTCTCAACTCCTTCTCCTGTTTTGGCTGAGAGGTAGACAAAGGCGCTTTCTGTGGATTTATTTTTCTCTAAGAGATCCTTATTTTGCGGCAGGAGATCGATTTTGTTAAAAACTTTGACGATCGGGACATCCCGGACTCCTATCTCCTCGAGGGTTTTTTCAACAGCCCTGATCTGGCCTTCGCAGTTGGGGGAGGCAATATCGATAACATGGAGAATGCAATCTGCTTCCTTCAACTCTTCGAGCGTGGCTCTGAAGGAGGTTATCAATTCAACCGGAATTTTCTTGATAAAGCCGACCGTATCACTCAGAAAGAAGTATGCCCCATCTGGAAAGCTAACCCGGCGTAAAGTCGGGTCGAGAGTGGCAAAAACCTGAGGAGAGGTGTACATCTTCTGCCGGGAAAGAGCATTGAACAGCGTGGATTTTCCGGCATTGGTGTATCCCACGAGCGACACAGCTGGAGTGGGGATTCTCTTCCGGCTCTCTCTTTGACCGGCTCGCCTTTTTTGAATATCCAGGATTTCTTTTTTTATCCTTGAAATCCTATCTTTGATTCTCCGCCTATCCTCCTCCAGTTTTTTTTCTCCTGGGCCTCGAGTGCCGATTCCTCCTCCCAGCCTAGAGAGAGCCTGCCCCTTCCCCAACAGGCGCGGAAGCAAGTAGTTGAGCTGGGCCAGCTCCACCTGAAGCTTGCCCTCTTTGCTTCTGGCCCGTTGAGCGAAGATATCGAGGATCAGTTGATTGCGGTCTATGACTTTGGCCTGAATTTTCTCTTCCAGGCTTCGTTGCTGGACAGGGCTAAGGTTGTGGTCGAAAATGATGAGGTTGGCCCGGGCTTTTTCTTTAAGCTCGATGATTTCTAAGGCCTTTCCCTCTCCGATGAGATATTTTGGGTTAATTTCCGAGCGGAATTGGAAGATTTCTCCGATGACTTGGGCTCCGGCGGCGCGGGCCAAGCCCTTAAGCTCCTCCATGGATTCTTCTGCCTCCAATTTTTCTTCTTTGCTTGTAGCCAGGTAGACTAAGATGGCGGTTTCCGTCATTTTAGATTTTTTTTAACAGAGTCAAGGATTGAAGGAAAATCATGCGGCGAAAACCAGCAGATTCCTTCCATTTTCCTGAACCATGTCATCTGCCGTTTGGCGTAGCGGCGGGTGTCTCTTTTGGTCAAGGCTATGGCTTGGTCCAGAGAAATTTCTCTTTTTAGGAATTGGATGACATGCTTGTAACCCAGGGCACGAAAAGAAGACGAATGTTCATCCTCTTTATTCTGGAGAAGACTCTGCGCTTCTTTGACAATTCCTTTTTCGAACATCCTGTCGACTCTTTCTTCTATCCTCCCGTAGAGCTCGTTTCTTTCTAATTTTAACCCAATTTTTATTATATTGAAATCTTCAACATAAGATTTTGTGTTCAGAAAATGTTTGGATAGGGGCTTGTGTGTCGCAAAAAAAACCTCCAACGCGCGGATGATCCGGATGCGGTCGTTTTTTCCGATTTTTTGACAGTACACGGGATCAACGGCCATGAGTTTTTCTCTCAAAGCTTCCAGGCCTTTCTCTTCAGTTTCCTTCTCCAAATTGAGGCGAACCGACGGATTTCGCTTTCCTTCCGGAAAAAGACCATCCAAAAGAGCCTTGAGGTACAGCCCTGTCCCGCCGACGATGATCGGCACTTTTTTTTCCCCGATGATGGTTTCGGCTGCCTCTAAAGCGAGCTGGCAGAAATCTGCTGCTGTAAATTGGGTGGAGGGACTGACCACATCGAGAAGATGATGCGGGATGTTTTCTCTTTTTTCAAGAGGGATTTTGTCTGTTCCAATGTCAAAGCCCTTATAGACTTGCATCGAATCACAGTTGATGATTTCTCCGCCTATTTTCTTTGCCAGCTTGACTGCGGTTGCACTTTTGCCCACGGAGGTGGGACCGAGGATGATGATAAGATTTTTTAGGAAGCATCTTTTTTCCCGTGATGAGGAAAGAGATTTGACAGAGTGAGGAAGGG
>CAZJYC010000019.1:0-40132 GCA_964550165.1 uncultured Eubacteriales bacterium
TTGCTCCCCTTCGGATTTTTAACGCCATTCTCCGTTCGCTCTTCCCGGCGGCTGCACAATGCTCCGGCTAAGCGGTTCAAAAACACGCGGGCTTTGCCCCAGCGAGTCAAAGCCCGCTCGGTTTCAGGCTTCGCTCTCCTCTCCCTTCGGTCGAGGAACCATGCCCGCTCAGCCTTCAAACGGTTTTCTCGCCGCTTAGCCTCCGCGGGCAAGTTTTTCAAGAGCGAACTCCGAAGGCTAAATCCTCAATGGTCGCTGCGGCTATATCCCAAAATCTTTGGATATTCAGGGAGCAATTTTTTATCACGGAATTTGGGATGCATCATAAATCAACTAAACATTGTGTAGCTCGGCTGGCATTCAGATGTGAGCCGTCGGATTCAGCGCTTAATAACTATTAGCAACGAAAGACAACTTCATCTATAATACAGAGGCCTAGAGGCGGCATAAAATTGTTTTGAATGGGCGGGCTGGATTAGCTTTTGCTCATGCCCATCATCCAACCGCAAAGGAGGAGCAATGCCTTATGTCGGCAAAAAAAAGCCATATGTCCCCTGTTTAGGCGTTTTTGTTCCCTGTGACCCTCGAATCGATGAGTCATCGCGCAAGAGGGCGTTTAACATAGGAATGATGGCCGCAAATCTTTTGGCTAAGCGGTTGAAGATGCCCGATGGAAGCCCTCCTAATGTCTTCTACTGCTCTCATCTTGTCGACAGCGAACGAACAGCAGACTCCGGCGCTCGAGAGATGAAAGAAGCCGGCGTGGAGGCCCTGGTCATCGTGCCCGATACCTGGTTTTTCCCCGGGAAAAGCGCAATGGCCCTTACCGCCCATTTCCCTCCCTCAATCCCGCTGGCCTGCGTGGGAGGAAACAACGCTCCCAAGCCGGGAGTGGTTGGCATCGATGCTCTGGTCGGAGCCTATGCCCAGACCGGCCGTCTCTGTCCCATGCTCATCGGCAACATGCCCGAGACAGGGATGAATCCGGAATTCGACAATAAGACCAAGGATGAAATCATCGACCTTGCCTACGCCATGATGGCAACAACCTCCCTGAGGGGAAAACGATATCTTTCGGTGGATACGGATTCGATGCAGATGGAGACAGCCATCAACCATGTCCACGCCGTAAGGCGCTTCTTCGGCCTTGAGTCCACGCGAGAATCGATGAAGATTTTTGCCGATATGATTCATAAGAAGGGAGGATATGACCCTGAGGAACTCAAAGAGCTGAGCAACTGGATAATGAAAGTCAAGTTCAAGAACCGCATCTTCTCCAACACAGAAGAGATCGTCAAATTCAAAAAAGCCGTTTACACACAGAAGGGAATCAGACCGCCTAAGCTTTCTGAAAACGATAAAAAAAAGCTCGATGAGGGATTGGCCCTTTACCTGATTCTCAGAAACTACATGAAAGACATCAATGCCATCGGAGGAGGCTGGACGAATCAGCTGGCCTGGGGTTCGGACAGGCGCGGAATTCCGCTCTCGACCGCAGACATAGCCGAGTCGCTGTTCAACTCCACCGAAGACCACACAGGACGAAAAGCGGCGATTCCTTTCTCCACAGAAAACGACATTCAGGGCCTTTTGACCATGATTGCTTACTCATGCCTGAGCGGAGGGAAGCCGCCCCTTTTCATGGACTTCCGCAAGGTCTATGAGCCCTGGGAGATAGAGAAAATCGCAAAAGAAGTCAAGCTCGAATTAGCTCCTTTCAAGAATGAGATCTGGATGAAGAGGGGATTTATCGACGGCAATAACTCTGGCAGTGCCTCCCTGGACTATGCGCAGGACGTCTATCTGTTCAAAGCGGTCGAATACTATTTTCCAGGATTGGGCTTTTCTGTGGGCTTTGTCTCGCCCAAAGGGATAAAGGGCATGGCAGGCAGGCTGGCTTATTCTGACCTTTCCGGGATGTTCACCATGGTCCAGGATGAAGCCCAGAGTGTTGAGCTTCCGCCCGCGTTGCGGGAAAGATGCTGCCATGCCTCCGATTATTCCTGGCCGCATACCTTTGTGACTTTCGACCATATTCCGGCCAGTTTGGCCAAGGTCGGAATGCCGGCCAATCACTTTCACATGATTACCGGCCTTCCTCGCCGGCGATGGCAGCATTTTTCCGATTTTAACCTGATTCTTAACTACCGCTGGGAGAATGCACCGGATTACACGGAAGGAATTGACAGGCCTTTGCCCATGCTCTGGAGGACAAACGGCGGTGAAGCGAACGCCAAAATGCTCATGGCCGGTAAGAGATAAAAAAAAGGCGAAAATTCCTGTTTTAGACATCGGATTGATTAGCTGCCTGATGGCGAACTCGTTGACAATAAAAGCGGCATTTGCTATTTTACGGCGTGCGGCGCTATCGTCTAGAGGCCTAGGACAGGTGGTTCTCAGCCATCAGACCGGGGTTCAAATCCCCGTAGCGCTGCCACTTATCATTGACACATTGTACCCGCTCAAAATAAATTCTCAGTTGGTGGGGAAAAATAGCACGAGAGAGGAGGAAGAACTTGGCGTGGTTTGTAATTCGTTATTCCGGATCGTGCTATATCTAGAGAAAAAGGCCCTAGATTAGGAAAAAGGGGGGAAATGGCTATACAAGATTCCATTGACTCCGCCTCTCTTCTTTGATAATCTTTAGCCAACCCTAATAAGGGATTCAACATATGTCCATCAAGTGCCCAAGTGTCAAACTGAAAATCCCGAAACTTCCCGCTTCTGTGCAGATTGCGGAACGCAGTTGGGCCCGGCTAAAGGTACCTCTATTATCGCGGAAATCCTCCAGGCGCCCATTCGAGAGCTGACCACAGGCTCAATATTTGTTGGCCGCTACCAGGTCATCGAGGAGCTGGGAAAGGGCGGCAGGGGCCGAGTCTATAAAGTCTTCGACACAGATATTCAAGAAAAAGTCGCGCTCAAACTCCTCAAGCCCGAAATCGCCTCCGATGCGGAAACGATCGAGCGGTTTTCCAACGAGCTCAAGTTTGCCCGGAAGATTAGCCACCGGAATGTCTGCCGGATGTTTGACCTGGGCAAAGCGGAAGGTACCTCTTACATCACCATGGAGTTTGTCCCGGGCGAGGACCTCAAGAAACTGATCAGAAAAGTCGGACAGTTGAGCTCGAGAAAGACGATTCACATCGCCAAGCAGGTCTGCGAAGGCCTCGCGGAAGCCCATCGCCTGGGAGTTGTCCACCGGGACTTAAAGCCTCAGAATATCATGGTGGACGAGGAGGGGAACGTCCGGATCATGGACTTCGGCATTGCCCGCTCGCTCAAGGGAAAAGGAATTACGGACGCGAAAGTCATGATCGGGATCCCGGAATACATGTCTCCTGAACAGGTGGAGGGAAAGGAAGCGGATCAACGGTTGGACGTCTATTCATTAGGAGTCATCCTCTATGAGATGACAACCGGCAGAGCTCCGTTTGAGGGAGATACGGTCTTAAGCATAGCCGTGAAGCATAAAACCGGGACTCCTCCCGATCCCAAGGAGTTCAACCTCAAATCCCGGAAGAACTAAGTCGCCTGATCCTGAAATGCATGGAGAAGAGAAAAGAAAACAGGATTCAGTCTGCTGAAGAACTGTTTTCCCGTTTGACAAATATAGAGCAAAGCATCTCCGCTGCGGAAAGCACGATTGCCAGGAAAAAGCCGGACACAACGGCTGTCCGGGAAACCAAGTGGAAAAACTCTGTGGCTGTCCTCCCTTTTGCCGATATCAGCTTCAAGAAAGACCAGGGATATTTCTGCGACGGGATGACGGACGATATCATCACCAAGCTGACCAAGATCCCGGACCTCAAGGTGATTTCCCGGACTTCGGTCATGCGTTACAAAAGCACGGATAAAGACATCAAAGAGATCGGAAAGGACCTGGGCGTGGCCACCGTCCTGGAAGGAAGCGTCCAGAAGGCGGACAACTTCATCCGGGTGAACGTTCAGTTGATCAACGTGGAAGATGGATTTCACCTCTGGGCTGAGACCTAAGACCGGGAGCTTAAGAATGTCTTTGAAATCCAGAGTGATATCGCCGCGAACATTGCCGGAGCCCTAAGGGAAACGCTTTCGCCGGAAGAAAAAAGAAGCCTTGAGGAACAGCCCACCGAAGATATCGAGGCTTATAACATCTATTTGAAGGGCCGCTATTTCTGGAACATGAGAACCCCGGAGGGATTCCAGAAAGGCTTGATGTATTTCCAGAAGGCGCTCGAAAAAGACTCCAGCTTTGCTCTGGCCTATGCGGGAATAGCGGATTGCTTCAATCTCTTCAACTATTATGATCTCTTAGCTCCTAAAGAGTCATTCCCCAAAGCAAGAGCCATGGCCCAGAAAGCGCTGGAGCTGGACGATGGTCTCGCCGAGGCTCCTGCCTCACTGGGATGGACCCTCACGTGCTACGATTGGGACTGGCCGGGCGCCGAGAGAGAATTCAAACGGGCGATTAAGCTTAACCCGGGTAATCCTTCAGCACACCAATGGTATGCGGTATACCTTGGCGTTATGGGCCGTCATGATGAATCCATTCGAGAAGCCAGGCGAGGCCAGGAGCTTGATCCAGTATCTCACGCCATCACGTTTACCCTGGCAGGCATGTTCTATTATACTCGACAGTATGACCGGGCAATCCCGGAATTCAAAAAGGCTATTGAACTGGAACCAGCCTCATATATCCCATATATGTTTCTGGTTTACGCCTATGGAATGGAAAAAATGTATGAGGAGTCCATTGCCGCTGCTCAGAAGATGCTGGGCCTCCTAGGAGAAAAAATCTCATCTCGGAAATTAGTGCTCGGGGTGGCTCATGCTTTCGCAGGAAATAAGGATGAGGCCGGGAAGATTCTTAAGGAGGGAATCGCGCTCTCAGAGAAAACGTATGTCCCGCCGTTCTTTATAGCCCTGATCTATACTTTAGTCAATGAAAGGGATAAAGCTTTTGAATGGCTGGGAAAAGATTATAAGGAGCGTGACCATTACCTATACCAAATCAAAGTGGCGCCGTACGTTGTTGACAGCCTACGCCCGGACCCGAGATTCAAAGAACTGCTCAAGAAGCTGGGACTTGAATAGATTCAGTCGCTGGTCTAATAAAGAACCTGATCATCATCGGTCTGCTTAATCATCGCAGCTAACTTATCCAGTTTTCAGGGCCTCACCTCGCAATCTCCGATTTGTCCCTCCTCAATCTAAAAATAGCTTAATGCTGAACAGTCCAAAAATCAAATGAACTATTAAGGCCGGAGTAGTTCATTTGTCTTCTTCGAATGTCATCTTCGCCGCTCACGAAGCGACAATATATTCCGAGAGAATGCTGAGATAATGAAGGAAGAACTTCCGTTCCCACAACCTCAGGGTTTCCTGTTCCTGGAGAGGGAGAAACCTTTGGACATCCTGGCGAGCGATGTCCCAGTCGATCTCGGTGATCCTTTTCTTCAAGCTCTTTTCCAGCCAATCGGGACCGATGCGCAGCTTTCGACCGGCCCAGGGACCTTGTTGGTCGAGCGAATTTTGGAGCAGGCCGAGATCCGGAGCAATCTTTTTGCTGATGTACCAGATAAAATCATACCAGTCCCTTCCCTTCGTATACACCCGGCCGAGAAGGGCGCTCAGTTTCATGGCAAAGCCAGATTCCAGGCTCTGGGTGGTGATGGCGGAGATGACGGGAAAGGCAATATAGCGCGTTTCGTAGCGCGATGCCATGGGGGGATTGATGTCGATCTCGAGCTTCACTTTGATAATTTTCCTGGCGTCTCGTTCAAAGGGCAAATCCAGGAGCAGGACCTTGCCGATGGAATCCGTCCGGAGAAGCGCCTTCTTGACCGTTGCATTTTCCTTCGTCTTGTCTATGACAGTGAAATGAAGGCCCTCGCCCGCACCGTCTTTCAGAACGTGGTCCAGATGGAACGTCCAGCTGAAATCAGGGTTTGGCTGTTTCAAAAAAAAATCCAGGTCTTCGGAGAAACGGTTCATACCGTAGACAATGCGCAGGCATGTCCCGCCGTGAAAAACGGCCTGCGCCTTGGAAAAGAACCCGGCTCGGGAGAGGCTGGCCAAGACATGCTGCTGGACGAGTTCCTGGAGGACATTTTCCTGATCGATGACGCTCGTGATCGAATATTCCTTGACCTTTTCTTCGAAGATACGATCCATCATTTGCGCAGCTCCTGAAAAAGTTTCCTAAGATAGTCCGTGGTTCGCCGGTCGCGGAGGCTCCTGGACACTTCGCTCAGGCTTTCGAAGGACATATTTTCGAGATCATCCCGCTCAATCCGCATGGATTCCGTCAGAAAGACGAGGCCATCTTTTTCCCAGCTCACGTCCTTTCTCGTATAGATCAAGTCGGCGATAGCCCTCAAGGGTGTGGCCACAAAAGCCCAGCTCTGGCCGTCGATTTTATGCGCTTGAACGCCGGCCCGTGGATTGATGGCCGGGACGCGTTTGAAGCTGAAAACGCCGACCGGGGTATTAAATGTCCGGCTTCTGGCGGACGTCACGCTGATGACCTGATAAACCGCTTCCGGAATAAGACCGTGGTGGGCGAGGGCCGATTCCAGACTCACATGGGAGGGAGAGTGCAGCATTGCGGCGATGACGAATGGGTGAGGATGTGTTTTTCGAAACTCCGGGGCGAGCAGGAAAAGCCCCGGCTTGAGCCGGATGATTTCGGCCGCGGAGATGGCGCGATGCACGAGCACTTTTTGGGCCGCTTCGGACCGCTCAGCGAATATATTCCTGATGACAGTTTCGTCGAAGAGTCCTCCTAGAGGAGAGAGACGGAAGACTTTTTCGGTCAGTTTTTGCATCGTGCTATTAGGTTACAATATTCGTAACCTGAATGCAAGGAGCATCCAAAAAAATTGTAGTCTCACGAGAGATTTTGTGGTTGTTCATGACGATGATTCGCCGGACAGCTTTCAGAAAGTTCCTCCCTGAGTATTTTTTAGGTTATTGCTTATTCTTTTTTGAAGGTTTCGAAAAAGATGTCAAAGATAAATCTCCGGAAGAACTGGAAAAAATGCATGAGGAATCCATTGCTGCCGCTCAGAAAATGCTAAATCTCCTGGGAGAAAAAATCTCATCCCGGAAATTAGTGCTCGGGGTGGCTCATGCGCTCGCCGGAAATCAGGAGGAGGCCAGCAAGATTCTTGATGAGGGAATCGCGCTCTCAGAGAAAATATATGTCGCGCCGTTCTTTATAGCCCTGATCTATGCTTTACTCAATGAAAGGGATAAAGCTTTTGAATGGCTGCAGAAAGCCTATGAGGAACGTGACCACTGGCTTTGCCACGCTAAAGCGTCACCGCAGTTTGACAACCTGCGCCCGGACCCGAGATTCAAGGAACTGCTCAAGAAGATGGGACTTGAATAGAATCAGTCGCGGATTTTGGCTCAGGGCAGTCGGCGCCCAACCATCAGGCCGGGGTTCAAATCCCCGTAGCGCTGCCATCCTTATCCGTTTGATTTTTCTCTCAGAAAGTTAACACCAGCTTTTCTTTTCCCTTAAGCATTTTGCCCAATAAAAAAAAGTTTTACTCGAATGGGGCATCTTCCGTTCAGATGATCGATTCAAAGCCTGAGTTTATAGCAACCTTCATTTTTCCGGCTGATCGACTCGGAGAAATGCGCCAGGTGAAATATATCTATGAGCCATTTCGACATAAAGCTTTTTTCCATTTCAATCTCCAGTATAAAAATTAAACCCTGCCGCAGAGTTATGAGATTGTGTAATCAAAAATATATCTTGCGATCATCATCTCATCTTTGGACAAAGCTAAAGACGAATTTACAATTTGCGCCGCAGAGTCACTTTTCGCACGCCCTTCACCTGCCGAAAATTGGGGCCCTGGCTTATGCAATTGAGGACTTGATTACGGTCAACAACGATAGAGCCAGATATAGCGTCAAATCCATAATCAAACAAAATTGTCGATAAAGGAGTGCTCGGGCCGAGCATTATCTTGTAGGCATCAATAGATAATATTTTATATAAAAAGACGAGCAATAAAGAGCAGGAATGGAAACTAAGGAAAAAAAATTACTGCCGGCACAAAATGTATATGCCTATCGGCTGGAATTCATCTTGATTTTTTCCATTGCCTGCTGTAGGTTGAATTCCGGAACTTGTCGCAACATAAATAAAAAGGAGGCCTTGGCGATGAAACATAAAATCTTTTTTCTTGCTTTCCTAATCCTTTTGAGTTTATTTGCGGTCAATCTATCGGCCGAGGATAACTGCTCAAGCTTTCTGGTTACAAAAGGAGCCTCAAAAGACGGGTCTGTTATGATCACCTATACCTGTGATGGAGAATTCCTTCCTCATCTTGAATATATTCCCGCTCAAGACCATGAACCTGGCTCAACCATCCCCATCAGAGGAAGAGACGATAAGATCAGGGGAGATGTCAAACAAGTTCCCCATACTTATGCCGTTGTCGGGTTGATGAATGAACACCAGCTGGCTATCGGCGAAACCACATTCGGCGGTCGCAGTGAACTGCGAAACCCGGACGGACTTCTCCATTATTTCTTTTTAATGAGGCTTGCCCTCCAGAGAGCCAAAACGGCCAGGGAAGCCATTAAAGTCATGGCTGAACTCGTCGAGGAATACGGGTACGCCAGTACAGGGGAATCCTTTTCCATTGCAGATCCTGATGAAGCCTGGATCATGGAGATGATCGGCCCGGGACCGGGCGGAAAAGGAGCTCACTGGGTGGCGCTGCGGATTCCGGACGGATACGTCTCCGCCCACGCCAATATGTCCCGCATCGGGGAATTCCCTTTAAACGATCCCGAAAATTGTCTGTGCTCCCCAAATGTTATCTCCTTCGCCGAACAAAAAGGTTATTATGATAAAAAATCCGGAAAACCTTTCAGTTTCTGTTATGCATACGATCCTCCAAAGCCCTCATCACTCAGGACCTGTGCCGCCCGCGTCTGGAGCATGTTTCGCCGAAGCGCTCCATCTCAAATTTTGTCCCCGGATTTCCAGCGCGGCGTAATAGGCGCAAAACCTTACCCGCTCTGGATCAAGCCCGACCAAAAGCTTTCCCTGCAGGATGTGATGAATATTATGCGCGACCATTATGAGGGAACAGAGTTTGACATGACCAAGGGTATAGATGCTGGACCGTTCGGGTGCCCGGTCCGCTGTCGAGAACTCACCTGGAAAGTGGACAATGTCGAATACAGCTGGGAGCGTCCCATATCAACACAACAAACCGGATTTTCTTTCATTTCCCAGTCCCGCGGATGGCTTCCAAATCCAATTGGCGGTGTATACTGGTACGGCGTGGACGACACTTACACCACGTGTTATGTTCCTCTTTACTGCTGTATTCAGGATTTGCCCAGACCATTCACAGTGGGAGATCTCCAAAAATTTTCTTGGGATTCAGCATGGTGGGTCTTTAATTTCGTAGCGAACTACGCCAACCTGAAGTATTCCTATATGGTCAAAGACATTCTGAAAGTCCAGTCAGCCCTGGAAGGTCAGTTCCTCTCTCTTCAACCGGCGATCGAGAAAATAGCGCTCGAGTTATACAAAACAGATCCGAATCTCCTGGTTCAGTATTTGACAAATTATTCGGTCAGCCAGGGAGAGCAAGTGGTCAAGCACTGGATCGAACTGGGTGAGTTCCTCTTGACAAAATACAACGACGGCTATGTCAAAGATGATCAGGGGCGTCCTCGCGGTGTGGGCTATCCTTCTGAATGGCTCAAGGAAGTTTTGAAATCTAGACCTGAACAGTTCAAACTGCCAAAATGGGGCGAGGAAAAGAAAGACTGACAGACAGGATTATCGAGGCGCCTCTTCTGCTGGGGCGAAGCTCGTCTATGGTGATAAGAAATTTGCCCTTCGCGAATAACTTTATTTAATTTCTTTTCTTTCATTTGACTTCAAATTATTCCTGTGTTATAAACTTTCTCTCGGGTGGGAATTGGAGAAGATGTTCAGATTCAGGCAAGGGCAGAAGGAGCGAAGAGCAGGCGGTTGTGAAGAAGGAAAAAATTCTAATTTCACATAAGTCATCCCTTTCTCTTCAAAAATAACGGAAAAATAAGCACATGAAACTCGTCTGTATCGAAGGCAAGGAAAAAAACAGCATCTGGGAAATCACGGGCGTCCGCACGGTCATCGGCCGTGATTCGATGTGTGATATTGTCGTCAGCGACAAGAAGCTGTCGCGAATTCATTCCGAGATTGTCCGGGAGGGTGATGTCTACATCCTGTATGATAAGAACAGTATGAATGGCTCCTTTGTCAACAATTTTCGAATCACGCGTCAAGTGCTAATCTGCGAAGATGAGATACGGGTTGGCGACACCATATTTAAAGTGTATAAAGATGACCTGTCGACTAGTGTCCGCTGGAAAGAGGGCGACCCGCTGGTGACGACAAAGATACCTCTTGACCTTTTAACCAGCCAGATCGAAAAAGCTGTGACCTCACCGGAAGCGACGACTCGAGAGATTCCCAAGGCTGAAACCAGGAAAAAGGGTCTGATGGGGAAGCTGATCAAGAATCTTGAAACCATCTATGAAGTGGGCAATGCCATCAATTCCATCCAATCGGTTGATGAGCTGCTCAACCAGATCTCGGAGAGACTGCTCAGTGTCTTTCCTGATGTTCAGAGAGTCTGTATTCTGCTTAAAGAAAAAGGTGAAGACTTCGAGCCGAAATTTATCAAAACCAGGGGAGAAATTCCTGCCCATCCTTTTCAGATGAGCCGCAGCGTTGTCCAAAAATCAATAAAAGAGCTTGTCTGTATCTTGGCCAGCGACGCTTTTCACGATGACAGGTTCTCTGCAGCGGAAAGTGTGCTTTCCATGAACCTTCGCTCGGTGATGTGCGCTCCTCTGGTGAGCAAGGGAAATGTTCTGGGCCTGATTTATCTGGACAACCGCGAGAAGCCGGATTGCTTTGACAAAGACGATGTCGCTCTCCTTTCGGCGCTGGCCAACCAAGCGGCGATTGCCATCGAGAATTCCCAGCTCTACGAGAGTGTTCAGAAAGCCTACCACGAAGCGATACTGGCTTTGCTGAACACTGTAGAAGCCAAGGATCCATACACAAGAGGTCATTCTCAAAGAACAAGCCGTTATGCGCTCGGGATAGCCCAGGAGATGGGACTGAGCGAGGAAGAGTGCAGGAAGATCAAGACAGCCGCAGAGCTCCATGATATCGGAAAAATCGGCGTCAGAGAGCAGATTATCGGCAAAGAGAGTCCTCTTTCCACCGTGGAATTTCACTCCATCCAGGCCCATGTCCTGACAGGCGAGAATATTCTAAAGCCCATTGGATACCTCAGCTTTACACTGCCTATGGTTCGCCATCATCATGAATCCTACAACGGCACAGGCTATCCAGAGGGTCTCAAAGGAAGAAAGATTCCCTTGGGCGCCAGGATTATCTCCGTTGCCGACGCCTTTGATGCCATGACAACCCAGCGGCCTTATAACAAGCCTCTGCCCTTGAAAGAAGCCCTGGAAAACTGCAGGGGTTCGAAAGGGAAGCAGTTCGATCCCGAGGTCATCGATGCTTTGGCTCGCTTTGTCGAGCAGAACTACAATGCTCTGGCCAAAACGGACGAGACCGCCAGAATATTTGCTGAAGAAGGCACAGATTCTGAAGAGAAGAACAGCTCGGACAAAAAATAAATCCAGTTGAAGATCATGATTCTATTTGACGATTCGACAGAGCGGGATTTCTTCGTTCCATACTTTCCAAAGGAAAGAGGTATTTACTAACCCAGACATAATAATAGTGTCATCGCGAGTTCCCGAAGGGAGCGTGGCGATCTCATAAGAAATATTTCTGCGCTTACTTTAGTTAATCGCCATAATAAAGTATAAAAAATTCATTACGCTTATAAAATGAAAGTCGAAAATCCACTTGTTGATTTGCCTCGAAAATAGAATTTTCATCATTTCGTGGTGACGAGTCCGTCATGAAGATTATCCTTAAGAATCATTTCTTATCTTATGTCTTGAATAAGATTGAAAAGGACAATTTGCCAGGTTTGTGTCATGAAAGTCGATTTTCCTTTTGATGCTCTGCAAAGGTCCAGAGAAGTGGAAGGCATCGTCATGAAAGATGGAAGAAGAATGTACTACAGGTTCAGGCCTGCTCCTTATTATGGAGGGATAGCCACAGCTGATGCCGTCGGCTGCTCCTTTCTCTGCGCCTATTGCTGGAATTACGGGAGAAATCTCAACCCGGCCAGATTCGATAGATTCTATTCTCCGCAGCAAGTCGCCTCAATACTGCTCAAGATTGCCCGAAGAAGGTCTTTTCATCTTTTCCGGATAACTGGCTCGGAGCCTGTTTTAGGCGAAGCCTCGCTCGAGCACCTTCTAGAAGTGATTGAGATTATTTTCAGAGAGGAGCCTCGTTCTGTGTTTATCCTTGAAACCAACGGATTTTTCCTGGGGACAAGAGTGGACCTCATTGATAAATTGAAAATCAGGAATCTGTGGGTCAGGGTTGCGATAAAAGGCGTTGATGAGGATTCTTTCGAGCTTGTCACCGGCGCAAGAAAAGAGTTCTTTCCTTATCCTTTAATGGCCCTCAAGGAGCTGCAGAGCCAGGGAATAAAGGCCTGGCCTGCGGTGATGGGAGAGCTTTTTACCGATTCGGAAATCGCCCGGCTGAAAAGGCACCTCGATGAATTCGGCATAAAGGGACAGCTTGAGGAGGAAACTTTAGAGCCTTATCCCTTTGTCCTCGAGAACATGAAAAACCGGAATGTCCGGCTCAAACGCCCATGAAAAATTTTTAAATGGAAGCTTGCTTTACACAGTAATTTAAAAATCGTTTTAAATTTGACTTCAGACTTTTGCTGTGCTATTCACAATACGAATGACCTGGAGGTGAGGATAAAAAAAGATCGTTACTGCTGATAATGCTCATTCATCTCAGTCAAAAACACTTATCCTGAAACATCGACTGCCATGAAAATTGACCCTTCACTGAGAAAATTTCTGTCTTATGCAAAGCCCTACCGCTGGTGGATTGCCGGCGCAACCGTCTGCGGACTTCTGAAGTACAACATCCCCATTCTTTTTCCATGGATTTTGAAAGATGTCATCAATCATCTGCTTGCGACATCGCCGCCTGTTGCCTCTTACATCAACAGAAGGATTATCGCGCTCCTTCTGATTTATACTTTCTGGACATTGATCACCTATTACCGCTCTTATCTGGCCGACCAGGCCGGCCAGAGGCTCATTTTTGACCTGCGCCATGAGCTCTATGTCCATCTGCAGCGGATGTCTTTAGGTTTCTATGAGAAGCGCCAGGTGGGTTCTATTGCCTCCCGTCTTTTGAGTGATATCGCCATTGCCCAGAATTTTGTCGGAGCCGTCTTCACCAACACGCTCATGGATGCCAGCGCCCTGTTGTTGATAACGGTTGTGCTCTTCATGATGAACTGGCGGCTGGCGCTTGTTTCCATCATTGTCTTTCCGCTTTATGTCATCTCGAACAAATTTTTTAAGAAACGTATTCGCACGACTTCCAGGCTGGCCCAGCAGAAAATGGAAGAGATATCCGGACAGGTCCATGAAAAGCTGGGCGGCATCTCGATGATTCAATCTTACACACGCGAAAAAGCCGAGGAGCAGCACTTCGTCAACGAAAACCGGACTTATCTCCTCTACCGCATTGCCAATATCAAGAACAACGCTCTGGCCCTGGCCATCATCGGCTTCCTGACTTCGATTGCGCCCATCCTCGTCGTCTGGTTCGGAGCGATGCAGGTCATCCAGAAGAATTTGACGGTCGGAGAGCTGGCTGCTTTCTACGCTTATCTTGGCATGTTCTACCAGCCCTTGAACCGGCTCACAGAACTGAATATTCTGCTGGCGAATTCCCAATCGGCCATAGAGAGGATATTCGATCTTTTCAACACTGCCCCGGAAATTGTCAACCGGCCCAACGCCAAAGAGGTCGCTCGGGTGAAAGGAGAAATCCGATTTTCCGAGGTCAGCTTTGGATACGATTCTTCTCGAATGGTTTTGAGAAACATCGACCTCCATATTCCGGCTGGCAAAATCGTCGCCCTGGTCGGACGCAGCGGCGCAGGCAAATCCACTTTTGTCAAGCTCATTCCGCGGTTTTACGACGTGACCGAAGGCTCGATTACTCTGGATGGGCGGGATATCCGCGATTATCGGCTCATCTCTTTGCGCCGGCAGATCGCTCTGGTGCCGCAGGAACCGATTCTATTTTCCGGAAATATTTACGAAAACATTCTCATGGGGAAAGAGGAGGCCGGCGATGACGAGGTCCAGACAGCCGCTCGTTTGGCCAATGCCCACGAGTTCATCGAACAGTTGCCAAAAGGATATCAGACAGAGATTGGCGAAGGAGGGGTAAAACTTTCTGGCGGACAGAGACAGAGGGTGGCGCTCGCCAGAGCCTTCTTGAAAGATGCGCCTATTCTGATTCTGGATGAAGCCACATCGTCTCTGGACTCTGAATCCGAAAACCTCATCCAGGAGGCCCTGAAGCGATTGATGGAAGGCAGAACCACTCTGGTCATTGCCCACCGCCTCTCAACAGTCCAATCCGCGGACACAATCATTGTCTTCGATGAAGGTCGTATTGTTGAGACGGGAACGCACGCCGAACTGCTTCTCAGGCCCGATGGAATCTACCGGCGGCTCTATGAGGAACAGTTTAAAAATTTCTTCACAGAAAAAGCTGAACTCAACAATCACCGCCTTATTTCATAGAGCCGCTAAAACAGCTCCTCCAAGTTGTGTGCCTGAAGGAGATGTGGGCTGCGTTGCCATCTTGGAGAGAGCTATCAGTGAAGCCCTACAAAATATTGAAAGATCCACCATAAAGAAGTTAATCGTCTTCCGGCATTTTGCGGATTAGAGCTTTCCGCGTCAGCTTCTTCTCCCCGGCTTCAAGAATCACAACATATTCACCCGGTGTCACCAGTTCTGCGGGCCTCATTCCTGCTCCTCTTTCCCGCATACGTTCAGTCTCCTCTTTTGTCGGTTTCCGGCGCATGTTCCAGATAACTTTTTGGATTCCTGCGCTTTTGCCTCCTTTGAGACTGTTGATCTCTTTTCCGTAAGGGTCAGTGATGGTGATCTTAACATCCTCCTTGACCTCGTCTTTCAAATAGTAATAGATGACAAGCCCGTCGGGTTCGTTGGGGGCATTGAAATGCCTTTGTCCGAATGGACCCCCTCCCCACCTGTATCTCCCCTGGATTTTCGGCTCAACCTCAAAAAGATAGACACCTGCGCCAGGGCTTTCTCATTCATCTCCTGCAATGGCGATATGTCCGTGACATAGATGCCACGGCCGTAGCTTCCCACCACCAGGTCGTTTTCACGGGGATGAACGAGGAGGTCATGAACAGGATTTGTGGGCATGTTGTTTTTCATGCTCATCCATTTCTTTCCTCCGTCGAGAGTAACAAAAACACCGATGTCCGTCCCGACAAAAAGCAGGTTGGGATTTTTATTATCCTCGAAGATGACATAAATGATCTCCTGCTGTAAATCGCTGGCAATGGATGTCCAGGATTCGCCGTGATCTGTTGTTTTAAAGACAAAAGGTTGAAAATCGTCTCTCTGGAATCCTGTTTTGACCGCATAAGCCGTGCCTTCCTCGAAATGGGAAGCGAACACACGGCTCACATAATAGTCCTCCGGTGCCCCAGCCTTTCCGAGGTTCGGAGTGAGATCGGCCCACGTACCACCTCCGTTTCTTGTGAGCTGGACCTTTCCATCAGCAGTGCCAACCCAGATAATTCCCGGCGTTAGCGGCGACTCAGAGATCGTGGTGATGACACAGTATTCGATGTTTCCTTTGAGCTTCTCAGCATCGTTCGTCGTCAGGTCCGGGCTGACTTCCTGCCAGTCATCCCCGCGGTTCAGGGAACGATGGAGAACCTGTGAGCCGATATAAATGACCTGGCTGTTATGAGGCGAAATGTGGATGGGAGTGTTCCAGTTGAACCTGAGTGGAGGCTCGCCCTCTTTTCTGGAAGGACGGATAGGCTTGCCGATGCCCAGTTTCTGGTCAAGCCTCTGAATATTTCCGAATTGAAACTCGTTGTAGAGCCAGCGGCTGTCGTTGGGGTCGGGCTGGTTGTACATCCCGTCTCCGCCACCGACAGCAACCCAATCGTCTCCAGTAATCCGTCCGGTCAAGCCGTGGCTCGGAATTTTCACAGAACCAGTGTCCTGAGTCCCTCCGTAAATATTGTAGGGCTCTTCCATGTCCACACCGATGGCATAGAACTGGGCGGCAGGGATGTTTTCGTACACGTCCCATGTTTTTCCTCTATCGTAGGTGATAGCCAACCCTCCGTCGTTTCCCAGGATGATGCGGTCGGAATTCTGAGGGTCGATCCACAGGGCATGATGGTCGACATGAACGCCACCGGCGACGTTTCTCGTCCAGGTTTTCCCGCCGTCTGTCGATTTATAGACACCATCGCCCAAGAGGGATACTCTGCCAGAGGCGGGATCGCCAGTGCCGACCCAGATGATGTTAGGGTTTGAGGAGGCAACAGCCACATCTCCGATAGGCATCTTGCCGGGATTTTCAAAAATGGGCGTGAATGTTGTGCCGTTGTTCACGGTCTTCCAGAGCCCGCCGGATGCAGTGGACACATAGAAAGTGTAAGGCTGAGATTCAGGCACGGCCACATCCAGGATTCTGCTGCTCTGTCTTGCAGGCCCGAGAGCCCGGTAAGCAAAAACCTTCAACCAATCCTCTTTAAAGATTGCCTGTTCGTCCCCGAATGT
Source organism: uncultured Eubacteriales bacterium (assembly GCA_964550165.1). GTDB lineage: Bacteria > Acidobacteriota > Aminicenantia > Aminicenantales > Aminicenantaceae > CAZJYC01. The sequence continues at coordinate 16,783 of CAZJYC010000019.1, forward strand.
CTGGGTGACAAAAGACACGACACACATAACCAGCAAGAGTCTTGATAAGCGTTGCTTAATCCTCATTCATCCTCCTCCTTTTTGTTTATGTTATGAATTTGTTTTTTGGCGTCAGCGATGGTGTTGGCATTTCTGCCCGGAATTTGCCATCCTCGCATCAGGGAGGATATTTAATCTGGAAAGCAGCGGATGTCAAGGTTAAAAAAAATAGGCAGCGGGCCACTCATAAGACTGCGCACTCGCTTGAAGAGACAGGAATCTTACGTTTTTTCAAGTTAGAGAAGTCAGTGCATCTTAGTCGTTTTTTAAAATAAATGAAGCGAATATTCCTGACTTCAATTTTATTTCAGTGCATCGTAAATCGATTGTTGAAGATTTTTTACAAACTCGACTTTTTCAGACTTTGTAGGCTCGGCATTTTTAAAGGTTAGCGGAGGTAAAAACTCAACGGTCAGACAAGGTTTCTTGTAGCTTTTTATCTTGAATAGGTTCAAGAGCCTTCTTATAGCCCTGTAGACAAAAATTCTATTGGCGACATAATAAGAATATGTCTTTTTATCAATCAGAGGTCTCTCTTTTACAACACTGGGCACTATTTTTACAACCTTTCCTCGCTTATAAAACAGACTGGCGAGCGTGGGAACGATTGTCTGATAAACAGGATTTTCAAGGTTTTCATATGTTTTACCCCCGCTTGGCGCAATAGCGAGAGGAATGTCATTTTCCAGACTTTCTATGCATTCCTTTAAAGCTTGTCTGTTTATTCTTTGTTTCTTAAGCTTTTCTTCCTCTGTTTCAGGTTCATATAAATCCAAAGCTATTACGTCCAGCCTATCTGTTTGGGCAATAATATATTTTGCTAAATATTCGACGAGCTTATGATAAAACAGCTTTGTCCAGCGACGGCTCTTCACAATTTTTTGAAACTTTGGAGAAAAAACTGAATCCTCAATATCCCTCTTCAGTTTTGGCATGTATTCCAGAGTTGCAATCGTGGCCTCGCCAAGAAATCTAATGTTGGGGGTTTTTGGTGCTGCCACCCCTAAATACACTGGTTCTCCTCGCCGCGTTATATGATTGTAGACGTAGATTGTCGGACCCTCTTTTGGGATATTTGTCAGGCCAGTGGCTTCTGGTTTCGGTATAAAAGGAATGGTTCTTGCAAGATTTCTTAGGGTGTTGTATGAGAAAGTCAGCATCTTTCTGATAACGCAACCATTTATTTAAATTTTTTATTTTTTGTAACGAGAAACCGCATGTTTAAGAATAATAATACAAACGCATTAAATATCTTCACATCGTCATTGCGAGCGACCGAAGGGAGCGTGGCAATCTTCCCTTATTAAATGAGATTGCTTCGTCACTGCATTCCTCGCAACGACATTTTATTTAGTGCGTTTGTATTAGCTGGAAAAATGCGTATTTTCCCCACAAAAATAAGTCATGGCTGGCTGGGAAGCAAGGATTCGAACCTTGATTCCATGATCCAGAGTCATGTGTCCTGCCGTTGGACGACTTCCCAGCAGCATAAAGTATAATAAAAAATTTGAAGAAATATTTCAACGGCTTTTCACTTGAAATAAAGCAACGAAAGTTATTAGGTGTGAGTGGCTGAAGGGCGCTTGACGAGCCTGTCGATACAAAATCCGAAGAGCGCGGCAATCAGCATGTCATTGCGAGGCGCGGAGCGCCGTGGCAATCCGACGAAGTCGTTGCGAGCGACCGAAGGGAGCGCGGCAATCTCTTAAAATGTATGGGATTGCTTCGCTACGCTCGCATGTATGAAAGCGCTGCTCTGCTGCTCACGATAACCTTTTTATTGTTGGGATAGATTCAGGTTTCATAAGTGCATCTTCATTGACTTGGCCTATCTCAGGTGATAATATTGACGCCTCGTAATGAGAAAGAACGCTGTCCGCCTGAGTATAATCCTCTTTCTCACTGTTTTTTTTCTTTATTTTTTCTTCCGAAGCGTCCAGTGGAAAGAAGTTCTAAGCTACTTGGTAAATGTCAACCTTAAATTTTACATTCTCCTCATCGTCCTTGTTCCCCTTCACTTTGTCACCCGCGCTATCCGCTGGAAATATCTCCTTATCCACCAGAAAAAAGAAGTCAAATTCTCCAACATGTTTGCCGCCAATGCAATTGGCTTCACCGTTACGTTTATTTTTCCGGGAAGGCTGGGAGAGCTGGTCAAGCCCTTGTATCTAGCCCAGAAGGAAAAGATGAGAAAGGGGTTCGTCCTGGGGACGGTCTTCGTCGAGAGAACTTTTGATGTTCTGATAAACTGTATCCTGCTTGGACTCTTCCTCCTCTCCAGGCCCCTTTATGCTTCCTATTTTCATGCCAACGAGGAAGGCTATTCAAACCTCCGTTTGTGGGGCACAATCGGAGTCGTTCTTTCTGCGATTCTTATCGTCTTCATTCTTGTTTTTTATTTTTTCAGGGAGAAAACGCTCTCAGCCATTGCCTTTTTCCTGAAACCTTTTCCTCAGAAAATATCCGGCAAAATCCATGAGTTTCTTGATGAATTTATTAGAGGGCTGAAGTTTTTTCATTCGTTCGGAAATTTGCTTCTCTACATCTTCCTATCTTTTGTGGTCTGGCTGGGTATCATCTTTTATTACTGGATTTTTTTCTACGCTTACAATATTTCTATATCTTATTTTCTCCTTTTTCCATATACTTTTCTGTTGATGGTCGGTGCGACAATCCCCACGCCAGGGATGGTGGGAGGATTTGACTATTTCAGCAAACTTGGGTTAACTTCTCTGTATAATATTGATGTCAACCTGGCTGTGAGCATGACCCTCGTCGTCCACGCGATTCAAGTTGTCGTCACCTGTCTGATTGGGTATATAATACTCTGGAGAGAGGGAATTTCCATGTTCCAGCTCAAAAAATTAGGAGAGCTTGCTAAATCATGAGATGCCCTTATTGTGAACATTCGGAAAGCAAGGTCATCGACTCCCGGGAGAGCAGAAATGGCTTGCGGATCCGCCGCCGCCGAGAGTGCCTTTCCTGTAAAAAAAGGTTTACTACCTATGAAATGATTGAAGAAATTCCCTACATGGTGATCAAAAAAGACGGGAGCCGGCAGCCGTTTGACAGACAGAAGCTTTTGCAGGGATTGCTAAAGGCCTGCGAGAAAAGGCCGGTTCCTCTGTCGAAGCTTGAAGAGGTCGTGGAAGAGATTGAGAGCAGGCTGATGGAAAAGCCGGAGAAAGAGATAAACTCCTCAGAGATCGGAAGCCATGTGATGAAGCGGCTCAAGGAGCTGGATAAAGTGGCCTATGTCCGGTTTGCTTCGGTTTATCGGGAATTCAAGGATGTCCTTGAATTTAAGCAGGAGCTGGAGACACTCTTGAAAGAAAGGTGAGATCCAAAGAAATGGTTAGAAGAATCAAGCCGGTTTCAAGAATATCCAAGATCGAAGAAGAGATAAACAAAATCGTGGGCGAGGTTCTGCTCCAGAAGAAAGAATTGCTGGGATTGGATGAACGCTGGGATCCCTGTCTGGATATCTCTGAACAGGAAAATGAAATCACCGTTGAAGTTGAGCTTCCAGGGGTCACTCAGAAAGACATCACTCTCTCGCTTCATTCCAACCGTCTGGAAATCAAAGGGATAAAAAGGGAGAACTTGCCCCGGGGGAATCTCAAATACATCCGGCTCGAAAGAGAATACGGTCCATTCCGGCGGTTTGTCTTCTTGCCTGAGATGGTTGTTCCTGAAAAAGCGCATGCTTCTTTTGAGAATGGGGTTTTGCGCATCTCTCTGAAGAAACATAGGCCAAAAGGGGAAAAAGAAATTGTTTTGAAAATCCAGAAGTCAGAAGAGTAAATCTGGAGGAAAAAATGGCAGAAAAGAGAGACGAGAAGGAAGAAAAACTTGAAGACATTATGGAAGATCGGGACAAGAAAGTTCATATTCCTAAAGAATTGCCCGTGCTTATGCTGAGAGATATCGTCGTTTTTCCCTACATGGTCATTCCTCTTTTTGTAGGAAGGGAAAAGTCGAAGAATGCCATTGATTTTGCCCTTTCCTCACACAGGATGATCATTCTCCTCACTCAGAAAAATATGGAGATCGAGGAGCCGAAGAGGGAAGACGTCTACGATTTGGGCACAGTCGCCTTAATCATGAGAATGCTCAAGCTTCCTGATGGAAGAGTGAGGATACTCGCCCAGGGAATTGTGCGAGCCAGAATAGACAGTCTGGATGAGGATAAGCCCTATTATTCTGCCGAGGTCACTGTCGTTCATGAGCCTGAAGAGATGGAAAAGACCATTGAGATCGAAGCTTTGGTCCGGAATACCCGCACCGGCCTGGAGAAGGCGTCTTCGCTGGGAAAAGATATTCCGCCAGAAGTTATGATTTTAGCGGCCAACATCGAAGAGCCCGGCAGGCTGGCCGACCTGACCGCTGCCAACCTGGAGCTCAAAGTCGATGAGGCTCAGCAGATTCTGGAGATTGCCGATCCTGTGCAGCGCCTGAAAAAAGTCTATGAGCTCCTGGCCAGAGAGCTTGAGCTTCTGGATGTTCAGTCCAAAATCAGCACCGAAGCCAGAGGAGAAATGGATAAACTCCAGAAGCAATACTTTTTAAGGCAGCAGATGAAAGCCATCCAGAAAGAGCTGGGAGAGGGCACCGAGTTTCAAGAAGAGATCAAAGGCTACCAGGACCAGCTCAAGAAGCTGAAAGTGCCCGATGAAGTCAGGGATGAGATGGAAAAACAGATCAAGCGGCTTTCTCAAATGCATCCCGAATCAGCGGAAACCGCCGTTGTCCGCAACTATCTGGATTGGATGTTTGCTCTTCCCTGGGACAAAGGCACCGTCGATAACCTTGACCTTAGGAAGGCGAAGAAAATTCTGGATGAGGACCATTATGGCCTGGACAAGGTTAAGGAGAGAATCGTTGAATATCTGGGAGTGCGGAAGCTTTCCAAAAAAACAAAGGGGCCCATTCTCTGCTTTGTCGGCCCTCCTGGAGTGGGGAAAACCTCCCTCGGCCGTTCCATAGCCAGGTCTTTAGGCCGAAAATTCATTCGCATTTCTCTCGGCGGGGTTCGGGACGAAGCTGAAATCCGGGGACACCGAAGGACATACGTGGGCGCCTTGCCTGGCAAAATCATCCAGGGCCTGAGAAGAGCAGGCTCAAATAATCCTGTGTTCATGATGGATGAGGTGGATAAAATCGGAGCCGATTTTAGAGGCGATCCTTCCTCAGCCCTTCTCGAAGTCCTGGACCCTGAGCAGAACTATTCATTCCGGGACCATTATCTTGGCGTTCCTTTTGACTTGAGCAAGGTGATGTTCATCACTACCGCTAATTTGCTCGACCCCATCCAGCCTGCTTTTCGCGACAGGATGGAGACTATCCATCTCCCTGGATACACAGAAGAAGAAAAACTTCAGATTGCTCTTCGCCATCTGGTGCCCAAGCAGATCGCTGAGAATGCCCTGGATGAGAAGTTGATCGCATTCACCAGCGGGGCCATCAAGAAGATTATCTCTCTCTACACAAGAGAAGCCGGAGTGAGGAATCTGGAAAGGGAGATTGCCTCAATTTGCCGCAAGGTTGCGCGTAAAGTGGCTGAAGGGAAAAAGAAGTCGACAAAAATCACGTCTCAGAATATCGAGAGATACCTTGGCCCTCCGAAAATATTCAAAGACCAGCTTCTCCAGGAGGACCGGGTTGGTGTGGCAACAGGTGTAGCCTGGACGGCCACGGGAGGAGAGATTCTTTTTGTGGAAGCGACCAAAATGAAAGGGAAGGGGAATCTCTCGCTGACAGGGTCCCTGGGTGAGGTAATGAAAGAGTCCGCCCAGGCAGCCTTGAGCTATGCCCGGGCCCATGCCGATGAACTGGGCATCAGCAGCCAGATTTTTTCAGAGAACGATTTTCACATTCACATTCCTGAAGGAGCCATTCCCAAGGACGGGCCTTCCGCCGGAGTCACCATTGCCACTTCACTCATCTCAGTCTGCAACAATTTGAAGGTGAAGCACGATGTAGCCATGACAGGGGAGATTACTCTGAGAGGCAATGTGCTTCCCATAGGCGGGATTAAAGAAAAGGTTCTGGCAGCCCAGCGGGCTGGAGTGAAAAAAATGATTTTGCCCCTGGCCAACAAGAAGGAGTTGGTCGATATCCCCAAGAAAGTCAAAAAAGAGATGGAATTCATATTTGTCGAGGACATCAACGATGTCTTTGACCAGGCTCTGGTCAAAGACGGAAAGCCAGAAAAAAGGCCTGATAGAAACGAAGTTAAAAATGTCATCGTGGGAGGCGAATAGGATTCTTCCCTTTTTATTTTTCGATGAAACTTCGCAGCCTTAAAGAGAAAGAACTCATCTCGGCCATCAGGAAAGAATTTTCTCTCTCCCACAAAGATTTATTCCTCGGCATCGGCGATGACGCTGCTGTCATCAAGGCGGGCAGAAAATACCTTATCCTGACCAAGGACCTGCTCCTCGAAGACTTCCATTTCATTCTTGCTCTTCATCCACCTTATTTTTTGGGCCGGAAGAGCCTGAGCGTAAACCTGAGCGATATCGCAGCCATGGGAGGAAGTGCCAGATATGCGCTTCTCGCTCTGGGCTTGCCCTCGCGAATCCCGACAAGCTGGGTTGAAGACTATTTTTCTGGTTTCCAGTCTGTGGCTAAAAGGTGGGGAGTGATGCTTGTCGGCGGAGACATTTCCCAGTCAAGGAAGGTGACCATCTCGGTCACAGTTGTCGGCGAAGGCAAAAATATCGTTCAGAGGAAGGGTGCCGGGCCAGGAAATTTTCTTTTTGTTTCAGGCTGCCTGGGAGATGCAAAGCAGGGATTAGTGCTCCTTAAAAAAGGTTTCAAACTGGGTCAGGATAAAAAGGCCAACCCTTTGCTAAGGGCTTTTCTGGACCCATCTCCTCAACTCTCGCTCGGCCAGGATCTTTCCCGCCACAGGCTGGCTTCCTCGATGATCGATGTCAGTGATGGATTGTCGGTCGACCTCTTTCATCTCTGCGAGGAGAGCGGATGCGGCGCTGAAATCTATCAAGAACAATTGCCTGTCTCCGCTGAGCTGCGCCTTTGGCAGAAGAGGGCTTACGACTTTGCCCTGCACGGCGGAGAGGACTATCAACTTCTTTTTTCTGTTCCTCCCGAGAAGAGAGATTCTGTTCTCAGATTAAAAAGAAAGTACAAAATCACTCCCATCGGCAGGATGATTCGGGAGAGGAAACTCTATCTTATCGACCGCAAAGGGCTGAGAAGGACCTTAGAAATAAAAGGCTACCAGCACTTCAAATAAAAAAAGAGACAGGCCACCGTTTTTCCTTTAAATATATTTAAAAATTGACCTTTATTGCCAACTTAAAATATATTAATAAATAATGCCTAGACATCTGAGAGGGATTAAAGGCAAGAAAGCCGTAAAAGCTTTTGTTGCAGCAGGCGGAGTAGTAAGAAAAGGTAAGGGAGATCATATAAACATCAAAATGCCAAACGGCCAAATCATAACTATTCCGGCTTCGAAAGAACTCAAAACTGAAGAAGAATTTCTTGGCCTAATATAGGAGGCAAAAAATGGAATACACTGTAATTATTCATCGAGCTGAGGAAGGAGGACATTGGGCCGAAGTTCCAGCTTTGCCTGGTTGTTACTCTCAGGGTGAATCGATCGAAGAAACACTAAAGAATATTCGAGAAGCAATTGTGGCCCATATAGAGGCATTAAAAGAAGATGGTCAAGAAATACCTGAAGAGGGAGAATTTGTCATCGGGAAAATAAAAGTTGCTGTCGCTGGTTAATGGAGAGAAGGAGACAGGCCGCCTTTTTGCCTAACTTTATTATTGACAAAACTTCGAAAATTTTATAATTCCTTTAGACAAAAGCATAACCAGGTGTCTTGGGAGGAGGAGATAATGCGTCGAAAAGTCTTCGTTTTCCTTTCAGTACTTTTTTTGGTTGTTCCAGGCCTCCAGGCAGGCGGATGGAACAATACTCTAATGGGCTGGAAAGCCCTCGGGCTTGGAGGGGCTTTTGTCGGAGTTGCGGATGACCCGAGCGCGATTTTTTACAATCCTGCCGGCCTGGTCTTTCAGAGTGAAAAGTTCAATTTTTCCATCGGCGGATATTCTATTCGGCCCACTCATGAGTTCATTATGGTCACGGGCTCAAGAGCAGAGAGCAGATACAACGTTTCCTTGCCTCAACTTTTTCTTTCCTACAGGACAAGCGAAAAGCTGACGCTCGGTTTCGGATTCTTTGTCCCTTATGCCGGGGGAGGAATCGATTGGAAACAGGAAGACCTTGGCTTTCCTTTTAAATCGACACTGGGCGTTTATTCTTTTACTCCCGCTTTAGCCTACGAGGTCAACGAGAAACTGTCGCTGGGCTTGTGCCTGAATTTTTACGGGAGCTCCATGACTTGCGATACAGTCACGGAAGAATATGGTCCGATGAGTACAGAAGAGAAAGGCTCAGGCTTTTCGGCCAGCGTGGGTGTGATGTTCAGACCGACAGAAAGAATCGGGCTGGGATTGAGAATCATGGGGACTGCCAGGATGAAGCTTAGCGGTACCACAGCGATCACTGTTGAAGTGCCTGGACTCGGGACTTTTCCTTTTACCCTCGATTCAGAAACCCGTTTCAACCTTCCCTGGGATTTTGAACTGGGATTTTCCTACAGAATATCCGAGAATCTGCTTTTTTCGTCCGGCGCCCAGTATACGATGTGGTCAGCTCTGGACAAGGTTGAGAAAACAATCAAGAACGTTCCTCAGACCGGCGATTTGAAAGTTGACGAACCGATGAATTTTGAGAATATCCTGATATTACGGGCTGGCCTCGAATATCACCTCTATGGGGGCGTTTTCCTCCGCGGAGGCATAGGCCTTGACCGCTATGCCACTCCTGAGGAAACTCTGGATTTTAAAAACATCGATGTCGACAAAGTCACGCTCCTGGGAGGAATAGGCTACCGGACAGGAAAAATGCAGATTGACTTCATGTATGCCTATGCGATGGGAAAAGAGCGGGAAAAGGAAGTGACAGGTTTTCTCAATCCAGAGAGGTATAACCTCAATGTCCTCATTATGGGAGTAGGCGTAACTTTCTCCTTCTGATTCTTGCTAGTTCGGGAGAAAGTCGCCCCTGAAGACAATTTCCGAAGGGCCTGTCTGATAGACTTTTTTCCTCTCCCATTCGACGATCAATTGCCCCATACTCGTCCCCACTCTGACCGTTTTATCTGTCAGGTTCTTCAGGATCGAAGCCACGGCCGCTGCACAGGCGCCGCTGCCTGAGGAAAGAGTTTCTCCGACACCCCTTTCCCAGAAGAGGACTTCGATCTCATCCCTGCCGAAGACTCTGATGAACTCAATGTTTGTTCTGTTTGGGAAAAAGGGATGGGATTCGATTTCCCGCCCAATCTGGTGCCATTCGATTCGGGCAGGGAATCTGTCGACAAAAATGGCGCAATGAGGATTGCCCAGCGAGAGCACTGTTATAGGATAGATTTTCTGGTTGATCGACAGGGGATAGTCTATGATTTTTTCGTGATAAGAGCCATCGTCAAAGGGGATATCCTTGGAGCTTAGACGGGGGATCCCCATTTCAATCCGGATCAGAAAAAGTTTATTTTTCCGCTCGATAAGCCTGCATTCTCTCTGGCCTGTAGTAGTCAGAAAGACAATATGCGGGGTGTCAATTTTTTTTTGATGGTAAAGGGATGCGGCTGCACATCTCAGCCCGTTCCCTGAGATTTCTGCCTCTGTGCCGTCAGCGTTGAAAATCCGGAATTTGACATGCCCCCTCTTCTTGTTTTTGACTGAAATGAGGAGCAGGCCATCGGCTCCAACACCTGTATGGCGGTCGCAGACCCGGCTGGCAAACCTTCCAATCTCGTCAATGCTCGCTGTCTCTGCCTCGTCGGTGATCAGAAAATCGTTTCCTAAGGAATGAACTTTGATAAATTTCATTCAGGTACCCTGAGGGTTCTTATGAATTCTACGGATTCTCCTTCAGTCTCTCTCCGCAGGCGAAGCATGAGTGTATCGCCTGCCTTGAGTTTATCGATGATGTCTTCCAGGTCTTGTGTCTCACGGACAATTTTTCTGTTGGCCTCAAGAATGATGTCTCCGCTCCGGAGGCCGCTCCGGTCAGCGGCGCTGTAGCGGCGGACATTCGTGATGATAACCCCTTCCTGAGTCCTGTAGCCGTACCGTCTGGCGAGCCTGGAAGTCAAGGAGGTAAAGTCGAATCCTAAGTCTTTTCCCGGAACGGCGGCTGTTTCCTGCTCATCTCCTGACGGCAGTTCGGTGAGTTTTGCGGTGAGAGTCATCTCTTTCCCGTCCCTGACGATTTTGAGCTCCACTTTTGTTCCCGGCTCTATTTCGGCGATCTTGAACCTCAGGTCATTTTCATTCTCAACCGGCTGCCCGTTGATGGCAACGATGACATCAGCGGGTTTCAATCCAGCCTTGTCCGCAGGAGTCCCGGGCTCGACTGACCCCACCAGGGCTCCCATCCTGGATTTCAGCCTGAGGCTGTCTTTGTCTGCTTCGGTGACGGCCTGAGGCGTAATTCCGAGGTACCCTCTGACCACCTTTCCTTTTTCCTTGAGATGCTTGACGACTTTTCTGGCCAGGCTGGAGGGGATGGCAAATCCGATGCCGGCATTCCCGCCCGATGGGGAATAGATGACGCTGTTGATTCCGACAACCTCCCCCTTCATGTTCACCAGGGGGCCGCCGCTATTCCCGGGATTTATGGCGGCATCTGTCTGGATGTAGTCCTGGTAGGGCACGCCCGGGATGCCGAGCTGCCTTCCCTTTGAGCTGACTATCCCAGCTGTGACGGTATGCTGAAGCCCCCAGGGATTTCCGATGGCCAGGACCCATTCTCCGACTTGCAGTTGAGAGGAATCCGCCAGTTCAGCATAGGGAAAATTCTTGTCGTCAGCCTTCAAGAGAGCCAAGTCTGTTAGCGAGTCTGTTCCAATGACCTTGGCTGTGTATTCCTTGTCCTGAAGAGCTGTGACAGCGACTCTGACGGCATTTTCCACGAGATGGTTGTTGGTCAAAATGAATCCATCTGAACTGATGAAGAAGCCTGCACCCCGCACTTCTGAGCGATATTCTCTTTCCCTTTCCCGCGGAATGTTGAAAAATCTATCCCAGAAATCTTCAAAAGGCGATTCATCCCAGAAGCTCGTAACCCTTCTCTTCTCCACTTTCTCGGCGACAATCTGGACAACAGCAGGACCTACTTTATCGGCGATTTTGACGAAATCTAAATCAGGCTTGTCCTGAGCGAGAGGGGAGGCATACAGGTTGGCGGCGAGTGAAGAGGAAGAAGGCTCCTTCAGAAAGCTTTTTGAGGTGTTCTTTTCAGGGAAATAGACAAAGACCATGCCAGCTAAAAGCATCCCAAGAAAGAAGCTGATCAGGGCTATAAAGACGATTTTTTTCATCTTCCTTCCTCCTAACTTGAATTAATAAAATAACATACTCATTCCAAAAATTCAATCGACCTACATACTGTAACTTTTTTATTTCCACAAAGGTTGCATAAAACAGCCATAACAGTTATCATCGCAAATATTTAAGATAGATGCGTTCTCAAATACGTGATATAGAGAGGATCAGGCTGGGCTGTTGAGAAAAGCATTCGAAACACCCAGCCTGAGCCATAACTCAGTTTTGCACAACTGAAAAAGATGCTTTCGCTGAGAACAATGGATTTGAAAAAGGGAATTCTGATTGTTTTTGAAGGAATTGACGGGGCCGGCAAGTCCACACAAGCTGCCATCCTCATGGAGAGGCTCAAGAAAAAGGATTTCGTTGTGGCCTACTTCCGTGAGCCGTCGCGGAGCCGGTGGGGGCAAGAAATCAAGAAGAAAGCTCTTTGTCCGGATTCTCTCTCTCCAGAGGAAGAGCTGGATTTGTTCCAGAAGGATAGAAAAGAAAACGTGGAGAAGAACCTGAAACCTGCCCTGGCGAAGAGAAAAGTCGTTATCCTGGACAGGTATTATTATTCGACCATTGCCTATCAGGGGGCAAAAGGAATCGATCAAAAACGGATCAAAAGAATGAATGAGGCGTTCGCGGTCAAACCCGACCTGGTCTTTATCCTCGACGTCGATCCCAGAGAGGGCCTGGAACGGATAGAAAACCGGAAAAAGAAGGACAGGCTATTTGAGCAGGAGGACTATCTTATCAGGGTGAGAAAAATATTTAAAAGCTTTAAAAGGAAAAATATCATTCACATCGACGGGCAGAAGCCCAAGCAAGAAATCAGTAAAAAAATAGAAAAAATCGCGCTCGCCTATATCTTCGCCTCTCTAGCCATTAATCCATAAATCTGCTATATTTCTTTCATGGCCTTACAGAAGAGGTTCGTGATCAAGATTAGAATGCCTTTTGGCCGAAGAGGCGCGAGGAAAGACGAACTGAGCCTCAACCAGAAAAAAAAAGCGAAAAAGCCCCTCAAGAAAAGAATTCTCAAGGCCGCTTTTTTCATCCTCTTTTTCTTGACGCCCTGCGTCCTTGGATTTCTGCTGGGCGGCTATGTCGCCATCATGCAGAACCTCCCCTCGATAGCCGCGCTGGAGAACTTTGAACCCAAAATCATCAGCTACATCTATTCTGACCAAGGCGAAGTCATCGGCGAATTTGCCGAGCAGAAGAGGATTGAAATTCCCTATGAGGAGATTCCCGAAACACTGAAGAAAGCGGTCATTGCCACCGAAGATCCCAGATTTTACCGTCATCACGGAGTCGACTATCGTGGAATTCTGCGGGCGATGAAAGAGGACATCCTAAAAGGAAAGATATTGAGAAGGCCGCACGGCGGAAGCACGATCAGCATGCAACTGGCCAGGGAGCTCCTGCTCCACAGGAGACAGACCCTTCGCCGCAAATTCAAGGAGGTCATTCTCGCTTTTCAGATTGAGAAGAAGTATTCCAAGCAGGAAATCCTGACCATGTATTGCAACCAGTTTTATCTCGGCCGCGGAGCGTGGGGAGTTGAGGCTGCCTCCCAGTTCTACTTCGGGAAGAAAGCTTCGGAGTTAAGCCTTGAGGAAGCGGCCACGATCGCCGGCATTTTTCGGGGCGGTTCCTACTATTCCCCCGATGTAAACCGGGATAGAACCTTTGGACGCAGAAATCATGTGCTCCGCCGCATGGCCGAAGAAGGCTACATCACCAAAGAGGAAGCTGATCAGGCCAGAAAGAAGCCGATGGATATCCTTCCTCTGCGTCGCGTGGAATCAGGGTTTGCCGCCTATTTCAAAGAGGAAATAAGAAGGCATATTATCAATAACTATGGCGAGTACGCCCTTTATCAGAGGGGGCTAAGAATCTACACAACCCTGAATCCGATTCTCCAGAAATATGCGGAAGAGACTGTCCAGGAAGGCCTCCGCAATTTAGACAAGATACAGGGCTGGAGGAATGATAAGCGGAACCTAGTCAGAGAAGGCATCGAAAACCTTGATGAACTGGAGAGAAATTTTCTTGTAAGTTGGGTGGTGCCCTCCTTTCATGAAAGAGAACTTGTCGAGGCAGTCGTCTTGTCAGTTACGGACAAGGAAGCCTCTGTCAAAGTGAAGGACTACAAAGGAACTCTGAACAACAGCGATATTGCTTGGACCGGGACGAAAAACCTGACTCGGCTCATCAAAAAGGGAGACGTTATCCACGTCAAAATCAACACTATCGACGAGGAAAAAAAGGAGCTGCTCGTCTCTCTCGACCAGGAGCCTTTGCTCGAAGCCGCCCTTCTGGCTATCGAGCCTCAGACGGGTCAGATCAAAGCCATGGTCGGCGGCTATGACTTTGGGAGGAGTGAATGGAACAACACAACCCAGGCCATGAGGCAGGCCGGCTCAGCCATCAAACCCGTACTCTATACGGCAGCTCTCGAGAATGGCTTCACGCCCGCCTACATCATCATCGATGAGCCAACAGACTTTATCGATAAATGGTCAAGAGAGCCCTGGTCTCCCCCAAATTATGACGGAAAATACAAGGGCGCAGTGACTTTCCGTAAAGGCTTGGAGGAGTCAAGGAATATCGTCACCGCCAAGCTTCTCGATTTTATTTCTCCTCAAAAGGGAGTTGAATACTGCCGGAAATTCGGGATTACATCGACAATCTATCCCTATCTTTCCCTGTCCCTGGGCTCTTTTGAAGTAAGGATGATCGAACTTGTCTCCGCTTTCTGCACCTTCCCCAATAAGGGTGTCCGGATGAAGCCTTATTTCATCACCCGTATCGAAGATAAGGAAGGAAATGTTCTCGAAGATAATAAGGTAGAATCTGAGGAAGTTATCTCTCCCCAGGTCGCTTATCTCATGACCTCCCTTCTTCAGGGTGTGATCCAGAGGGGAACGGGGCAAGCGGCAAGAGATTTGCAGTGGCCTCTTGCCGGGAAAACAGGGACAACGAATGATTTTGCCGATGCCTGGTTTATCGGTTTCTCCCCCTCTCTTTGCGCCGGCGTTTGGGTGGGCCATTATGGAAGAGTGACCATAGGAGAGCGCTGGTCTGGAGCAGTGGCTGCGCTTCCGCTCTGGAAGCACTTTTTCGCAAAGGTGATCGAGGATAAGAAGAAAGCGCTAGAAGAGAACGACGAAGGAATTCCCGTCATGGAGGAATTCGAGGTTTCTCCCAACCTCTCTTTTGTGGAGATTGACAGAAAGACTGGCCTGCTTGCCGGGCCGTTCTGTCAGTACACTATGGTCGAAGTATTCCTGCCCGGAACTGAGCCAACCCGGTATTGCACACCTGAAGACCACATGATGATTCTTGATTATTACGAGCTGGTAAAGAAGAGAGAGGATTGATTGTCAGCCTTTCTTTTTCACCCGGCCTGAGCCGGAGGACGAAGAGCGGGAGGAAGAAGAACTGCGTGAGGGGGATGCAGCCGAAGACTTGGAGCTCGAGCCGGAGCTTATTCTTTTTGACGAGGAACCTTGAGAGGATTTGGAAGAAGACGTTTCTTTGGTCTTTGACCCGGAGATGTATTTGTAGATCTGGCTGAGTCCAGAGCTCGACTTTTTGGTTTCTATTTTTCTTTTATAATTTTTAATGCTGATATTCGGAGAAGAAGGGTAGCCGAGAGCATTTTTCTTGATTATGTTCCTTGAGTCGGACGAGGGGGATTGTTTTTTGATGATTCTCCTCTCTTCTTGAGATTCCTGTCTTTGAATCGCTTTCCCTGGCTCTTTTGAATCACCGGGCTCAAGCTTCCTGGTTCCGGTTCGATCCAGGCTTTTAACCTGTCCTGTTTCAGGCGGGCTGTCCATTTTCTTCAGGATAAACTTTTTGTCTCCGAGCTTTTCGACGGAAACCTGGCTGGTCGAAGGTCTCAGGGACGGACTTTGGCTGGAGAGGGAGATTTTTCCAATGCTTTTTACAGATTCCTGACTGAGGGCCACAGAGGAGACATTCCGAGCTTTGAGTTGATTCTTGTGGATAACGGTCAGGGCACGAGAACTCAAGGGATAATCGCCGTAATACCGGCCGTAGAAGACGTTGTCGATGACAACCACCGGATAGCCGTAGTAGCTTAGGGGAGCCCAGCCGAAGTAGTCATAACCCCAGTACCAGCTGACCCAGGCAGGACCCCAGATAGGAGAGGGAATCCAGTACCAGCCCATGCCATACATCCAATGCCAGCGGCCAAAATGGAAAGTGCACCAGCCCCACGGCTCATAGGGAATCCATGTCCAGCCGCAAAGAGGCATCCATGTCCACCGGCCGTGATAATAAGGACGCCAGCCTGAGTCGGCCTGATTGGGAACCCAAACATAGCCATAAGGAGCAATATAAACCCACTCGCCATATTCCGCCAGTTCGTACTCAAAGTCTTCCAGCTCTTCGGGCAGGTAAGCCCTGGCCAGACGCCTGCGGATCTGGCTGTCCCTGTGCTCGCTCCATCTGTCGAAACTGTCCTCTGCCACTGCCTGAAACCGACTGGGCCGGGAGGTGAATCTTGCGTTAGAAACCTCGAGTCTCTGACCATCTTTAACTAGGGCAGAGCCAGTTTCCCCGGCAGCTTCGACCATCCCGTTAAAGACGAAAATTTCTGTCTCATTCTGCTCCCTGACATCGATTCGGTAAAGCCCCTTGTCCAGGACATAAATGGAGATATCAGGGGTATGAATTTCAATATTCTTTTCCTCTGCCAAGGAGTTCACGCGGAGATAGACATTGCCTGCCCAGATTTTAATCCGGGTGAGGTTACCATCTTTTTTTGGCATAGTTATGAAGTCGACTTTTGTGTTGTTGTCCAACCGGATATAGTTGCCTTTTCCCAGATAAACCTCTGCCCTTCCGTCGGTTGTGCCTAAACGGTCGCCTTCAGAAATGGGTAGATTGACTTCAGCTTCTTCATAGCCGAGTTCAGCCGCTCTCTGGATATAGGCATTTCCCGTCAAATAGCTCAGCCGGGCAAAGGAATTGTTCGTGTACGGGCGCACTTCTTCTGCATTCAGGGCAATCATAAGGAAAAGAACTGCTGCCAATATACCGAATATTTTTTTCATTTTTCTTCTCCTTTTGGATTGTTCACATTATACCCTAATGCAAATGCTATGCCAATTTCTCTCCCTTAAAAGCTCTGTCTTTTGCCCGTTTTTTGTCCTAAAAATATGACGATTGCAGTATGTAGTATACAATAATCAGATGAAAGGCTTGATTCAGGGCTTTGACAGGCTAAGGAGTCAACGCCCAGTATTTCTTCTGTGTTTTAAAGACAGGCGCAAGCTCTGCTTCTGTCGCTGAGGAGATTTTTTCCTCTATCTTGGGCTTTTTGGCTTGGCCGGCAAGCTGAAGCAAGACGTTCCTGATGCCTTCTCGAAGGCCCTGAAGGTCATACCCTCCCTCCAGGGTAAAAAGAATCCTGCCTTTGGCAAAACCGTGAGCCAGGGAGAGAAGTTCAGCGGCTAAGGCGCCGAATCCCTCCTCGCTGATCAACATTCCGCCGAGCGGATCGCCTCTGTAAATGTCGAAACCGGCAGAGACCAGGATGAACTCTGGCTTGTAAAGAGAGGCGATCGGAGCAAGGATTTTTCTGAAGACATAAAGATAGTCTTCGTCGGTCTTGCCCGCATAGAGCGGCACATTCACAGTGAAACCTTCGCCGTCTCCAGAGCCGGTTTCGTCCCAGTATCCTGTTCCCGGATAGTGAGGGAATTGATGGGTTGAAAAATAGAGAACATCATTCCGGCTGTAGAAAGAATGTTGAGTTCCGTTCCCGTGGTGAAGGTCCCAGTCGACAATCAGGATTCGCTCGAGGCCATGTTTTCTTATTAAATATTCGCCGGCGATAGCGACATTGTTGAAAAGGCAGAAGCCCATGGCCCGCCCGGCCTCGGCATGATGGCCTGGCGGCCTGACGAGGGCAAAGCCATTCTGGATTTTTCCCTCCATGATCAGGTCCGCGGCTTTGAGCAGTCCGCCTGCAGCCAGCAGGGCGGTTTCATAGGAACGGGGTGAAGTTGCTGTGTCAGGATCAAGGCGGACTCGCGCTTGGCCTGAAGTTTCTTTGATGAGGCTGACATAGGCCGGAGAATGGATCATCTGGATTTCTTCTTCTTTTGCCGGACGCGGCTCTATCTCGAGATAAGGAAACGAAATCTCTTTTTCCAGCATTTTATAGATAACTTCTATTCTTTTCGGAGTTTCGACATGGAAAGCACCCATGTCATGCTCCATGTACCGCAAGTCTTTGACAATTCCTGTTCTCAAAGGATCCTCCTTGGAATTAATACAAACGCATTAAATGTCGGACAATTTTATTATTGCGTTTGCATTAGTTTTTAGCCGGAAAGAATGTTTCAAGCTGCTCTGGGCTCGGCTTCTTGGTCAACAGGCTTCCGACGACTAAGAAAAGGAGAGAGACGGCAAGGGCCGGGTAGATGCTGGGGATACCCCACGGGTCGCCGCCCTTGAGCACAGAGGGGAAAGCGTTGGGAATGACAAGCTCAAAGACGAGCGCCATGATGGCCCCCGAAACGATGGAGGATATTCCACCCAAGCGCGTAGCTCGTTTCCAGGCGAGCGCTGCGATAAGTGCTGGCGTAATAGCCACTCCATACATAGTGTAGGCAAAATATGCGTAGCGGAGCACCGAGATGCGCGAATGAAGGACAGTAGGGATGAAGATCATCAGGAAAGCGCACACCCCCAGGATAACGATGAAAACTTTTTGTAGGGCCACAAGTCTCTTCTGGTCAGTATCCGACTTCATGAACCTCTGGTAGATATCACGCATGATATTGGTCGAAGGGGAGAGGAGGTAGTTCATTCCTGTTGAGAGGACAACGACACAGGCTGCGCCGAGGAGCAGCAGGCCGACAAGAAGGCCGGCACCGCCCATGGAGCCAATGTCCTTGGCTGCGATTAGCACAACTGAGGCCGGGTCGATTCCGGTGGTTGGCATGGCCGCGACTTTCTGGGGTGTGTCTGCGGCAGCAAACGTATCCTGCAATTTCTGCGTCAACTCGGTCATTTGCCCGGGCTTAACGTTCCCGCCGACCTCTAACTCTTGAGCCAGGGCAAGCGCTCTTGGCAGAGCCTCTGTGGCTGGAAGCTTGTTTGTGGCAACTTCGGACTTCACGGTTCCGGCTATTTCAAAGGTTTTGATCTCAGTCCAGTGGGAGGTTGCCGAATAGATGGCGATTCCCACCACCAGCGTCTCGACCAGGATCGTGCCGATAATCCAGATCGCCACAGCGCGCTTGGCTTCCCGTGGCGACTTGGCCGAGTAGAATTTTTGGTACATGGACTGGACGCCCATCAAAAGAAGCATCGTGGCCAGGAAAAACCCGACAGCCTTGAGCGCAGGATATTGGCCGAAGTCGGCTGAAAAAACGGCAAAGTGCTGCGCGGGTAGCGCGGCTGGCGCGGCCTGGACGCCGCCGCTGAAGATTATGATGAAAGGCAAAGCCACGCAGCAGGCGAGGAAGATGATGATTCCGTTGGGAAGGTCGGTGTGGGCCACGGCTACCATTCCTCCCAGCGCCGTGAACAGGATGACGAAAAGGGCGGCGATCGTCTGTCCCAACTCGACCGACACCGAGCCGTTGGTCACCACGTTGAGGATGTAGCCGCCAGCCCGGAACTGGTAGGAGACGATGGTGGTAAAGGCGATGATCAAGGCGATGGCCCCGAAGAGGCGCGCGAACTTGCCGTAGCGGACTTCCAGAATATCGCCGATGGTGTACTGGCCGAAGGTACGGAT
Organism: uncultured Eubacteriales bacterium; assembly: GCA_964550165.1. Lineage (GTDB taxonomy): Bacteria > Acidobacteriota > Aminicenantia > Aminicenantales > Aminicenantaceae > CAZJYC01. The sequence goes on from CAZJYC010000019.1 coordinate 36,029, forward strand.
TTTGCCAGCCAGGAAATAGATGAGGATGATGCCCAGCCAGGCACCGGCGGGAAGCCAGAGCGAAGACCAACCTGCGCGGGCGGCATACTCGGCACCGGCGATAAACGTTCCGGAGCCGATCCAGGTGCAGATGAGCGTAAAGATCATGATGGTCAGGTTGAGCTTGCGGCCAGCGACCATGAAGTCTTCCTGGCTTTTGATGCGTTTTGCCCGGTAGAAATTAAAGCCGGTGAGGACGAGAAGATAGGCAAGGATGATATAGAGATAGATTGACATTAAATCCTCCTTACGAGTTCATCGTTTCCGCAGCGCACATCACAATAAGCTCTTGAGCGGAATAGGCTAATCCTTGTAATAAAGCCTTTCTATTTTTTCAATTCTTTTAAAAACTTTCAAATGTTTTTTGAACTGCCCTCTTTTTTCTCAAGCTTTACGGAGTAAAGGCTGGTGATATTGGGCTCGGCCATGGTTGTGCCGTAGATGTAGTCAGCCACTTCCATGGTTTTGATGTTGTGCGTGATGATGATGAACTGGGTTTGACTTTTGACTTTTTTCATCAGCTCCAGAAACCTTGCCAGATTGACGTCGTCAAGGGCTGCATCCACCTCATCCAGGACACAGAAGGGCGTTGGCTTGTAGCGGAAGAGGGCAAAAAAGAAAGCCAGGCTGGTCAAGCTCTTTTCTCCGCCTGAAAGCAGGGACAGGCTCTGGACCTTTTTTCCAGGCGGCTGGGCGCTGATTTCTGCGCCGCTTTCCAGAGGATCGTTCGGGTCGACGAGCTTCAACTCTGCGCTGCCGCCGTTGAACAGAATCGAGAAGACTTCCTGCAAGCTTCTGTTCACTTCAGCCAGAGCCGTCACAAACTGATTCTTGCTCTCTTCGTCGATTTTCTGGATCGCTTCCCTGGTTGCGTCGATGGATTCTCTCAAATCTTTTTTCTGCTGCATGAGGAAATCGTAGCGCTTTTTTTGGATGAGATACTCTTCCTCGGCCATCAGATTGACAGATTTGTATTTTTGAAGCTCCTCCTCAGCCTCTGCCAGCTTTTCCTCAGTTTTTGTCTCCTGAATATGCTCTTCGGGAATTTCATCCTTGACCTCCTGGAGAGTTTTTTTAAGCTCCTGCCAGCAGCTTTCCTCCAGATTGACCAGATCTCGCTCAGCTTCAGCTTTGCTGATCTCCCGTTTCACCCTCTCTTCCTTCTTCGCTTCGACGTCTTCCCTTAACTGCTCAACCGACTTTTCCATATCCTCCTGCTCTTTTTTCATCTGTTGAAGATGAGATTCCCGCGCAGCCAGCTCTTCTTCCTGTGTTTTTCCTTCCTCTTCGAGGCTTTGTGTTCTTTTTGAGAGGACTTCGATATTCTTTTGACATTGGATTTCTTCTTCTTCGCATTTTTGGATTTCATTCTGAAGCGAAGCAATTTTTCTCTCCAGAGATTCCTGTCTGCGCTTTTGTTCTTGAAGATGGCTGTTCAGGTTGCTCGTTTTCTCCTGGATGAGGCTGATGCTGGCTTTGGATTCGAAGAAGTTCTTCTTCCGCTCCTCGTTTTTTTCTCGGAGCGATGCTCCTTCTTTCTCGATCTCTTCGAGATTTTTCTTCAGGGAGTTTTCTTCAGCTTCTAGAGTTTTTGCCCGGATAGACACATCTTCTATTGTCTTGGTCAGCGCGTCTCGGTCTTTGGCGAGTGTCCCCAGCTCGTCTTGGAGGAGGTCAAGGCGAGTTTTGATTTTATCTTTTTCTATTTGGTCGACACGGACTTCCTTTTCGATATCTTCAATTTTTTCTTGAATCTGACCCAGAAGTGCGGTTTCGGTCTCCATTTCCTGTTGGAGCCCTTGCTTGGCTGAGCTTTTTTCTTGGTGCTCAAGGCTTAAAGGCTCGATCTGTTTTTCGATGGCGGCGATCGTCTCTTTGATTTTCTTAATCTCCTTGGCTAAGGCGAAAATTCCTTCCTTTTTCTGCCCAAGCTCGAGCAGCCCGGACGCAAGCATCAGGTCTCCCTGGAGAGTGAGGTAGTTCAAAGAGGGAAAACGAAGCCAGAGCTGGATGGCACTTTTCATGTCTTTGACAATGGCTGCTTCCTGGAGATGAGAAAGATGGTCCTTGATTTTCGGGCTCGGCCGGAGATAAGACTTGAAAAGCCCCAGGACTTGAGGCTCCTGAAGAATCTTAGAGGCTGGTTCTTCTTTTTTCAGGGAGGAGAGGAGGAGAAAGCGGCCTTTGATGTCTTTATTTTCCAGAATTGCCAGAAGGTCCTGAGCACGAATGAGCATGGCTTTTGCCTCTTCCTTCCAGAAAATATCTATTAGGGGAGCATATTCTGCGTCTGTTTCAATCAAATCCGCGAGATAGCCAAGAGCTTTGGGAATATCCTCTGAAACATCCGTGCCTCTTTCTTTTTTCTCAAGCCTTTCCAAGGCCTGAAGATGATGAGCCTCATCCTCTTTTTTTCCTTCCAGTTCGGAGATTTTGGTTTGAACGTCTTCGATGGAAGCAAGAATGCCGTTCAGCTCTTTTTGAAGGGCTTCGATTGTCCTTTTTTTCTCCTCTTCCTGCTTTTGACTCAGAGACAGCTCCTGTGTTTCTTCTTCAAGTTTTTTCTCTTTGTCCTCGAAAAGCATTCGCTCTTCTAAAAGCTGCGCGCGGAGCTTCTCTTCCTGGCGGAGGAGAAGCTCTTTTTCCTTTTCAAGCTTGACTCTTTCGTTGAGGGCTTCGGTCTGATCGGAAAGCTTCTGAAAATGTTCGCTTCTCAATGTTTTCATCTTTTCTCCGCTCGAAGACAGTTCTTCCTGCGATTCCTGGCTTGCTTTTTCTGCTTCTTCCAGGGCTTTCTGTTTTTCTCTTAAAGACTGGCCGAGGAGCTCAAGACTTTTTCGAGCGTCTTCGTTTTCTTTTTCCAGTTGCTGAAGCTCCAGCTTAATGTCGTCTATGTCTTCGGCCGCCTCTTTCTTTTTCTCCCTGAAAAATTCGACCCTTCTTTCTTCCTTTTCTCTGTCAGTCTCCATCCGGGCAAGCTCGGATTTTTGGGTGAACAGGCCTTTTTGGTCGTCTTTGATCGATTTTTCCAGGTTCCAGACCTCTGTTCTTTTATTGGCCAGGCTCTTCTCCTCGGATTTGAGCCGTGAGATGGCGCTCGCCTCTTGATTCAGACAGTTCTCGTAGTGCTTTATGATTTCCTGAAGATTTGTCTCAAGAATAGAGATTTTTCTTCGGTAGTGGAGGGATGTCAGCTGGCGAATCTTCTCCCTTAATTTTTTATAGCGGATGGCTGCTGCCGCCTGCCGTTTGAGAGAATTTTTGGCTTTGGAGACTTCAGCGATGATGTCTTCCAGCCTGATGAGATTCTGTTCGCTCGTTTCGAGTTTATTCTGGGCCTGCTTTTTCTTGTCCTTGTAGTAGGCCGTTCCTGCCGCTTCTTCCAGCAGCAGTCTTTTCTCGGTTGGCTTGGAGTTGAGAAAGAGACCGATCTGTCCCTGCTCGATCACAAAATATTCTTTTTCAGCGACTGCCCTTTTCCAGAGGGATTCCTGGATATCCTTCAGCCTGACCATTTTGCCGCCGAGTCTGTATTCACTTTCTCCGGAGCGGAAAAGCCTGTGGTTGATGATCAGCTCCTCCTCGTCATCCTGCAGGTAAAGGTTCACGTCGGCCATTCCCAAAGGCGCTTTCTTTTGGTTGCCGTTAAAGATGACGTCTCCGCTCCTTTCCGCTCTCTGAGACCTCATCCGCTGGCCGCCCAGGGCCCAGAGCAGGGCATCGACAATATTGCTTTTTCCTGTGCCGTTGGGCCCGACAATACAGGTAATTCCCGGGTGGAAGAGGATTTTTGTTCTTTCAGGAAAGGATTTGAATCCTTGGAGTTCTATCTTTTTGATGATCATATTCGGAGCTATGCGGTTCCTTGAGAGTTTAAAAAATTTTAAAAATTTCTGCCTTTCAAGGAATAGATATTTTATCCAATTCCCAAGGATTGTCAAAGAGGAGGGGATATCAAAAGCATCTTTTTTTCCGTGAAAACATATGATGATAAAAGCCGGCTTTAAAAGCGCTGGTTTCCATCCCTCCTTGCCAAAGACCCTCCCACCCACCACCAAGGGATTC